>JBJTOG010000108.1:0-14458 GCA_046074425.1 Actinomycetota bacterium
AGACGCCAAGGTTTGAAAAAGTTTTAGTTCGGGGACAACTTATTTCAGGCGAGCAGGTCGAGTTTTGGTCGGAGGGATTACTGGCCCAAGTTATGCAGCATGAAATTGATCACTTAGAAGGTCTGACCTATATAGATCGTCTAGAGAAAGAAAAGCGCAGAGCGGCCATGGCCGCCCTGCGCCAAACTAGCTGGTTCTAATCCTCTAGCTTCACTGCCTCCGAGGTGGTTGGAGCACCGCCGTAGATATCCTCAATTACCGGTTGGAAATCGCGAAGCACAATCTCACGCTTGATCTTGAGTGAAGGGGTTAGGTGACCTGATTCTTCGCTAAGTTCACTTTCAATAACAGCAAACTTTTTGATTGCTTCGGCATTGGAAACCGTCTTGTTCACTTCATCGACTGACTTTTGCAGCTCTTTCAAAACCGTTGGGTTCTTAGCTGCCTGGGCCAGGGTCATATCTCCCTTTTCCCCGTTGTTGCTTAGCCAGGTTGGAAGCATTTCTGGGTCCAAGGAAAGTAGTGCTGCAACAAATGGACGCTGGTCACCAATAACGACGGCCTGGCCAATGATTGGGCTGGCTCTTAGTGGATCTTCCAAGGCGGCAGGGGCAACGTTTTTACCACCTGCTGTAACAATCAGCTCCTTCTTGCGACCGGTGATGGAGATGAATCCCTCATCATCCAACTCGCCGATGTCACCAGTTTTGAACCATTCACCTTCCATGGTGGCGGCAGTTGCCTCTGGGTTCTTCCAGTAACCGCGAAGCACGTTGGAACCCTTCAGCAGAATTTCTCCGTCGTCGGCGATCTTCACACCGCATCCTGGAAGCACCCGACCAACCTTGCCAATCTTGGCATCGTCAACTCTTCCAATCATGGCTGGGGCAGTGGTCTCGGTGAGGCCATAGCCTTCGAGCACGATCAATCCGATTGCTCGATAGAAGTGTCCGAGGCGCTCACCAAGGGGAGCACCACCGGATACCGCATACTTCACCTGTCCACCCATGGCCTCGCGAAGTTTCTTGAAAACAAGAGCATCGAAAACCTTGTGCTTGAGTTTTTGACCGAGCGATGGACCCTTCGGAGTGTCAAGGGCTCTTGAGTAGTCGATTCCGGCCTGCACTGCGGTGCGGAAAATCTTTCCTTTGCCACCGGCCTCGGCTTTTTGCTCGGCGGAGTTGTATACCTTCTCGAATACTCTTGGCACCGCCAAGAGGAAATCGGGGTGGAAGCTCTGCATCGCAGGAGCGACGTTCTTGGTGTCTGGCTGATGTCCAACTTTGATGCCGGCGTGAACGCAGAGCACCGAGATGAATCTGGCAAAGACGTGTGCCAACGGTAGGAATAGCAGTGTGGCGTGACCTTCTTTGACCACCTGAGGCAATTCCAGTTGGGCGTTTTTAGATAGATCTACGAATCCGCGGTGAGTCAGTTCGCAACCCTTGGGCTTTCCGGTGGTTCCCGAGGTGTAAATAATTGTGGCTAGGTCATTTAGCGCTCTCGAGGTGCGAGCTCTTTCAACATCATCTAGCGATACATCTTTACCCTTGGCAACCAGCTTGAATAGCGAGTCATCGTCCAATCGCCAAACTTGCTTAACGGCTGGAGCACCGGCTTTGATTTTCTCGTAGCGGTCAATGTGTTCGCCGTTTTCAACGATCAGCGCGACGGCGTCGGAGTTTGAGAGCACCCATTCAATTTGGGCTGGTGCGCTGGTTTCATAAATTGGCACCGAGACTGCACCGGAGAACCAGAGTGCAAAGTCAATCAGTGTCCACTCGTAGCGGGTTCGACTCATCAGGGCGACTGCGTCGCCAGGCTTGATACCGGCTGCGATAAAGCCTCGAGCTAGGTCTTGGACTTGCTCCAAGAAGCTGTGAGCGGTGACTGGAACCCAGTTGCCTGGAGTTTCTTCCCTGGCAAAAAGGGCAATATTTGGAGTCTTCTTCACTCGCTGAACCAGCAGGTCGGTAATGTTTTCGTTGCTGGCGGATTCAACCAGGGGCGGTAGTTCGTAGGACTTCATTGTTCTCTCCTTAACGCTCGGTTTTTGACAACTATAGTCGCTGAGACAAGCGAATAATCTGCCTAGATTGGGGTGACGAGGGCTCTCCGGCCAAGGTAAACTCCAATTTATTCAATTCAACAGATTGGCCCCAGATGTATTCCATTGGTATCGACATTGGCGGCACCAAAATTGCCGGTGCTTTGGTCGATTCAACCGGTGAGGTGCTGCGGGAACTGAAGGTTCCATCGCCAATTGATAGCTCTGCGGCTATGGTTGAGGCCATAGTTTCGCTTATCAACCAGCTCGCCAAGGGCGAGAAGGTGGTTGGGGCTGGGGTGGCGGCAGCGGGGTTTCTAAGTGCCGATCGAGAAATCATGTATCACGCCCCCAATATCGCCGCCTGGCGCAATGAGCCACTTAAAAAACTAATTGCTACCAAGGTCGAGGTTCCAGTGCTGCTAGAAAATGATGCCAACGCTGCCGGTTGGGCCGAGTTTCAATTCGGTGCCGGCAAAGATGTCTCCAGCATGATCATGTTGACAATCGGAACCGGAGTGGGTGGCGCGGTAATCACGGGCGGAAACCTAATTCAGGGTGGATTTGGAATTGCCGGTGAGCTCGGACACGTGTTGGTTGAGCCAGGCGGGAATCTTTGTGGCTGCGGTCTAAAGGGCTGTCTAGAAACTTATGCTTCCGGGACCGCGCTACTAAAAAGCGCCAGAGAGCTTGCCTCTTCCAATGACCCAAAGGGTAAGAGGCTGCGCGAACTTCAAGAACAAGATGGCGAGCTAAGCGGCGAGCGGGTCTACCAGGCAATCTTGGAAGGCGATGACGGGGCAGTGGGATTGGTAAATCGACTAGCCGAATATTTGGGATTGTCAATTGGAGCAATATTTGTTCCGGTGCTTGATCCACAGCTTGCGGTAATTGGCGGCGGAGTGAGTGCTGCCGGTGAAGTGTTGCTCAAACCGATTCGCGAAGCAACCCTTCGAAATTTGCCGGCCAAGGGTTTTCGGCCCGAGATTCAGGTGGTTTCGGCCAAGTATCTGAATCAGGCTGGGCTGATTGGAGCAGCTGATTTAGCGCGGCTGCGCTTTGGCTAAACTTAAGTTTTTGAGGAAAATAGGGAAGGGTTTCAGATGGCTTACTTCATTCTGAAGAACTTCTTTTTGGGTCCGCTGCTCAGATTTATCTTTCGCCCCTGGGTGCGAGGGATTGAAAATCTTCCGCAAACCGGAGCCGCCATCTTGGCAAGCAATCACCTCTCGTTTTCGGATTCCATCTTTTTACCTTTGCAGTGCCCAAGACCGGTGGTGTTTTTGGCAAAGAGTGAATACTTCACCGGCAAGGGTATAAAAGGCGCTCTGGTGCGCTGGTTCTTTTTAGCAACCGGTCAGCTTCCAATTGATCGATCCGGCGGTAAGGCATCGGAGGCTGCCCTAAACACCGGATTGGGTGTACTAGAGCAGGGTCAATTGCTTGGAATTTATCCGGAGGGAACTAGATCTCCCGATGGCAGGTTGTATCGAGGGAGAACCGGTATCGCTCGAATGGTGCTGGAAGCAAAAGTTCCGGTTATTCCGGTTGCCATGATTGATACCGAGAAGGTGCAACCGATTGGGAAAAGGCTTCCTCGAGTTCGCAGAGTCGGAATCGTTTATGGCAAGCCCCTAGATTTCTCCCGCTTCGATGGCATGGAAGGTGATCGCATTGTGCTTAGGGCGGTAACTGACGAAATCATGTATGAACTTATGAAAATCAGCGGCCAGGAATATGTCGATCAGTATGCCTCGACGGTAAAGGAACGGCGAGCTGCGCTCGCCAGGTAGGGATAGATGAAAGAAGCAGTAGTGCAAGCCGATCCAAAGGTTTTGGCGGGGTTAGATAATTACCGAACCCTCAATGCAGCTCAGCAACCAACATGGACCGATGAGGCTAAATTGCAGTCAGCTCGGGATGAGCTGGCAAAACTACCCCCGCTGGTTTTTGCCGGTGAGGTAGACACCCTCCGCACTCGTCTAGCCGCAGCCGCCCAAGGTAAAGCATTCTTGTTGCAAGGTGGCGATTGTGCCGAGACCTTTGTTGATGCCACCGCCGATCGAATTCGCAACCGAGTCAAAACCGTCCTTCAGATGGCCGTTGTGTTGATGTATGGATCATCACTTCCGGTAATCAAAATGGGCCGTATGGCCGGACAGTTTGCCAAGCCAAGATCATCCGATACCGAAACTCGGGGAGATATAACCCTGCCTGCCTACCGGGGAGATGCAGTTAATGGCTATGACTTCACAGAAAGCTCTCGCGCCACCGACCCCAATCGCATGGTGCAGGCATATCACACTTCAGCTTCCACGCTAAACCTGATTCGTGCCTTCACAACCGGTGGCTTCGCCGACCTACGGTCAGTTCACGAATGGAATAAGGGTTTTACCGATAACCCAGCCAACGCTCGCTACGAGCAGTTGGCCGGTGAGATCGATAGAGCGATTCGCTTTATGGATGCCTGCGGAGCGGACTTCGAAGGACTTCGCTCAACTGAGTTTTACGTATCGCACGAGGCGTTGCTATTTGATTACGAACGGCCGCTAACTCGAATCGATTCCAGGACCGGATTGCCCTACGACACCTCCGGACACTTTTTATGGATTGGTGAGCGCACTAGGCAACTCGATGGCGCACACATTGATTTTCTATCAAGAGTTAGAAACCCACTTGGTGTGAAGCTTGGCCCAAAGACCGAAGTTTCCGATGTTCTGGAGCTGATTGAGAAATTGGATCCAACCCGTGAGGCGGGAAGACTTACCTTCATCACAAGAATGGGAGCTGATCAGATTCGCGATCAGTTACCAAAACTGGTTGAAGCAGTTAAGAACTCCGACGCTAATCCACTTTGGATTACCGACCCAATGCACGGCAATGGCATAACAACTAAAAATGGTTATAAGTCGCGACGGTTTGAAGACGTTATGAACGAAGTCGCCGGCTTCTTCGAAGTTCACAAGGCACTCGGAACCTTCCCAGGTGGAATTCACGTTGAGCTAACCGGAGACGATGTTGCCGAGTGTTTAGGTGGATCCGAAATGATTGATGAGGCAACCTTGGAAGAGCGCTACGAATCGCTTTGCGATCCAAGACTGAATCATATGCAGTCTTTGGAGCTGGCCTTTTTGGTTTCCGAAGAATTGGCCAAGCGCTAGCGCGAAATAATCGTCACGCTATCGCCATAGCGAAGTTCAACGCCGCTTCCAGGGTTCTGTTTTTTCACCTTGGCGATTCCAAAATTACTGGATAGCTGATTGGTATCAATCACCACTTTGAAACCAAGCGACTCCAGCAAATTCTTGGCTGCCGCTATGGTCTCGCCAACAACATTTGGAACTTTTACAATCTCTGGACCCTTGGAAATTTCCAATCTAACTGCTCCGCCCTCTGGAAGGGGCTGCTTGGAAGGAACCAAGCTGATCACAGTCCCGGCGGGAATTTCGTTGTTGAAAATTTCCTTTTCGGTAATTTCAATTTCTAAACCGGCAAGTTGATTCAAAGCCTCTTCGCGGCTCAGACCTTTGACATCCGGAAGCGGCCCAAGCGATACCCAGATTCCCACCTGGCTATCTTGGTTGATTTGATCACCAACCGGTTTGGTCAGATTGAAAACTTTGTCTTTCGGGGTATCGGTGAAAAAGTATTCAACTAGCCCCTCTTGCAAAGAGGCTTCGGCAAGCGAAGAGCGCATTTGATCCAAATTCAATCCTGCATAGTCTGGCACCGTGACCTGCTTGGGGCCAGAGGAGACAAAGAGGGTTATGGTGGAGGATTTGAAAACCCTGTTGCCAAAGGGGGGCTCACTGCGGATTATTTTGCCAGTTGGAATCAGGCCACTTGATTCGGTCTTGATGGCGACATTGAAACCAACCGGCTCCAGTATTTCTCGCGCTACGCTTTCCTCCCGTCCCTCTAGATTCGGAATCAGACTTAGCCCACCGGGTCCAGAGCTGAACCACCAGCCAGCTCCGGAAGATACAAATAGCACCAGGAGGGTTATGACGATTAGGAATCTGCCGCTTCGGCGACTGGCTCGCTCAAGTTTTAGAGCATATTGTGAGCGGTCATCAACGGGTTGTGAGCTGATATCGCTCAGCACCTCGGTTTTGAATGCTTGGGTTAGCGGAGCATCGGAATCGGAATCCAAGTCGATTCTCATGGTCTTGGCAATTTCTCCAAGCGATGTGGTTTGACCGCGTTCGATATCCACCCGTGCTCTTCGAATTACGGGAAGCAGTGCCGCCGCATTGGCAGGACGGTGGGAAGGGTTCCGAGAAGTGCACCAGAGCACAATTTCATCCAGCAGCTCTGGCACCGCTGGGTTGGAAATAGAAGGTGCCGGAACGTTGTCGTTGGCGTGCTGGTAGGCGATTTGAACCGCTTGCTCGCCTTGGAAGGGTTGCGAACCGGTAAGCAGTTCAAAAAGCATTACCCCGAGCGAATAGATATCACTTCGGGCATCGGCGGCTCCGCGGGTTACCAGCTCGGGGGAGAGATAGGCAACCGTTCCAACTACTGATCCAGTTTGGGTATTTTGCGAAATGTCCCTCGCCAAACCAAAATCGCCGAGCTTTACGGTTCCATCGTCGGATAAAAAGACATTCTCGGGCTTTAGATCGCGATGCAAGATTCCGGCGTTGTGAGCGGCGGCCAACCCAGCTGAAAGTGGTTCGATGATTTCTAACGCACGGCTAGCTTCAAGCGAACCAAAATCTCTTAGTGCATCCCGCAGAGTGATTCCTGGAACATATTCCATGACCAAGAAAATGATTTCGCCATCTTGGCCCTGATCAAAGACGTTGACCAAGTTTGGGTGGGAGAGGCGGGCCGCAACTTTAGCTTCCCGGCGAAACTTATCCACAAAAGATTTGTCGGCTGCCAGGTGGGGGTGAATTACCTTGAGAGCGACGGTCCTCTCAAGCACTTGATCTTGAGCCAGGTAAACACTAGCCATACCGCCACTAGCAATAAGCGAATTAACCAGATAGCGATTTGAAATCAGTTTAGAAACTAAATTAGCCATTGCTTGATTTCAGTTGATCAATCCAAGACCAGGCCGAGAGTTCCCACTTCTGATAGGCATCTGGAAATGCCGAAATCTGAACCGCCTGAGCTGCCTGGCTCAGCGTCATACTCTGCCAGTTTTTGATATCAAGTAGTCCTCGGATTTTTCCGACCAATGGCGATGAAGGCCCACCGAAAAAAGCTCGAGCCGAATATTCCGGGTCCATGATTTGCTCGGAGGTTCCCCAACCCTGAGATGGCCGTTGCTGAAAAAGTCCTAAGGAATCTCTATCGCCGTAGTCGATGTTCCGAAGTGTCGATTCTTGCATCGCAGTTGCTAGGGCAATTGCAATTCCGAAATCACTTACCCCGAGTGATTTACCAACCCGATAAATCACTTGGGCATTTTGCTCCATCTCCGAAGTCAACTTAGTGAGCGATGGACAGGAGAGTATCTCGTGCACTCCCGGGATTGTTAACTGCTGGCCAACGAAGATGGTTGATGACCAAGAGAGATTATTTGCAGTAAGGACCGATTGTGTGCTGACTCCGTAGACCGCTGCAATTTTGCTAACGCTTTCACCGCTTCTAACAAGGTGATAGCCGTGGATGGTGCAAACCCCAACTGGGCGCATCGGATCTTGGTTGGAAATCTCATCGCTTAGCGGGCTCGCCGAAATTGGATTTGTGTTTTCTGGTGCTGGCACGGAAGTTGGTGGTAGGTCGGCCGGTTGCGAAAGCAGTAGAAGCTGACCGACATAGATGATGGATGATTTCGCTAAGGAGTTGAATTTTCTAAGTTCGCTAACCGACAGCGAAAATTTCTTTGCAATCGACTCCAGGGAGTCACCAGCTACCACTTGATAGCTCTCGGGGTTAGCGACCGGAGCGGAAGCCGGAACAATTTTTGCAACCCTAAGCACCTGACCGGGATAAATGATGGTTGAGGTAGAAATTCGGTTTAGGGCCACTAGCTGCTCAAGGCTCAAAGAGTGTTTGGCAGCAATTTTGCTAAGGGTGTCACCAGAACGAACTTTGTAACTTTCTACTTTTTTCGGCGTCGCAGCGCCACTAAGCCTTAGCACCTGGCCAACTCGAATTAGCGAGGTTGGGCCAAGATTATTCAATCTGGCAAGTTTGGAAACCGAGAGGCCAAAGCGTTTGGCAATTTTTGTCACTGTGTCGCCGGATTTCACCTTGTAGGTCTGTGGCTTTGGGGCAATGGTGGGAATCTGGGAGGTAATTGGTTCTGAAGATGTGCCAACTGGGGAAAGCGGAGCATCAGAGGGATTAGCTGATTGTTCCAGCTGGCTGGCAGTCGCTGGTAAGTCGGCAAGGGCGGGGGAGGCGATTGCCAGCGGCACGGAAAGTAAAGCCAACTTCTTTGGCTTTTTGTTTCTCGGGCTTTCCATAGGCATCTTCTATGTTCACACGGCCAACTCCGTTATTCCGTGAAGGGCCAAGGTGTGGCAATCTTGTAGCGTGATTAATCCAATCGATGAGATTTCCAATTTTCTAACTATCGACCAAGCGGCAGAGCAATTGGCCATAAGCCCAGGCAAGGTCAAGCGGCTAATTGAAGAACACAACCTGATTGCCCTAAGGCGCGATGGCAAGCTGATGATTCCTGCCGAGCTGATTATTGATGGCGAGCCACTACCTTCGCTTCGGGGAACCATAATTTTGCTTTTGGATTCGGGATACACCTTGGATGAAGCGATTTCTTGGCTTTATACGCCATCTGATGTTTTGGGTTCGACCCCAATTGCATCGCTACTGCAGGGTAGGAAAGCGCCAGTTAGAAGACTGGCTCAGATGGTGGATCTCTAAGCCGAGCGGTGGATAACTTTCTCAGCCATGGTGCGCAAATTTGCCATGGCTTGGGAATCAATTTGAATTCGAGCTAGCGCTTCCATGGCCTGATCTGAAAGTGCCGTGATGGTGCGCTCAACTTTATCCAGGGCACCAGAACCAATGATGGTCTGCTGCAAAAAGCCAACTTGCTCATCGGTTAGTTCGCGCGAAGAGAGCATCTCATCGAATAATCTTCCAACCGAGTTTGATAGCGATGCTCGGGTGTAACCAACTAAAACGGTTCGCTTGCCTTCTCTTAGGTCATCCCCAGCTGGCTTGCCGGTAATGGCGGGATCACCGAAAACACCGAGCACATCATCGCGCAATTGAAATGCCATACCAAGTGGAACACCAAAGGCTGAAATTGCACGAAGTTGATCCTCGTTGGCACCAGCGAAGGCAGCTCCAATCAAAAGTGGAGCCTCAATCGAGTACTTGGCACTCTTATACAGAATGACATTATTGGCTCTGCCTACCGCGTCTTCCACCGCTCTGGTGATGGCGGCATTTTCCTCAACGATGTCGAGATATTGCCCAGCCATCACCTCGACCCGCATCTTGCTAAATTCATCGCGGCAGGAGGCTGAGATTTCATTGTTTGGAGAACCAAGAAGTGCTTGACCGAATATTTCACTACTCCAACCCAGCATCAGATCGCCAACTAGCACCGAGCCGGCAATTCCGAAGCGCTCTGGCGAGCCAGCCCAATTGGAATTCGAATGCAGCGATTCAAACCTTTTGTGAACTGCCGGTTGGCCTCTTCGGGTATCGGATTGATCAAGCAGATCATCGTGAACTAGGGCGGCGGCGTGGAACATCTCTAATGCTGCGCCGATTCCCACCATGGCCTCGGCCGAGGCTGCCTTCTGAGCGGCTGATTGAGGTGGGGTAGTGGCTAGGTGACCAACCCAGGACCAGTAGCAAAAAAGTGCCCGAAAGCGCTTTCCGCCCTGCAGTAGGGTCTGGGTGTAATCCACCAGTGGTTCCAGATCGTCGGAAATGGCTGCAAAATCAGCCTTTTGTTTGGAACAAAAATCGTCCAAATGCTCTTGGACTAATTTGAGTAAAGATTCCGATTCGCTCACAGCAATAGCCTAATAAGCACTAGCGGATTAGACTTAATCGCAACCAAACACGGAGGACCAAATGGGCCTATCAGAGCGCGAACAAAAGCTCCTCGAAGAGCTAGAGCGCGGCCTGCTCGAAAACGAAACCGATCTGGCCAGAAAGGCACAGCGGGTTGGAAATCCGGCCGCTCGCCTTATCGGTGGGGTGCTACTGACGATTATTGGGCTTGGCGTGCTGGTCACCGCAGTTATTCTGCAATTTATCCCAATCGGAGTGGTGGGATTTTTGGTAATGCTTGGCGGGCTGGTGCTTGCCACCTCAAACCTCCAAGTTCCCGAAATTGGTATCCCAAAGGGACCCACTGGATCGGCACCAGGACGCAATTTCTTTGAAGATCGCTGGGATCGTCGCCAGGGCGGACAGTAAAGCCCCAATAGAGACCTATAAAGACCTCCGAAAGGGGGTCTTTGCTATTTAAAGGTGCAACACGCCCGATAGAAGATTTTCCCTAATTTTGAGGCTAAAGTGGGGCAAAGTGGTGTATAGTGGAGGAAATCGGCTAAGCTGCCAAATTCTCGGGGAAGGGGATGAAGATGCTTCTAGGCACTCACGCCCCAAAGCTAGATGAGAAGAACCGAGTAATTCTTCCCGCTAAATTCCGCGATGAACTCGCTGCCGGACTGGTTCTCACCAAAGGCCAAGACCGCTGCCTCTATGTTTTTTCTTCAAAGGAATTCGAAGCAATCAACGAGAACATTCGTCAGGCTCCGATTACTTCCAAGCAAGCCAGAGACTACCTAAGAGTTTTCTTGGCAGGCGCCTCAGATGAAATCCCTGACAAACAGGGGAGAGTAACCATTCCACAGGCGCTTAGGCAGTATGCCGGCTTAGGCAAAGATTTGGTCGTTGTGGGTGTTGGATCCCGAGCTGAGATTTGGGATGCCAGCGCTTGGAATGACTACCTGGCAAGCCAGGAGAACAACTTCTCAGAAATATCTGAGGAGGTGATTCCAGGTCTTTTTTAAACCCAGCGCCTGGCTATTGGCCACTGACACTCTTCCCCGATGTCAGTTTCCAAATATCCAGGCAGCTGGGGACCTAGAACCCCATGGAACAAGAAAATCTAGAATCACTTCACCAACCGGTCATGCTTGAGCGTAGCCTCGAACTTTTGGCTCCAAGCCTAGAAAGCGAAGCGGTGCTGGTGGATTGCACCTTAGGTCTCGGCGGTCACGCCGAGGCCTTTTTGAATGCCTTTCCATCTCTAACTTTGATTGGCATTGATCGCGACCAATTAGCGCTTGCTAAAGCGCAAAAGCGGTTAGCTAAATTTGAAGGTCGGGTTCACTTTTTCCACGGCACCTACGACCAGATTCAGCAGGCCGTCTCAAGCTTTGGTTTTTCCGAAGTTCAGGCGGTGCTGATGGATTTGGGTGTTTCTTCAATGCAGATCGACAGCCCTGAGCGCGGTTTCGCCTACAGCTTTGATGCGCCGCTGGACATGCGCATGGACACCTCAACCGGGCAAACCGCCGAAGAGCTAGTTGCCAATTTGAGCGAAAAGGAACTCACTCAGATCTTCCGCGAATTTGGGGAAGAGAGATTCGCTTCGCGCATCGCCGAAGCAATTGTTGCCACTCGCAAGCTAGAAAAGATTTCCTCCAGCAAGCAGTTGGCTACTTTGATTGCCCAAACCGTCCCATTTATTCCGGGTAAAAGTAGCGGTCATCCAGCCAAGCGGGTATTCCAGGCGCTGAGGATTGCGGTAAATAGCGAACTTGAAATTTTGAAGGCAGCGGTTCCTTCGGCAATCGATGTATTGGCAATTGGCGGAAGGCTACTGGTGCTTTCTTACCAGTCGCTCGAGGACCGGATCGTGAAGCAAACTCTGGTTTCTGCTTCCAGCTCTTCAGCCCCGCAGGATTTACCTTTTGAGCTTCCTGAGCACGCTCCAGTTTTGAAACTAATTGTCAAAGGCGCCGAGAAGGCCAGTTTGGAAGAAATAGCCCTAAACCCAAGGTCGGCTTCGGTTCGGCTTCGGGCAGCAGAAAAGATCAGGAAAGTAGCATGAACGCAATATTTAGACAAAACCGCTCCAGCGCACCGGTAGTGATGATTTTGGTGGGCGGGCTTTTGGGAATATCGCTACTGCACCTGTTGCTAACCATCATGACATCGCAGTCGGTATATGAGCTATCGGATCTAAAGAGCCAAAAGCGCGAGCTGGACACCACTTCCCAAATTCTTGCCGAACAGGTTGCCTCACTTTCTTCACACCAGAACCTTCTCACTACCGCCACCAAGCTCGGAATGGTTGCCAACAGCAATCCGGTGTTCCTGAGGTTGGAAGATCAGAAGGTTTTGGGAAAGCCTCGTCCAGCACTTTCCTCGAGCAGTCAATCCCGCAATTTGGTAGCAAACTCAGCGATGATTAAGACCGAAACTGCGAAACCAGAGGCCAGCGTGGCAAGCGTTGGAGAGGTTACGGAACTAAGCGATACCTCGCCAATAGTTAGTGCCATTCCGCTTTCGCCGACCCGATGAGCTTGAGAGGTATTCAGGATGAATAACTTGAATGCTCTTCCTCCCCGGCGCCTGAGACTTCTAATAACTATTTCTCTAATTGCGGTTGTAGTTTTCACAATCCGCCTAATTGATTTTCAAATCGTGAGTGCATCCGCGATCAATCAGATCTCTTACGAGAAGCGGGCGGTAACTCGAATTGTTCCGGCGCTACGCGGTGACATTGTCGATCGAAATGGTGAAGTGTTGGCAACTACCGTTTATCGCTACGACATTAATGCCGCACCCGCCATGGTCAAGCCGGTGGAGCGACAAATTGATGGTATTTCGCAAACTCTGAGCGTTGAATCGATCGCGGTTGACTTGGCTCGAATTCTGGAAATGGACGTTGCGGAACTGCTTCCAAAATTGGTTGGAACAAGCAACTACGTCAACCTCAAAAAAAGAGTTGATGCTGAAACTTTCCGTCAAATAGATGAGTTGGAGATTCCATGGATATACGCCGATGCCCATCAGGATCGGCTGTATCCAAATGGTGCCGTAGCCGGAAACCTACTGGGCTTTGTTGGAACCGATGGCGAAGCCCTAGCTGGTATTGAGCGGCAATACAACGCCTGCTTGGCAGGCGTTGATGGCCAGGAAACTTTTGAAAAGGGAGTAGATGGAATCAAGATTCCATCAAGCACCGTTGTGGTTCAAGAAGCCAAGCCGGGACGAACGGTAGTTCTATCAATCGATGCTGATTTGCAATATCAGGCTCAGCAGGTTTTAGCCAGCGAAGTAAAGCGATTGAATGCCGATTGGGCAACTGCCGTAGTTATCGAGGTCAAAACCGGAAAAATTGTTTTAGCTGCCGAAGCGCCAAGTGTGGACCCGAATGATCCAGGAAAATCCAAGCCGGAAGATCGCGGTGCCAAGGTATTCCAATTTGCCTATGAACCCGGCTCAACCATGAAGGCGGTAACCGCAGCGACCGCAATCGAAACCGGCTACGCCACCGTAGGCACCAGGG
The DNA here is from genome assembly GCA_046074425.1 of Actinomycetota bacterium. Classification (GTDB taxonomy): domain Bacteria; phylum Actinomycetota; class Actinomycetes; order Actinomycetales; family Microbacteriaceae; genus Rhodoluna. The sequence goes on from JBJTOG010000108.1 coordinate 13,515, forward strand.
TCAAGGCACCTAGTTCGCTACAGATTTATGACCGAGTGGTGAGAGATAGCTTTTCGCACGAAACTCTTCGTTTGACACTGGCCGGTGTTCTGCGATACTCCTCGAACACTGGAACGATCAAAATTGCCGAAAACATTCCCGCGAAGGTTCGATACCAGTTCATGAAGAAATTTGGATTCGGTTCGCCAACCGAGGTGCGCTTTGAGGGTGAAACCAGCGGTGTGCTGAATGACTACAAGGACTGGGATGGAGTGACGAATTACACCACCATGTTCGGTCAGGCACTATCTGTATCGCCGGTTCAAATGGCATCGGTTTATCAAACCCTAGCCAATCAGGGAGTTCGGTTAAACCCGATATTGGTTGCTGGTTGCCAGGATGAAAATGGCGAGATGACTTCTATTCCAACTTCAAATCCAACCCAGGTGGTATCTGCTTCCACCGCAATGGATGTGATGCTGATGTTAGAAAAGGTAGTTGAGCAAGGAGGTATCGGTCAGGTGACGGCGGTTTCCGGTTACCGCTCCGCTGGCAAAACCGGAACCGCAGAAATTAAAGAGGGAACCGGCTACGGCCGCTATTACGCGGCTTCGTTTTTTGGGATGGCTCCAGTAGACAATCCGGAATATGCCATGGGTGTGATGATTTATAAGCCGAAGCGAGTTTGGACAAACTCGATGGCCGCCGCCGCCGGTTATCAAAAAATTCTCTCGCAGGTTTTGCTTGCCAATCGAGTTCCTCCATCCACAACCAAATCTCCCGAAATTGCGACGGAGTGGTAGCAAGTGGTCGAGCAGAGCATCCCACCAATCCTTAGACCAGATCAGCCAAATCGGGTGAGCCTCGCTCAGCTGGCATCGGAGCTCTCAGTTGCAGCACCAGAGCAGGGTTCGGATACCATCCTTACCGGGGTTTCCATGAACACCTCAGATCTGAGATCGGGG
>JBJTOG010000109.1:0-2054 GCA_046074425.1 Actinomycetota bacterium
GGAAGGCGGTCGCTTGACCGCCGAAAGTGTTGCTAAAGCACTTGATAGCTGTGAGCCACATAGCGTTTTTGCAATAGTTGCAACCTCCGGCACCACCAACTTCGGAATTGTAGATGACCTATCAGGAATTGGCAGACTCGCCAATGAAAAGGGAATTTGGTACCACATTGATGGCGCCTACGGGTTGGCAGGAATTTTGGCACCAAATTACAAGCACCTCTATAAAGGCTCCGAGTTAGCAGATTCGTTCATAGTTGATCCACACAAATGGCTGTTTGCTCCTTACGATGCCTGCGCTTTGGTGTACCGCAACCCGGAACTGGCTCGCAAGGCCCACACTCAACACGGTGAATATCTAGCAACTTTGACCGAATCGGGCTTGTGGAATCCATCAGATTACTCATTTGGTCTTACCAGGCGTGTCCGAGGATTACCACTTTGGTTCTCCCTTGCAACCCACGGAATTGCCAAATATCGGGAAGGAATCGAAACAAGCATTGATTTGGCACACCGCATCGCCGAAAAGATTCGCGAGTTGGATTACCTAAAGCTGGTGCGAGATCCAGAGTTGTCAGTCGTAGTATTTGAGCGCATTGGCTGGGAATTGAGCGACTATAACGCCTGGAGCGATGAATTACTGAAGAAGGAAATTGGATTCGTTATGCCTTCTTCTCACCAAGGAAAACCGAACACTCGATTTGCCATAATAAACCCGCTGACCAGTTACGAATTGCTGGTTGAGATTCTCGAAAGCATGAAATGAAACTAACTATCTCTCCCGCGCTCCCTTCACTTTCTCGAGTGAAGCAACCGGCACGTGAACCGCTAAGAGTTGCGCTAGTTCAAACCAAGTGGCACGCAGATTCGAATGAGCATGTGTCCACTTTGCGAAAAGGCATACAACTGGCATCGGAAGCCGGAGCAAAGATTGTATTTCTGCAAGAACTCACCCTCTCCAGGTATCCGGCCGATAAGAAGCCGGTTGGCACCGCATCAGCGGAAGCAGAGGACTTAGTTGGCGGTGCAACTCACGCTTTTGCAGCCGAAGCCGCCAAGGATTTTGATGTGATTGTGCACGCTTCGCTATACGAGAAATCAGAAGCCGGTGATGGCAGGGGCCTGAATACTGCAATCTTGGTGGACCAAAGTGGCAAAATTATTGCCCGTACTCCAAAACTTCACATTCCGGTTACCGCAGGCTACTACGAGGACAAGTATTTCCGTCCCGGACCAAATCAAGATCCTTATCCGGTTTACGAGCTCGAACTTTCGGGAACCACAGCTAAGGTGGGCTTGCCGACTTGCTGGGATGAGTGGTTTCCCGAGGTTGCCAGAAACTACTCGCTCCGCGGCGCTGAAATCATCGCCTACCCAACCGCGATTGGTTCTGAACCTGACCACCCCGATTTTGACACAGAACCACTTTGGCGCCAAGTAATTGTCGGTCACGGAATCGCCAATGGAACATTCATGGTGGTTCCAAATCGCTACGGCAATGAAGGTTCACTTAATTTTTACGGAAGCTCATTTATTTCAGACCCCTATGGTCGAATTCTTGCTCGAGCCGGAAGAGATGGCGACGAAGTTTTAGTTGCTGATTTGGACCTTGATCAAAGAAGAGACTGGCTGGATCTATTTCCATTCCTCGCTACTCGACGACCAGATACTTATTCATCACTTACCGAGGTTGTCAAAAACCCCCGCACCGAAAGTGGCGATGGAATTGACGGCGGCATAGCTGGAGTAGCAAAGCTGTGAGTTACGTAATGCCCGCCGAATGGGAAAAGCATGAGCGAACTTGGATGGCGTGGCCTTCTGCCCCTTACACGCTCGGCGAAGGAGAAATTGAAGCTGAAGCAGCAAGGACCACATGGGCAAATGTTGCTAACGCGATAGTGCCATTCGAGCCGGTTAGTGTGCTTTGCAATTCCTCTGACTTGGAAATGGCTCGAGCCTATCTCGATGCCAGAGTGGAGATCATTGAAGCTGAGTTGGATGACGCTTGGATGAGGGACATTGCACCAACTTTTGTAAGAACCTCAGAAGGCAAAATT
>JBJTOG010000110.1:0-6933 GCA_046074425.1 Actinomycetota bacterium
CTGAACCATCACGAGATAAGTCGATGCAGCTTGGGCATTTGCCGCAAGGGGTGTCAGTTGGGCCTTCGGCGCAATTGAGGCAGCGAGCCAAGATTCTCGCCGAAGTAGTTTTGCCACAACCCCGAGGACCAGAGAACAGATATGCGTGGTTCACACGATCGGTTCGGAGCGCTGTCATTAGCGGAGCGGTTACCTGCGCTTGACCAATCAGCTCCGAGAAGGTTTCGGGGCGATAGCGACGGTAAAGGGCTTGGACCACGTATTTAACCTAACCCCTAGAGCCGATAAAAAGCTTCGAAAGACCCCCCGCACACCCGCCAGAGCCCAGCTACCCTTGCTATCTTTCGATCCTGGGGGAGTTCACCGAGATGACGCCGCACGGGGAGTCCTTGCCAATTCTACTTCCCCACCCTGACCTTTTTGGTCTGAGGAATTCCCCTAAGCAAAAGACCGGCCCCAAGGAGCCGGTCTTTTGAACTGTCCAAAACTACTTAACAGCTCCAGCCGAGATTCCCTGAATAATCTGGCGCTGCATGGCGAAGTAAAAGATAACGATTGGGATGATTGACATCACAAGCGCCGCCATGGCTAAACCATAATCAGAGGTGTATTGACCATAGAACACGAAGGTTCTCAGGGGAACGGTCTTTATATCGTTATCGAGCAACACGATGCTTGGAAGCAGATAGTCGTTCCATATCCACAAACCGTTAATAATGGCTACGGTTGCTGTGACTGGTGAAAGCATCGGGAAGATGACTCTCCAGAAAGTAGTCCAAGCGCTGGCTCCATCCAGTGCTGCAGCCTCATCCAACTCCATCGGAATGTTCTTGATGAAGCCGTGATAGAGGAAGGTGGACATCGCAACACCGAATCCGACATAGAAAAATACCAGCCAGAACTGGTTATTCAGAACATTCAGTCCCGCTTTTCCAAAAAGACCAGAGAATGGAATCATCAGCGCCTGGAACGGAACAATCATGGAAGTTACCAGAATAAGGAATGTTGCACCCGAGAACTTGGTCCTCGAACGAGCCAAATAAAAAGCCAGCATCGAGGAAACCAAAACGATAGAAACAACACCTAAAACGGTGATCATTACCGAGTTGGTGAGTGCCTGCCAGAACTCCATGCGCTTAATGGCTGTTGTGAAGTTATCCAGCGCAAATCCTTCCGGCCAGGAAAGGGGGTTTTCTCGAACGGTTCTGCGGTCTTTGAAAGAGTTAATCAAAACCAAGAAGAAGGGGAAGGCATATAGCAAGCTAAGGACGCTCCCGATAGCAAACCAGAATCGGTAAATGTATTTGGCGCGCTTCATCGCTGAACCTCAAATCTCTTAGAGATGACAACTTGGGTTAGGGCTGCGATAGCAATGATGATGAACATGATTACCGCTTGGGCCTGACCGGTCCCGAAGTTTCCAAACCCGAATGCCTCACGGAACACGTGCAACGAAATCAGCTCGGTGGAGCGGAATGGCCCACCATTAGAAAGGGAAAGGTTGACGTCGTAGGCCATGAATGCATTTCGAATGGTCAAGAACATTGAAATCGTAAAGGCCTGGGCCATCAGCGGAAGCTTGATGAAAAACAAAGTCTTCACACCAGTGGCACCATCAACCACAGCTGCCTCAAGAACATCCTTTTCGATGCTCATCAAGCCTGTGACATAAATGATCATCATGTAGCCCGACATCTGCCAGACGGTAACAATCACCAGTGCCCAGAAAGAAGTCTGAGTTTCAAGAAGCCAGTTTTCCTGGAAGAAGGGAAGGCTAAAGCTTTCCGAAATAGAAGGCAAAGCTTGACCAAAAATAAACTGCCAAATCAATCCGAGGATTACTCCACCGATCAGGTTTGGAACAAAGAAAAAAGTTCTAAGGACATTCACTCCGCGGAGTGGGATGGTCACAAGTAGTGCCAAACCAAATCCAATTAGGTTTACCAGGACCAGCGAGGCAATCACGTAAGCAAAGGTGATTCCTAACGCCGCCCAGAAAGTTTCATCACCGAAGGAGGCAATGTAGTTATCAAAGCCGATGAAATTGAAAGAACTGTTGGCATCCCAGTCGGTGAAAGTTAAATAAATACCCCTAACAAAAGGGATAACTAAAACCATTGAAAAAATTACGAGTGGCACGGCAGCAAATAGGCCGAACCGTTTGAGCTCTTGGACTCTAGAGGCTCTAATTGACTTTTCAGACATCCCGTCCCTTTCTAAGGGGACCGATCACCCAGAGGAATTAACCTCTGGGTGATCGGTCGTTGAATATTGCAGCTTCAATAATTCAATTGAAGCAGGATTAACTAGTTAGTCCAAGCGGCCTGTAGTTCCTTTGCAAATTCTGCACGGCTTGACTTGCCCTGGTAGTACTTCTGAGCAGCAGCACCGTACTTCTCCTGCAGACCTGCAGGGTAAGCGCTGTTAACCCACTGAAGTGACTTTCCAGCGTTTACGTACTGAGCGATAACACCAGACATGAAGGTCTTTGGCTGAACTGTGAAGCCTGAGTAAACAGGAATAAAGTTCATGCCGCCCTCTTCAACTGGACCGGCCCAACGCAGCTGACCCTCAGGAGTGGTTAGGAACCACTTCAAGAATGCCATTGCGCCTTCGCGCTCCTCAGGAGTTGACTGCTCTTCGTCGATCATCAGGTATCCAGGAACACCAACGGAGATTCCGTCGTTTCCGTAAGAAGCTGCGTCGTCAGATAGAGGTACAGGCATAACACCGAACTGACCGTCTGGAACCTCGGTCAACAGGTTAGGCTCTGCCCAGTTACCCATGAACCAGAAACCAACTTCGCCATCGGCAAGGTTGAATACACCCTTGTCGTAGTCGTCGTCAGCAATGGTGGCGTCCTTGATCGAGTACTTCTTTAGAAGGTCGAAGGTGTCTAGCCAGTTGGTGAACTGTGGGTCCTTGATTAGATCCTTGGTTCCACCCTTCAGCTCTTCAAGAATTGCAAGACGTCCCTCGCGGGTGTCTGAAGCAGTGGTGTGGTAGATGTTGGTGAAGTGTGCACCAAGTGACCACCATAGACCAGAGAAGTGGATTGCCTTGCGGCCAGTTGCCTCAACAGCCTTGAAAGCTGCCTCTAGCTCACTTCTAGTTGTGATTGCGGCTGGGTCAACCCCGGCCTCGTCCAGAACTGCCTTGTTGTATAGCAAACCAAAAGCTTCAACGGTCGAAGGAATTCCAACGATCTTGCCGTCAATGGTTGCGGTGTCCAAGGTTCCTGCAGCAGCCAAACCGGCAAGCTCAGTTCCAGTCCAGTCCATAACCTTTGGAGCCATGTCTGGGATCTCCTGAAGGGTGTAAGAGATGACCGGTGCTTCACCAGCCTCGTATAGAGGTGTGATGTTTGCAAGGAAGGTCTGGTCAGCAGCAGCTTCTAGAATCTGAACCTCAACACAGTCAGTGTTGGTTGAGTTGTATTCCTCAACTGCGTCCTTGAACTGCTCTTGAATTTCAACCTTGATTGTTCCAAGCATGGTTACAACTGTTGGTGTTTCACAGGTTCCTGCGTTGTCGTTGGTGTCAGTGTCTGACGCCGCACAACCACCAAGAACTAGAGCAGCAGAAACTGCCAAAGCGGCAATTCCAGATACTCGACGACGAATAACCGTCATATTTTCGTTTCCTTTCGATGGGTGGGAAATGTTTATCCCCGTGCCTCAAAAACATTAGGAGGCACGCCCCATAAGAATAAAGGACAGGCAAGGCGCGGGTGGCCCCGATTGGTAACATCTCCATAACATGTCCCTAACGGACCGTAACAATCTAAATTCAGCCGAATAAACCAGCTATGCCAGGGCGTGAGAGCAGGAATACTCGGCTATTTTTACCTATCTATATAAAAGGTCAGCCCTTACTTCTGTTCGACCGGAGTCGGAGTCGGTAGCCCAACAACCACCAGCCCGATGAACTGAATTCTGAGGTCCTCTGGAAGTGGCAACATCGTCACTGATGCAATAACGCCCTGAGAATCCTGTCTAAGCAGGAATCGTGCAGCGGTACGAATCAGGGGGTTATCTTCCCCACAAAGATCCAGCATCACCGGATAGACCGCCTGATACGGTTTGGCAGCCTCAAAAGCACCCTCTTCAGGAGTTGGTTCGATTGAAGGGTCAATTGAAACTTTCATGCCATTGCCCTCAACCTCTGAAATCAATTGGGTTTTGGCGGCATAAATCGTGCTGTTGTCGGCAATCACGATGCTCTCGTAATTTCCCGGCTCTGTGACAATTCCAATTCGGACGCTTCCCATGTATTCGGAAGCGCTAAAGCTCGCAATTGAAATTGCACCCTCTTCTAAAGGTGTGGCCAACTCAACTTCGGTAACCCCTTCGGCATCTGCAACATTCGATAGATCAAGTGGCTTACCAGCCAATCTAGCTATCCAGTCAGAGAGCGCCTGCTTGGAAGAAACCGTGGCACTGGTCGGTAAAACAATTTGAAGATCGGGCAATAACAGCTCTTCGTTATTCTCAACCAGAGCCGGATCCGACCAATTGGTTATTGTGCCATCAAAAATGGAAATTACTTGATCGGCTGAGAGATAAATGTCGTAGACGTCAGGGATGTTAACAACTAACACCGCAGCATCGATCGCAATTGGAACGGTCAAAAATGGTTCGCATCGAGCGGCAATTAAGGACTCCTCGCCAATCACTAGATTGGCATCTTCGCTAAATTCATCTACGGCAGTGATGGTCATGTCTTCGCAGCCATAGGTCACTGAATCCGACCAGGTGAACCCAAGGTCTGCAATTGACTCTGGGAGACTCACGCTAACATCGCCTGTTTCACATTGGACTTGCAATTCCGCTTGAGCAATTCTCAAGCTCTCTGGCATCGGAGGGTCGCAAGCGGTCAAAGTCACACTGACTACCGCTGCTAGAAAAATCGCCATTAGCTTGTTCATTTATTACCCTCCGTAAAATCCAACACAAGGGCGCGACCTAGATGGCCGCGCCCTTGTGTCTTGAATCATGTACTACTTGATCTTTGCTACCTGAGCTAGAGCCTTGGTAAGAATTGCACCGCTAAGTGCAACGTAGTTCAAACCGGCTGCTTTCTGAGGTGCGCAGGTCTTTAGGAAGTAGGTGAAGTAATCCTTCACTGCTGCACCAACTGCGGCATTTGAAGACTTGGTTGGAGCCAAACCGTAGGAAACCAGCGATAGGTTGTATCCGCCAGCCACCTTTAGCTTGTAGTTGAAGACAACTTCTCCGTTTGATGCCAAGGTGCTTTTCGCAAGGAATCGCTTTGAAGCAGCAACTGTTGGCTTTACAAACTCACCGTTTGGGTTCTTGATGGCAGCAAATGGGTAGCCTGCGGTCTTTACATCGGCAAGGTCTGCGTAAGCAATCGAGTTTGGAAGAGTCTTCATTGTTGTTACCATTCCGGCGCTCTTTGAGGCACCAGTTCCAACTGTGGACCCGGAAGCGTCTGCCCAAGCGTCAGCTGCGCTCCAGCTTCCGCCAACTACCTGGCTCATGTATTTTCCAAAGTTGTTAGTGGTACCAGAGTTATCAGAGCGGTAGATTACCTGAATCTTCTTGGCAGGTAACTTAGAGGCAACAGTTGGGTTCAAGGCAACAATCTTTGCGTTGTTCCACTTGGTGATCTTCCCTCTGAAGATCTTGTCTAGAAGCGCTGGGGTTAACTTTAGATTTGTAACACCCTTGACGTTATAGAAGATTCCGATTGGTCCACCGATTAGTGGAACGTAGGTGAAGTTTGAAGGCTGGTCTGAGCTGTAAAGGGAGTCAGATCCACCGAAGCTTGTTGCACCGCTTGCGAATTCGGTCTTACCGGTACCAGAACCCTTGGCGGTGTAGGTGACCTTGTTGGTGGTGTAAGCCGCAGCACATTCCTGCTGGATTGTGTTCATGTATGAAGATCCAGAACCAGTGATGTTCTCAGCTGCCTGAGCGGCAGGACCTGAGAGCAGTGCTGTAGCAATCAAAGCGGTGGTTGCAATAATCCCGCTAATTTTACGCATTTATTCTCCTTAGATTTTGCTATCTCGTTCGAGATGAGTTCATTTGAACAAATCCAGGTAAACGACCAACATTTGATGCGATAACCGCAGTGGAACGTAAAGTGAACAGTTGGTTATCCGAAGTGACCATTGACGTAATCGTTGGTTCTCGGGTCAATTGGCTGCGTGAATACCTGTTCGGTGTCGCCAAATTCCACAACCCCACCAGGGGTATTGTCATCAGCCAAAAAGAATGCGGTTTTATCGGCAACCCTTTGCGCCTGCTGCATGTTGTGAGTGACAATCACGATGCTCATCGATTCCTTGAGCTCCAAGATGGTCTCTTCGATTCTTCTGGTGGAGCCAGGGTCAAGTGCTGAACAAGGCTCATCCATAAGCAGCACTTCTGGATTCATAGCCAGTGACCTTGCGATGCAAAGTCGCTGCTGCTGCCCACCGGAAAGAGATAGGGCTGGCTCGCCGAGGCGATCCTTTGCTTCTTTCCACATCGATGCCCGAGTTAGCGATTCTTCGACCAGCTCATCGGAGATTTCACTTTTTCTTCCAGAGAGCTTCAGGCCAGAAATAACATTCTCCCGAATCGACATAGTTGGAAACGGGTTTGGCTTTTGAAACACCATGCCGACTTTGAGCCTAACGGTGCTGGGGTCAACTTCCTCGGAGTAAATATCTTGGCCATCCAAAAGCACTTGCCCAGCCAAACCAGCCGATGGAATCAACTCGTGCATTCGGTTGAGGGTTCTAATAAAGGTTGACTTACCGCAACCCGACGGACCAATCAAAGCGGTCACCTGGTTGGTCGGGAACTGAAGCGAGACATCTTTGAGCACCTGACGCTCACCAAACCAAACGCTGACATCTTTCGCCTCTAAGTGAAATTGAGTTGCACTCATTTGCTTACCTTCTTTTGCTTGAGAGATTTT
>JBJTOG010000111.1:0-2373 GCA_046074425.1 Actinomycetota bacterium
GCCCAGCTGCCGCTTTGGAAAAACTTGGCCGGTGGCCGATAGAGCGTATTGGCATAAACCAGCGAACCACCACCAACCCCGGCCCCACTCATCACCAGCACATTGCGAAGTAAATCAATGCGCTGAATTCCTTTGAGGCCGAGCTTTGGAAAATAGAGAAACTTTTTTAGCTCAAAGGAGTTCTTGGCAAAATCCTGATCTTCAAATCTAGCCCCAGCCTCAATAACCAGGACCTTGTAACCCTTTTCGCTAAGCCGAAGCGCAGCAACCGAGCCTCCGAATCCGGAGCCGATTATTGCAACGTCGTATTCGCTCAATTGAATTCCTTAGGGTAGCGAAAGCGGGGACGCAGCCAGTCGCTCCTGGGCATACCACCGCTGGTGGTAACCGGTGGATGAAGAAAGCAAATCCAGAAATGGCTTGGCATCAAACTGCTCGGGTCCCATAACCCCTACCCCTCGCCACTTCTCCTCGGCGATAAGTTCAAGGGCAATAAGGGGATTGAAGGCGGTTTGCAGCACCACACACTGCGATTCATACTCGGCCATTGTTTCGGCGTTATCGGCAACGTGATATAGGTAAGTGGCTCGGTCCTTGCCGGTTTTGTCCTTACCAGTTACCAATACCCCAGCACAGGTTTTCCCTTCCATCCGCTCTCCGATGCTGGCTGGATCTGGCAATACCGAAACCACCATGTCCCTCGGGGCAACGTCCACCGGTCCCTGAGCCGAGCGAACTCGAACCGGGCCCTTGGAATCAATACCTAGATTATGCAAAGTCTTGAGAACCGAGATGAATTTAGAACCCAGACCGTATTTGAAGCTGACTCTTCTTACATTTAGTGTTCGCGGCAACATTGGAATTTCTTCGTGCTCGACATTCACACACTCAACCGCTCCAATTCCTTCAGGAAATTCAAAAATTTCCGGTTCGCTAAATGGTTCGGTTGTGAAGAAACCTTTTTCTCGCTCGTAGAGTATCGGCGGGTTCAAGCACTCTTCGATGGTGGTCCAGATCGAAAACGATGGTGCAAAGATTTCTTCGCCGGCCTCGTTGCGCACCACCAAGTTGGATCCATCCTTGATGCTGATTTCATCGATTTCGCTAAAGAGTTCATCGGCGGCGTACTTGGCAAAGACATTTGATAGCCCCGGCTCAACTCCCATTCCAATAAGAGCAAGTTTTCCAGCTCGCTCCCACTGCTCGTTGACTGCATACTGCGCATCTCCGAGTTTGATTCCCGGGGTTCTGTAAGGGTCTTGTTCGTGCGGTTCGGAAAGCGATAGCGCCATGTCAACATACCCAACCGATGCGGTGAAGGCAGCCGAGAAAACCGTTGGGACGAATTTGGGTTCAACGGCGTTAATCAAATAGTCGATGTTGTGTGAGCGGCAAAGCTCCACCACATTGGCAGCACTGGAGGCATCAATCTTGGCTGGAAGGAAGCGATTCGCCACCTCGTCCCCGTGGCGCCTTCTGACCCACTCGATGCTTTTTTCGGCTCTCTCAAAGTCGTAATCCGAAACCACCATGAGTTCAAAAAAGGATCGCTCGCCAGCAATTTTGACGATTGCGTCACCGACGCCACCAGCGCCAACCAGTAAAATCCGCATTGATTTTCACATCCTTCGAGGAGGCTTGGCCTCCCACCTTGGATTCAAGAATAACCGACTACTCGGCCACCAAATCGGGCACGGTCTTGGGTCTGAGAATAAAGAAGAATACCGCTACCGCAATAGCGTGCATTCCCAGCACCATAAGTCCCAGATTCGAACTGCTGGCGCTTCCAACCAGCGGATATAAAGGAGCGCCTATGGCTGCCGTGAAGGAGTTCATAACCCCCATCACCGAGGCAGCGGTTCCCGCCTCGGAGCCGTGGCCCTGCAGGGCGATGGTTTGCACCGGGGTCACCGCAAGGCCAAAGGAAATCATGTAAAGCGCCATCAGCGGAATCACCGAAATCAATCCCCCACCTGCCTCGCCAACCAAGAAAAGTCCAAGGCCTGCCACCCCAGATAGCGCGAGGGCGGCCAGCACCACCCAATGCGCTTTGAAAATTCTTCCGAACTTTGCTCCCAATTGGATTCCACTGAACCAGGCCAAAGCCGTGATGGAGAACACCATAGAAAAACCAACCGGAGACAAACCAAATGTGTCCTGATAAAGAAAAGGGATGTTGTTCAAATAGCTAAATAACGCAATGGTTTGTGCCATGCCAATAAGCAGTAGCGCAACAAATATACGATCTCGGAAAACAGCAATGAATCTGCGATTCACTCCCTCAAAACCTTTGGCTTTGCGATCATCGCGGTGCAGGGTTTCCCTCAGAGCCCGAGAGGCAATCAGCAAAATCACCAGCCCCAAAATTGCCAA
>JBJTOG010000112.1:0-2736 GCA_046074425.1 Actinomycetota bacterium
CCAAAGCCAGCGCTCGGGATTGGCTATCGATATAGATGAAAAAGGTCATTTAGTAATGTCGGCCGCTGAAACAGAAACCCTTTCACCGGCTGTATCCATTACTAAATGACCTTTTTCATCTATCTCGATAGCCAATCCCGAGCGCTGGCTTTGGTCTGGGTAGGAAGCCGTTACTTCTGAGCCAATGGTTTTGGACGCTGAGATAACCTTCGCTCTAAGACCACTCGAATTCGCATCTCCCCCAGCTGCCTTGAGTAACTGATATTCGGAAGAAAAGTTTTTTAGAACCTGAGCCAAGAATTCATCTCGACTTATAGTGCAACCCTCTAGAGAGAGCGAAGTCGCTCCTACTAGAGGGAGCTCCGAGTGAGATTGGAAAACGTTGATACCGAATCCCACCACAACCACACTCAAATCTGCTGTGGCTTGAGCTAGCACACCGCTCACCTTCTTTTCTCTAATCAAGACATCGTTTGGCCACTTCAAACCAGCAACTTTCGATCCAAGGGCCGAATTGGCCGCATCCGTAATTGCGAGCGCCGCTAGCAGCGATAACCAGCCAAAGCCATTTGGGTTTTGAAATTCAGGCCGCAGCAAGATGGAGGCCATGATTGAGCTGCCGGCGGGAGCTTCCCAGCTTCGATCGAGCCTGCCGCGCCCGGCCCCCTGATAGTCGGTGACCAAGACTGAAAGATCTTTATAAGAGGTATCGGAGCTTTTGGCTAAAAGGTCCTGATTGCTGGAGCCGGTTTCAGGCAAAAATTCCAGCCTTGGAACCAGGCTTGAGCTCAAGGGAAAATCCATCCCCTAAGCCTATGACAGCGAGAAATTGTAGGTTTCAACAGTAAAACGAACCGCTGGTGTGGGGAAACCTGCAATAGCATCGAGGAGTGCCTTCGATAAAGTTGGCTGGATAACGCCGATGGGAGCCAGATTGACCGAGAAACGAAAGCCCGACGTTGACCTTTCAACAACCGCTGGGAAATTAGAGGATCTGCGCCATCGCTACCACGAGGCAGTGCATGCCAGCGGAGATGCCGCCATCGAGAAGCAGCACGCCAAGGGCAAAAAAACCGCACGCGAACGTATAGAGCTGCTACTTGATCCCGGTTCCTTTGTGGAAATTGATGAATTTGTTCGTCATCGCTCAACTGCCTTTGGAATGGAAAAAAATCGTCCATACGGTGACTCCGTGGTGACCGGTGTTGGAACTATTCACGGTCGACAAGTGGCGCTTTTCTCTCAAGACTTCACAATTTTCGGTGGCTCACTTGGTGAGGCAGCAGGAAACAAAATCATAAAAATCATGGATCTGGCGATTTCCACCGGAGTGCCCCTGATTGGGATTTTGGATTCTGGAGGCGCTCGAATTCAAGAGGGTGTAATCGCACTTGGAAAATATGGCGAAATCTTCAAGCGAAACACCATGGCCTCTGGAGTCATCCCACAAATTTCAATAATCATGGGTCCGGCTGCTGGCGGTGCAGTTTATTCACCCGCGCTGACCGATTTTGTAATCATGGTTGACAAAACCTCCAACATGTTCGTCACCGGACCCGACGTAATCAAAACCGTAACAGGTGAAGACGTTGGAATGGAAGAACTTGGTGGGGCCAGGGCTCACAACCAAACCTCTGGTGTTGCTCACTACTTAGCAAGTGACGAAGAAGATGCTCTTGACTACGCTCGAACACTGCTTAGCTATCTTCCCGAAAACAACCTAACTGAAACTGTTGTCTATGATTCTGACTCGGAATTAGAAATAACTGAACTGGACAAAAAACTTGACACGTTGATTCCAGATTCTCCGAATCAGCCCTATGACATGCACACCGTGATCGAACATCTAGTCGATGATGGGCAATTTCTTGAGGTGCAACCACTTTTTGCGCCAAACATTTTGATTGGTTTTGCCCGAATTGATGGCAGAAGCGTTGGAATTATTGCCAACCAACCTTCGCAAATGGCCGGAACATTAAATATTGATGCCGGTGAAAAGGCCGCTCGATTTGTTAGATTTTGCGACGCCTTCTCAATTCCAATTCTCACGTTGGTAGATGTCCCGGGTTACCTACCAGGCACTGACCAGGAGTGGGCAGGAGTAATTCGCCGCGGAGCAAAGTTGCTCTATGCATACGCCGAAGCAACGGTACCGCTGGTGACCGTTATTACTCGTAAAGCCTACGGAGGCGCATACATCGTGATGGGTTCAAAGCAGCTTGGTGCTGACATCAACCTGGCTTGGCCAACTGCTGAAATTGCGGTTATGGGAGGGCAAGGTGCTGTAAACATCCTCTTCCGCGACAAAATCAAGGAAGCCGAAGCGGCCGGGTTAGACATTGCCAAGGTCAGAGCGGATCTGGCAGCGGAATACACCTATAACGTTGCCTCACCATTTTTGGCAGCTGAACGTGGCGAGCTGGATGGAATTATCGAACCATCGGCTACAAGAGTCTCGGTCATCAAGGCACTTCGAGCCCTGAGAACTAAACGAGCCAGCCTTCCACCGAAGAAGCATGGGAACATTCCGCTGTAATGGGAAGTCCAATCAGCGAAGAGGAATTCTTCCAATCCATTGAAGTTGTTGCGGGCAGCCCAACCGCCGAAGAGCTGGCCGCCATAAAGGCGGTTCTTTTCGAGGCCCAAAAGCAGCAGCGCAAGGCAGCGAAAGAAGCGCGCTCCAGCTGGTCCAAAAATGAATCGATTCTTAGATCCTCCCTAGTTGCTGGAAATGGC
>JBJTOG010000113.1:0-30709 GCA_046074425.1 Actinomycetota bacterium
CCAAAAAGTGGGCACCGACAATCCAGGGATTCAGCCCAGTTAGAACTGTCACACCTCCAAGCAGCGCCTGAGCGATAATTCCTAACCCCAGAGCAAGGGCTGGCCAGGTTAGACCAAAACGCTCCGACCTCGTGGTCCTGCGCACCACAATAAATGTCAAAAGGGCGATGATGATCAACACGAAAGTTAGTAAGCGGTTGCCAAATTCGATAATCCCGTGAATTCCCATTTCTGGAACCGTCACGAAAGACTCTTCGGTGCAGCGCGGCCAAGTAGGGCAGCCTAAACCCGAACCAGTGAGCCGAACCAAGCCTCCGGTCACCACAATCACGATCTGGCTTGCCAGTGATAGCCAGCCATACAGGCGTAGGCGACCGGGTGAAAAAAGAGCTGAAATCCAATTTGGCAAGGTTTTTAGGGGCTTTCCGGGTCGTTGAAGCTGTTGGGATAAACTAAAACAAGTTTCGCACGATTTTTCGATGTGGGAATTCACTGGCCAGTAGCCGAGTTGTATGAAGTTACCTAACAAATAAAGGGGTTTCGCTTGTCCGATGTGATCATTGACCGACCCGAACTTGAGGGCCTTGGCAACTACGAGTTCGGCTGGTCCGACGCCAATGACGCTGGAGCATCGGCTCGCCGCGGCATAAATGAGGAGGTGGTTCGGGACATATCTGGCAAAAAGGACGAACCGGAGTGGATGCTGGAGCGCAGACTTCGCGGCTACGACTACTTCACCAAAAAGCCAATGCCGGCTTGGGGCTCGGACCTAACTGGAATCGACTTTGACAACATTAAGTACTTCGTTCGATCAACTGAACAACAGGCAACCAGTTGGGAAGAACTTCCGGAAGATATCAAAAACACCTACGAAAAACTCGGTATTCCAGAAGCTGAGCGTCAGCGTTTGGTCGCTGGGGTAGCGGCCCAGTATGAGTCTGAGGTGGTTTATCACCAAATCAACGAAGAGCTCGAAAAGCAGGGCGTTATATTTCTCGACACCGACACTGCCTTGAAAGAGCACCCGGAAATCTTCAAGGAATACTTCGGGACTGTGATTCCTGCCGGTGACAACAAATTCGCTGCCTTGAATACCGCGGTGTGGTCTGGTGGATCATTCGTCTATGTTCCAAAGGGAGTTCACGTCGAGATTCCGCTTCAAGCCTATTTTCGAATCAACACCGAAAACATGGGGCAATTTGAACGAACACTAATAATTGCAGATGAAGATTCCTATGTTCACTACATCGAGGGATGCACCGCACCAATTTACAAATCTGACTCGCTGCACTCTGCGGTAGTTGAAATCATCGTCAAAAAAGGTGCTCGCGTTAGGTACACCACTATCCAGAACTGGTCAAACAACGTTTACAACTTGGTAACCAAGAGAGCAATCGCGCACGAAGGTGCCACCATGGAATGGATTGATGGCAACATCGGATCCAAAGTCACCATGAAATATCCATCCGTTATTTTGGCTGGTGAGCACGCCAGAGGGGAGACTCTCTCGGTTGCTTTTGCTGGCGAAGGTCAACACCAGGACGCTGGAGCGAAAATGATTCACATGGCTCCATACACTTCTTCTTCAATTGTTTCTAAGTCCATCGCGCGTGGCGGGGGCAGAACTTCCTACCGCGGCGAAATAAAGGTTGCCGCTGGCGCTCACCACAGCGCAAATACCGTACGCTGCGATGCTCTTTTGGTTGACACGATTTCCCGAAGCGATACCTACCCAGCGGTCGATGTTCGAGAAGATGACGTCTCAATGGGACACGAGGCTACTGTTTCTAGGGTTAGCGAGGAGCAACTTTTCTACTTGCAGTCCCGTGGTTTACCAGAGGATGAAGCTATGGCCATGATTGTCCGTGGTTTTATAGAGCCAATCGCCAAAGAACTTCCAATGGAATATGCACTCGAGCTAAACAAACTAATCGAGATGCAGATGGAAGGGGCTGTCGGATAGTGACCGAAGCAACTAAGGCAGCTCAACACGGGCTGTCCGAACACTCTCACGGCCAGCTGGCTCCAATCCAGACCCGCTCCGAGCGGAAAAAATCAGATAAGCTGGCGGATTTTCCAGCCATCTCAAATCGCGAAGAGCAGTGGAAATACATCGGTTCGGAGCAGCTAGCCGGATTGGACCAACCAGGACTTGGGGAATTTAGCGGCGATATCGAAACACAACTTGAGGCGGGAGTTAAGACCTCTTGGATCGAGCCTTCCAATCCTCTATTTGGAGCCGCTGGACTACCAGAGGATCAAACCTCGGCTGCCGGTTGGGAAGCAGCCAAGGCTGCCTACCTAATTTCAATTCCAAGTGAGTCCTCACTTGAAAAACCAAATCACATTAAGTTGCAATCGGTAACTTCGGATGCAGAAGCTATTCATTTGATTATCGAAGCGCAAAAGCATTCCAAGTCGATGGTTGTTTTAGATCACAAGGGTTCGGCAAAGCTTTCAGAAAATATCGAGATTGTGGTCGAAGAGAATGCACAGCTGACTGTTGTCAGCGTTCAGGACTGGAATAGCGATTCGGTTCACACTTCCGCACAGCACATCAAACTGGGGCGAAATTCAAAGCTAAGACATGTTGTCGTGTCGCTCGGGGGTAAAACTGTGCGAGTGACTCCATCGGCTTTCTTCTCGGCTCCAGGAGGAGAACTTGAACTAAACGGGGTTTACTTCGCCGACAAGGGCCAGTATCTCGAGCACCGAATTTTTGTTGATCATCGCGAACCAAACTGCAAATCCAGAGTCACCTACAAGGGTGCTCTGCAGGGCGAGAAAGCGCACACCGTTTGGGTGGGTGATGTGTTAATTCGGGCTGCAGCCGAAGGCACTGACACCTACGAACTAAATCGAAACCTTTTGCTCACCGATGGCGCTAGAGCGGACTCGGTTCCAAATCTAGAAATTGAAACGGGTCAAATTCAAGGAGCTGGCCACGCTAGCGCCTCTGGAAGATTTGATGATGAGCATCTTTTCTACCTTCAAGCTCGTGGCATCTCGGAATCCGAAGCTAGAAAACTGGTGGTTCGAGGCTTCCTGATGGAAGTAATCCAGAGCATTGGAGATGCCGACTTAGAAGAGAGGTTCGCTTTGGCAATCGAGGCCGAGCTTGGAAAGGGCGGCAACTGATGGCCGTCAAAATTTGCAAGGTTGAGGATGTGCCGGTTGGCAAGGCTCTGAGAATCAGAATCGGTGATGACGCAATCGCCCTGGTTCACACCAAATCTGGTGCCATCAAAGCAATTGCGGACAAGTGTTCACACGGCGAGATTTCCCTAAGCGAGGGCTTTGTTGATGATGAAACTATCGAGTGCTGGGCTCACGGAGCAAAGTTCTCTTTGAACACCGGAGAGCCGCTTTCGCTTCCGGCCTACGAACCGGTTGCGGTTTACGAAGTGATTATTGATAACGGCGAGATTTATATCGAGTATGACAAGGACAGTGAGTAGGCAATGGCTTTACTAGAGATTAAAAACCTGCATGTATCGGTTGAGACCGAGCAGGGTACCAAGCAAATTCTGCGTGGAGTTGACCTAGCAATACGAAGTGGTGAAACTCACGCCGTAATGGGACCGAACGGTTCCGGCAAGTCGACTCTGGCTTACTCCATCGCTGGTCACCCCAAGTATCAAGTCACTGACGGGGAAATTTTGCTTGAGGGTGAAAATGTGCTCGAAATGTCGGTTGATGAGCGGGCCAGGGCCGGTTTGTTCCTTGCGATGCAATACCCGGTCGAGATTCCAGGCGTAAGTGTTTCAAACTTTCTAAGGACAGCAAAGACCGCAATCGATGGCAAGGCTCCAGCGCTTCGGAGCTGGGTTAGCGACGTTCGAACTGCCATGGACAGTCTAAAAATGGACTCTGCGTTTACCGAGCGAAATGTCAACGAAGGTTTCTCCGGTGGAGAGAAGAAGCGTCACGAAATTTTGCAGCTGGAGCTACTAAAGCCGAAGTTTGCGGTTTTGGATGAAACCGACTCTGGCTTGGATGTTGACGCCTTGCGAGTGGTAGCTGAGGGTGTTAACCGAATCAAAGCAACCTCCGATCTTGGAGTCCTGCTGATTACTCACTACACCCGAATCCTCAACTACATAAAGCCCGACTTTGTCCACGTCTTTGTTGCTGGAAAGATTGCCGAAGAGGGTGGTCCTGAATTGGCCGAAAGACTTGAGGCCGAAGGTTACGACAGGTACATTAAGGCTTAGCATGCCAAAAGAATTAGAAGCAGCACTCTACGATCAGGTCGAAGAGGCGCTCAAGGACGTCATCGATCCCGAAATTGGAGTCAACATTGTTGACCTCGGGCTTATTTATGGCCTTGAGCAAGCCGACGATGGATCGCTGCTTATCAACATGACCTTAACTTCTGCGGGGTGTCCGCTAACCGACGTTTTGGAAGAGCAAACTGGCGAAGCGCTAGATGGAGTAGTCGAAGCCTTCCGAATCAACTGGGTATGGATGCCACCTTGGGGTCCAGAGCGAATTACTGAAGATGGCCGCGAACAAATGCGTGCCATCGGTTTCGCTATTTAGTTCCTAGATACTTCCAAGCCATTGGCAAGGCTAGCGCGGCCAAAGTCATCTTGATGGCATCGCCAATTAGAAATGGAACTAATCCAGCACTAAACACGCTGACTAAGTCATTGGCGTAGCCTAGATTTCCAAGTGCGAAGGTTAGCCAAGAAAGTCCAAATAGATAAATAACTGCATTACCAACTAAGAAACTGGCGGCAACTCCAACTGCTTTTTTCTGCCAGCTCAGCTGAGAGAGCCAACCAATTACCCCGGCCGCTGCAATAAAACCAACCAGATATCCAAAGGTTGGACCAAAAGTTAGTCCGCTTGCAGCGCCGCTAAACACCGGCAACCCCGCCGCTCCCATAGAAAAATAAGCAATCATTGAGATGGCACCGCGCGAGGCGCCCAAAACTGAGCCAACCAGCAAAACTGCAAAAGTTTGACCGGTGATTGGAACTGGCCACATCGGAATCGCAATTTGGGCAGACACAGCTGTTAGCAGAGCGCCAGCCATAATCAAGGCGATGTCGGCAACCAAAGATCTTGGCACCACGCGGTCGATTAGCGGTTTGCTGATGGAAAGCTGCATTGACATGAGGCTCCTAAGGGTTCAGTTAGGTCGATTGTAGACTAAAGGCTTTGGCAAACACCATTTTTGATCAAGGGGTCAGTGATTGATTAGCGTCAAAGACCTCGAAATCACTATCGGGGCCAGAACTCTGATGAGTGAGGTTGTCTTTCGGGTTGCTCCGGGAGACAAGGTCGGGCTAGTTGGTCGCAACGGCGCCGGAAAGACTACCCTCACCAAGATTTTGGCAGGGGAGGGCCAGCCCAGTGCTGGCTCAATTGAACGGGTTGGAAACATCGGCTATTTGCCACAAGACCCAAGGTCCGGTGACCCCGAGGAGAGCGCAAGGGAGCGAATCCTCAATGCTCGAGGTATGGGGGATTTGCTTCGCAAGCTCAATGAAGCCACTGAACAAATGGCGGTAGGGGACGCCGAAGCAGCGATGGAGAAATACTCCAAGCTTGAGGTTCGCTTTCAAGCCGCCGGCGGATATGCTGCCGAGGCCGAGGCCGCGGCTATCGCAAGCAACTTGGGAATCAAGGAACACATCCTCACTCAGCCGCTTAAAACACTCTCCGGAGGCCAAAGACGAAGAATTGAGCTGGCGAGAATTCTCTTCTCAAATGCCGAAACTATGTTGCTCGATGAACCCACCAACCACTTAGACGCAGACTCGGTGGTTTGGCTTAGGGATTTTCTAAAAACCTACCAGGGCGCACTTATAGTGATCAGTCACGATGTTGACCTGGTGGAAACCACTGTCAATCGGGTTTTCTATCTTGATGCCAATCGTTCCAAAATCGATTGCTACAACATGGGTTGGCGTTCTTACCTCAAACAGCGCGAAGCGGATGAGGAACGACGCAAGCGTGAGCGGACGAATGCCGAAAAGAAAGCCGCAGCGCTTTCCCTGCAAGCCGCAAAATTCGGAGCCAAGGCAACTAAGGCGGCGGCTGCCCACCAAATGCAGCGAAGAGCCGAAAGGCTGCTTAGCGATCTTGAAGAAGTTACTATCCGCGACAAGGTTGCCAAAATCCGTTTTCCAGATCCCGCACCTTGTGGGAAAACTCCGCTAATGGGAAAGAACCTAAGCAAAAGCTATGGCTCTTTGGAGATTTTTACTGCCGTAGATCTTGCCATAGACCGCGGTTCAAAGGTGGTAATAATCGGATTGAATGGTGCCGGTAAGACCACACTGCTTCGAATACTTGCCGGAATCGATAAAGCAGACACCGGAGAAATTGAACCCGGTCACGGTCTCAAAATTGGTTACTACGCCCAGGAACACGAAACTCTCGACATATCAAAAACAGTGCTTGAAAACATGCAAAGCGCAGCTCCGCAACTTGGCGACGTTGATGCCCGCAAAGTTTTGGGTTCATTTTTATTCACCGGCGACGATGTCAACAAAAAGGCAGCAGTTCTAAGCGGTGGTGAAAAAACTCGTTTGGCTTTGGCCTCTTTGGTAGTTTCATCCGCTAACGTTTTGCTCCTTGATGAACCAACAAACAACTTGGATCCAGCGTCGAGACTTGAAATTCTGAATGCTCTGGCGTCTTTTACAGGGGCTGTGGTTTTGGTCTCTCACGATGAGGGGGCGGTCCGCGCTCTAAATCCTGAGAGGGTTCTAATAATGCCGGATGGGACCGAGGATCACTGGAGCGATGAGTACGCGGATCTAATCTCCCTTTCCTAGGAAATGCGATCGAGTATTTCGTCCTCTTCGGATTCGTCTATTGACTTCCGCTTAGGTTTTCTAAGATTCGGATCCTTTTCGATTCGTTGATACTCTCGCTCCTGCTTGATTGCCCAAAACAAGGCAAAGAACCCCATCAAGGCAAAAAGGATCCACTGAATTGCGTAGCTGAGGTGATTTCCCTCATCCAAAACTGGTTTTCCTAAGGACTGCGGATATTCATTTTCTGGCGGAGATTCTGAAATTAATCGTAAATAAAAAGCCTGCTCAAGATTTAGGCCAGTTAGGTTGCTTAGATCACTTAGCCGAATTGAAGTCACCTGACCAGCCGGCGAGGTTCGATTCGGGGTTTGCTCACTGAGTCGAATTCTCCCGGTTAGTTCAATTTTTTGCCCAGCCACAGAAAATTCCTTCGAGGGTTGCAAGTTGGAATCTGCAGGAATCCAACCCCTTTCGACAATTAAAATCTCACCGGTTGAAATTCGGAAGGGAACGAGCTGCAAATATCCCGGCTGACCAGCAATCGGTCGATTTCGAACCAAGAGTTGATCTTTTGCCAAGTATTCGCCTTGAACCTTTACTGGCAACCATTCCTTTGTGGCAATCTCTTTGTCTGAAAACCAACTCGGATCAATTACTTCAGGTTCTCTGTCGTAGTTAGCTGCCACTCGTTGAAGTTTGGTAACAGCCTCTTCGCGTCTTTCAAATTGCCACTTTGAAAGCAACACGCAGGCAGCGGCAAATAAAACGGCGAGAAAAAACCAAACCGCCCATCTCAATACCGACGACTTTCTCACAGGTAGTTGGTCACTTCCCTTAGAAAATTGCGTTGAATCAAAAAATCACTCAGATACTCAATGTGTTCTTCGCAACTGAGCCAGGTTTTAGTTTGTCCATCGCAGTGAATCATTGGGTTAAACCAAATCAGCTTTTTGCTGGGGGAGCTTGGGCAGCCCGCCCTAGAGCACTTTGGTGACAAAGAGGCATTCAGCAAGGATTAGGGCTTCTGAAAATCGTTGTTGGACAAATCAACAGTGATTGGAGCGGCCTTTAGGGTTACTGGGTTCAAGTTGCCCGATTTAGCACCTTGGGCGTTGGCAATAATCACCGCGAAGTAGGGTAAGAATATTGCACCTGCGAAAGCCACCCACATCAACCAGCCTTCGACAAATATTGCTGCGATGATGCAAATTACCCTGATGGTCATGGCAATGGTGTATTTGAGCATTCGGCTACGCCGCTCTAATTCAGGCGATTCGCCAACCGTGGTTATGCTCTGAGGCTTTTCCAAAGGACACCTTCTCTAGGGCTTATAAATACAAGGCTACGACTAGACTGCACTTAGTCAAAACCGATAACTCGGGCAGTTAGTTCCCGTTTTGTGGAGGAATTTATGAGCGAATCCAGAGTGGTACTGGTCACCGGCGGAAACCGGGGGATTGGCTTTGCAATTGCGCAGGAATTCGTAGCCGCCGGATATAAAGTCGCCGTCACTGTTCGCTCGGGGTCGGGTCCCGTTGGAACCTTAGCTGTGGTGGCGGATGTAACCGATTCTGTGGCTCTGGATGCCGCTATCCAAGAGGTGGAAACAGCCCTTGGCCCAATCGAAATCTTGGTGGCCAATGCCGGGATAACTAAGGACACCTTGCTGCTTCGCATGACCGACGAAGACTTCGAAGAGGTTGTGAATGTGAACCTCAGCGGGGTATTTCGAGTGATGAAGCGAGCTAGCAAATCCATGATTAAGCATCGCTTTGGTCGAATCGTTCTAATTGGAAGCGTTGTCGGGCTATACGGCTCTCCGGGGCAGATTAATTACTCATCCACAAAGGCTGCCTTGGTTGGTATGGCAAGGTCGATTACCAGAGAACTCGGGGGGCGGGGAATTACGGCCAATGTTGTGGCACCTGGATTTATCGATACCGATATGACCTCAACCTTGAGCGAGGATCAGCAAAAGGACTACCTGTCTCGAATTCCAGCTGGGCGCTTTGCCAAACCCGAAGAGGTGGCCAAAGTGGTGCGTTGGGTGACATCGGATGAGGCCGGATACATTTCTGGTGCAGTAATCCCGGTTGATGGCGGATTAGGAATGGGTCATTAGCGGCACAGAGCCTATTTAGCTGGCAAGATAAAGAGCGAGTGAAGCGAAGGATAAAAAATGGGAATTTTAGCTGGCAAAAAGATTTTGGTCACTGGCGTCTTAACTGAAGCGTCAATCGCTTTTTCAGTGGCAAGACTGGCCCAAGAAGAAGGCGCCGAGATCATTCTGTCCTCTTTTGGGCGCATGCTTCCCATCACCACCAAGATCGCCGAACGTCTTCCTAAACCAGCTGCCGTTATCGAACTCGATGCCACAAGCGAAGAAGACTTAGCTGCCCTGCCGGATCGAGTTCGGGAACATCTGGATGGACTTGATGGAATTGTTCACGCAATCGCCTTTGCACCACAAACAGCACTCGGAGGAAACTTTCTTGAAACTCCCTGGTCAGATGTTTCAACCGCCGTTGAAGTTTCTGCTTACTCGCTGAAATCCATAACCATGGCAGCCAAACCGCTACTGAAAAATCCTTCTTCGGTGGTTGGACTTACCTTCGACGCGACCGTTTCCTGGCCGGTTTACGACTGGATGGGTGTTGCTAAAGCAGCCTTTGAATCTACCGCTAGGTACCTAGCGCGCTACCTTGGCCCAGAAGGAATTCGGGTGAATCTGATTTCCGCCGGACCTCTTCGCACCACAGCAGCCAAGGGAATACCTGGCTTTGCAACCATGGAAGAGCTTTGGACAGATCGCGCACCACTTGGTTGGGACCTAACCAACACAGAGACCGCAGCTCGCGGAATTATTGCACTGCTATCAGATTGGTTCCCGGCAACCACCGGCGAGATGATTCACGTTGATGGTGGTCTGCACTCAACTGGTGCGTAGTTTCAAAACCTCTACAAGAGGCAATAGCGAGTTCTCCTCGATTACCAAATCAGCGTAGGATCGCAAAATTGGTTTTGGCCTAAAAGCAACTGCAAACCCTGCCTGCTGCAACATGTCAATATCGTTTGCGCCATCGCCAACCGCGACGGTCTCCGACAAAGCAATGTTGGATTGCTCGGACCACTCCAAAAGCGCAGTAGCCTTCGCCCCTCGATCGATGATCTTCCCCGAAACCCGTCCGCTTAGCTTTCCCTCGATTACTTCGAGCCTATTAGCCCGATAGAAATCAAGTTTTAATTTTTGAGCTAGTGGAGAAAGAACCTCTTCAAAGCCACCACTTACCGCTCCGACTTTTCCGCCAATCGAGTGAACGAACTCAATTAGTTCGGTAACGCCATCGGTCACTTTGATTTCAAGAAAGACTTCTTGAAGCACTGCTTCGTCGAGTCCTTCAAGAAGGGCTACCCTTTCAGTCAGCGATGCTGCGAAGTCTAATTCTCCAGCCATTGCTCTTGAAGTAATCTTTTCCACCTCTTGTTCAACCTGCGCACGGGCAGCAATTAGTTCGATTACCTCTTTTTGAATGAGTGTTGAGTCAACATCGAGCACTACCAAAAGACTCAAGGTGTGACCAAGACTCCCTTGCCAACAACCGTCACTCCACCATCGGAGATGGTGAACCCGCGATCCAAATCGCGCTGGCGATCAACGCCAATAGATGCACCATCCGCTACCACCACCGACTTATCCAAAATGGCACGTCTGATAGTTGCGTCGCGCCCTACTTGAACCCCATCTAGCAGTACCGAATCGGTAATTAGTGCCCTTGAGTGCACCCGAACATTCGGCGAAAGCACACTTCTCTCGACTATGCCACCGGAAACAACCGTTCCCAAAGAAACTATGGAATCTGTAGTGCGTCCTTGATTTCCCTCACCATCGTGCACGAATTTAGCTGGTGGAAGATTAACTTGCTGGGTGAAAATTGGCCACTGCTCGTTGTACAGATTAAATACCGGCATCACCGAAATTAGATCCATGTGCGCTTCATAGTAGGAGTCAATAGTTCCAACGTCTCTCCAATAAGACTTGTCGCGGTCGGTGGAACCTGGAATCTCGTTGTAGGTGAAATCGTAAACGCCGGCATCTTCTCGAGATACAAAGTAAGGAATAATGTCTCCACCCATGTCGTGGGAGGAGTCTTCCAAATTTCCATCGAATTCGATGGCATCAATCAGGGCCTGTGCCGAAAAAACGTAGTTGCCCATCGAGGCCAATACTTCTCCCGGTGAATCAGCTAGCGGCTTCGGATCACTTGGCTTTTCTCGGAAAGCGGCGATTTTGGTGGCGTCTTTATCGTCAACTTCGATTACGCCAAATTGATTCGCAAGCTGTAGCGGCTGTCGAATTGCAGCAACCGTTACGCCCCTACCAGATTTGATGTGGTCTTCTATCATCTGCGAAAAATCCATGCGGTAGACGTGATCGGCACCTACTACAACGACGATGTCCGGCTGCTCGTCACTTAGTAAATTCATGCTCTGCAAAATTGCATCGGCACTTCCTGAGAACCACCGCTTGCCCAATCGCTGTTGGGCTGGAACCGAGGCAACGTAGGAACCAAGTAGGGGAGACATACGCCACATCTGAGAAATGTGACGGTCAAGGCTGTGGGATTTGTATTGCGTCAAAACCACTATTCGCCGAAGGCCAGAGTTGACCAAATTTGAAAGTGCGAAATCAATCAGGCGGTAACTTCCCCCAAAGGGCACCGCAGGCTTTGCCCGATCGGCACTGAGCGGCATCAGTCGCTTTCCCTCACCACCGGCTAAAACCATGCCAAATATTCGCAAAGCGTTCATAGTAGGAATGTTAGAGGTTTTTCCCTCCGCTTGGGTAAAGCACTAGCATTGCGCTATGAGAGTCGATGTCATAAGCAAAGAGTATCCACCGACAATTTATGGCGGAGCTGGCGTTCATGTCGCTGAACTAGTGAAGGTTTTGCGAAAACACATTGATGTCAAGGTGCGAGCTTTCGGTAGCGAACGTAACGAAACTGATACCTATTCGTATGACACTCCGGCCGATTTCGCCGAGGCAAATGCCGCCCTTCAAACCATGGCGGTTGATTTAAGCATGGTTCAAGACATCTCCGGGGCCGACCTGGTTCACTCCCACACCTGGTATGCCAATTTCGCTGGACACCTCGCCTCCACGCTGCATGGCATTCCACATATCATCACCGCCCACTCCCTAGAGCCACTTAGGCCGTGGAAAGAAGAGCAGCTCGGCGGCGGATATCGTCTCTCATCCTGGATTGAGAAAAGCTGCTACCAATCGGCCAAAAAGATTATTGCCGTTAGTCACGGCATGCGCTCTGACATTCTTAGGTGCTATCCCGAATTGGATCCAGAAAAAGTAACCGTTATTCACAACGGCATCGATCTTGCGGCTTTCCAGTCTTCAGCCAACGAGGACTTGGTTCGCTCATTGGGAGTAGACCCGGCTGCTCGCAGTGTCGTATTTGTTGGAAGAATCACCAAGCAAAAGGGATTGCCCTACCTTCTGAAAGCCGCAAGGGAACTACCAGCGGACGTTCAATTGGTTTTGGCAGCAGGAGCTCCGGATACCAAAGAGATTCTTGCCGAGGTGAGCGAATTGGTTGAGGAGCTTTCCAAATCTAGAACTGGGGTGATTTGGCTAAACCAGCAACTTTCCAGGGCTGAGCTAATCGCTTTACTTTCATCGGCTACGGTATTTGCCTGTCCTTCTATCTATGAACCGCTCGGAATCGTGAATTTGGAGGCGATGGCCTGCTCGGCTCCGGTAGTGGCAACGGCCACCGGTGGCATCCCTGAAGTTGTAGCCCACGGCGAAACTGGGCTACTGGTGCCGATTGAACAACTTTCGGACGGGTCTGGAACTCCATTGGACGAAGCCAAATTTGTTGGAGATTTTGCTCAAGCCTTGAACCAGATGCTGGCTAATCCTAAAATTTCGGAATTTGGAGCGGCCGGAAGAGCTAGAGTCGAGGCTCACTTCAGCTGGGAAAAAATTGCCGCCGAAACTATCGCGACCTACCAAAGCGCAATGGGCTAGATAGCCTAGGCTCGTTTTTATGAGCCTGGTTTTGAATTTCAACAACGTCACCGTCAATCGGGACTCGCGAGCCATTTTGAACAACATCGACTGGCAGGTAAATTCTGACCAGCGCTGGGTAATTTTGGGACCAAACGGAGCAGGAAAAACCACACTGCTTAGAGTTGCCGCAGCTCAGCTGCAGCCTTCAACCGGCGAAGCTAAGCTGCTTGGCGAAACCATGGGCGAAGTTAATGTTTTTGACCTAAGAACCAGAATAGGTTTTGCCTCCAACTCACTGGCCAACCACATACCCAATTCCGAAACTGTTTTGGATGCCGTTATGACTGCCAGCTACGGAATCACCGGTCGCTGGAATGAAAAGTATGAAGACGTTGATGAGCGAAGAGCTCGAAGGGTTTTGGGGGAGTGGCAGCTGGGCGAATTGGCTGATCGTGCGTACGGCACCCTAAGCGATGGCGAGAAGAAGCGGGCTCAGATTGCCAGGGCGGTAATGCCGGACCCAGAATTACTGCTACTAGATGAGCCTGTGGCCAGCCTTGATATGGCAGCCCGGGAACACACGATAGACATTTTGGGGCAATACGCCCAAAGTCCGGTAGCTCCGGCTATCGTGATGGTCACTCACCACATTGAGGAGATTCCGCCAGGCTTTACCCACGCCTTGATTCTCTCGACGGGGCAGGTTTATGCCGCAGGGGAGATAGCGACCACAATTACCAGCGAAAAGGTTTCCGAGGCCTTTGGCTTTGGCCTAGAGGTAAGCATGGAAAATGGCCGCTATCGGGTTCGCTCTAGGCGCTAGAAATCACCTAGAGCCTCTGGTATAGTAAGGAAGTTGCCGATTTCGGCAGTAATCCCACATTTAGGAAGTATTGGATCATGAAGTCTGAAATTCACCCAACCTACCAGGCCGTAGTCTTTCGCGACCTCGCATCCGGTGAAGCCTTCCTAACCCGATCAACTCTTTCGAGCAGCAAAACCATTAAGTGGGAAGATGGCCAGGAGTATCCGGTCGTTGACGTTGAAATTTCTTCGGCATCGCACCCTTTCTACACCGGCAAGCAGCGCATCATGGATGCCGCAGGTCGAGTTGAGCGATTCAACGCTCGATACAAAAACTTCGGCGCCTAAAGCTTTACTGGCCAGCCTCGCTGGATAACAAATTCTGGGTTTGAGCCTCTTCTAAATTTCTCGTAAGAAGCATCCTGAGCATCGCTCCAGGCAATTTGGGCATCGTGCAATTCAAATACATCTGCTGGAAGTTTCTGGGCATGCTTTGAAGCAATTGACTGAGCAACTCTTCCAGCAGCTATGGCATCCGCGGTGGCATTGTGGGCATCTGATAATTTGACACCGTAAACCCGACATGCAGTTTCCAAAGTTCGCTTGCCAGATCGATAAGTGTCGACAAATTTATCTAGTACCAGAGGGTCAATAACTGGCTTAGGGGAAGCAAGCGGTTCCAAACCATGTCGAAGCGCCTCGTAATGCAAAATGCTGAAATCGTAAGGGGCGTTATAAGCAACAACTGGGATTCCCCGACCAAGAAAACCCCGGAGGGTTTCCAAAAGCTCAGAAACTACTTCTTTAGCATCTCGCCCTTCAGCCTTGGCGCGTTGGGTTGTTACCCCGTGAACGTTAGAAGCGGCAAGCGGGATTTCAATTCCCGGATCAGCGAGCCATTCAAACTCTTCGCCCACTACGGCACCCATTTCGTCAATCTCCAAGGCGCAGGCGGTAACAATCCTCGCCTCAGTCAAATCAAGGCCCGTTGTCTCTAAGTCAAAAACCGCTAGCCGTTTGGCCCAGCTCGGTAATTCGCCAAAGGAAAATTGCAGTTGTTCATCCACCTAACAAAGACTAAGCGAGGAAGCACAAAGCGCGGGGCAAGCTGGGATGGAAATGTTAGGGACCTAGACTAAATGCGTGTTGGCCAAAGAATTAACCCTCAAAGCCCGGTTAGGGGCAATTCGGCACACCATCGCACTTGATTCCGGTGAAACGGTTTATTACGAGTATCCGGGAAATGAAAGTAAAACCTTGGTTTTGATTCATGGCTACCGAGGAAACCACCGGGGGCTAGAAGGTATCGCGGGAGCTCTAAAATTTCGAGTCCTGATTCCAGATTTACCAGGATTCGGCGATTCCCCAGAGCTAAAAACTGAACATACTGTTAGTGCATACGCCAAATGGCTTCGGGAATTTCTAGAAGCAATCGGATCGGGGGATGAAGCCATTATTGTCGGTCACAGCTTTGGAACTTTGGTTGTTGGACACTACTTGACCGAACACCCCGCCCTAAAGGCAGTTCTGATTAATCCCGTTTCCGCTCCAGCACTAAGTGGTCCCAGGGCAATCTTCACCCAACTCGCCAAGGCTTACTACGCCCTAGCCGATTGGCTTCCGGAAAGAATCGGCGAAGCGCTGCTTCGTTGGCGAGCGTCGGTAATGGTGATGTCAATTGCCATGGCAAAGACAAAAAATCGCGAACTTCGATCCTGGATTCACAGACAACATCTGGATAATTTTTCCGATTTCTCCTCGGTTCGGGTTGCCAGCGAAGGATACTTGGCCTCGATTTCGGAAAATTTGGGAGAGATGGCTAAGCGGATCGAAACTAAGGTCTTGATAATCGCAACCGAACTGGATGACATAACCGGCATTGAAAAGCAACGTGAGGTTGTGAAACTTTACCCGGACGCCCAACTAAGAGAAATCTCTGGCGTTGGCCATCTCACTCACTACGAAGCCCCCGAAATCGCAGCGCAATACATCGAAGAATTTATCGAGGGCAAGTAGTGAAGATTTTTTTCGACGCCCGGTTTATTCGTCACGACCAGCACGATGGAATTTCAAGATTTTCCGCAGAGCTTTTTAGGGCTCTAGCAAAAATCACACCCGTAATCGCAATCATTAACGATAAAAGGCAGTTGGCTCAGCTTCCAGCTGGCACTGAGTTCGTCGAATTGAATGATCCAACCCACTTCCTCGCTGAACTTAGGTTGCCCTATCGATTGAACCAATTGGGTGCGGAAGTGGTGTTTTCGCCGATGCAAACCATGGGTTCTATTGGGAGAAAATACAAACTGATTCTTACATTGCATGATTTGATTTATTACTCGCACCGCACTCCTCCCCGTCAGCTTCCCCTACACATTCGAATTGCTTGGCGAATTTTCCACCTCAGCTACCTACCGCAACGCCTAATGCTCAACCGTGCCGATTTGGTGGCAACGGTTTCGGAAACTACGAAGGCCTTGATCCGTTCAAAGCACCTAACAAGAAGACCGGTAGAAGTTGTCTATAACGCTGCGGGTGCGCTTAGCGAGGATTATCTGCACAAACCACCAGTTTCTCGACCGCGAAGCAACACTCTTTTATACATGGGTAGCTTTATGGATTACAAAAACGTTGAATCTCTGATTCGAGGCATGAAACATCTTCCTGGTTATCGACTGCTACTGCTATCCCGAATAGATCCAGCTCGAAAGCTTGAGCTACAGAAGCTGGTTCACCCAACGGGCGGTAAGGTCGAATTCTTAAACGGAGTGTCAGAAGGGAAATACCATCAGTTGCTGGATCAAGCGCTGGCGTTAGTATCCGCTTCGAAAGATGAAGGGTTTGGTATACCCCTTGTCGAGGCCATGGCACGTGGTGTCCCAGTGGTGGTCTCTGACATTCCGATATTCAAGGAGGTGGGGGAGCGAGCCGCTATTTATTTTGACCCAAATCAACCAAGAGATTTTTCCAAAGCAATTCGATCCCTAGATTTTGAGACGAAGTGGCTAGAGCGAAGTGAGCTATCTCTCAGGCAAGCCGCTAAGTTCAGTTGGAAAAAATCCGCTCAGGTTTTGCTGGATTTGATTATTCGGCTGCGGGGATAAGAGACTCAATCGAATATTCGACAACCCGCCAGCGAGAATCGAGATGCGCGAGGCGGTTCAAGGAGGCATTTTGCAATCTTTCGCCTTCTTTCGGGAGGGTATTTTCGCTGGCAATTGAAATTACGCTTCGAATCAAAGCACCATGAGAAACAGCCAAAACCCGAGCTCCAGCGAATCTAGTTTGAATTTGCCCAAGCAATTCTTCGGTTCGCTTGGTCAATTGCCATCTCGCCTCGCCGCCTGGAATTTCATCCAGGTTGGCGTAGCGCTCTCGCCACTGCGAATGCGAGAGACCCTCGGCCTCGCCGAAGGATCGTTCAATCAAAAGCGGTTCAACTTCAAAATTTTCAAATCCAGCTATCTCACTCAAAATTTTGGCGCTCTGAATTGCTCGGTCAAGGGGAGAGCAAAGTAATACATCCCACTTCGTCTTATCTATTGCCGTAGCCGCAAGCTCCACCTGAGCAATTCCGGTTTGATTCATTGGGATATCGGTAGTTCCCTGCAATAAAAAGTCAATGTTCCAATCGGTTTGACCGTGGCGGAATAAACCTAGCTGTGTTTCAGTCAATCAGCAGCTCCTCAAGCGCCAACGAGGTAGGGGCCTCGATTTTGGCCAGCGCGATGGGGTCGGCTTTAGTGGGCCCAATGTTCACCACCACAATCGGTATTCCAATGGTTTTTGCCCGCTTGGCAAACCGCATTCCGGAATTCACTGCGAGTGAGCTTCCAGCAACCAAAAGCGCGTTGGATTGCTCGAGAGCAGCCATGGCCGCGGAAACTCTCTCTGTTGGAACACTCTCGCCAAAGAAGACCACATCCGGTTTTAGAATCCCTGAGCACTTTGGGCAAGAAGGAGTCTGGAAATTCTCCGTGGCTTCAACTTCGGCATCGCCATCAGGGGTAAAGGTGACTGAAACGTCTTTTTGGATTCCGGGGTTTAGCTCTTCAATTAGTGCATCAACATCAGTTCGGGAAATCAATTCTGAGCAGCCCATGCATCTAACGCGATCCAATCGGCCGTGAAGATCTATTACCTTCTTTGAACCAGCTGCTTGATGAAGAGCATCAACATTTTGGGTGACCAGCTGAGTCAAGCGGCCTAGGCTTTCAGCCTGAGCCAATGCGAAATGTGATGGGTTGGGCTTTGCTTGCGCAATTACCGACCAGCCAACGTAGCTTCTAGCCCAGTATCGCTTGCGCGCCAGATCCGAACCCATAAAGACATCAAAGGTCATCGGATGCCGCTCGACTCTACCTTCACCGCGATAGTCCGGAATCCCAGACTCTGTGGATACCCCGGCACCGGTAAGTACCAAAATAGATTTACCCGCTAATTGTTGGCGTGCGTAGTCCAGGCCGAAGCGAGCAGCTTCGGATAGGGTTCCTAAGTCGGGATTGATTTGATGCATAGGGCTAAAGTCTAGTTTGGGAGGAGCGAAGTGATTAAGTACTTGGGCTCCAAGCGCACCCTAATGCCGGTACTAAGGGACCTAATCGCTAGAAGTGAAGCCCAAACCGCCCTTGATCTATTTTCGGGAACAACTCGAATCGCACGAGAGATGAAGAGCCAGGGGTTAAAGGTGACCGCTATCGATACCGCAAGTTACTCGGAGGTGTTTGGCAAAACCTGGATTGAAATTGATGGATCGCAAATTGACCAGATCGAGCTCCTGAATGCAATCAAACACCTCAATTCACTAAGCGGGATAGATGGATTCTTCACCGAGAATTACTGCAGCAAGGCTCGGTTTTTTCAAACCAAAAACGGTCGCCGAATCGATGCAATTAGAAATGAGATTGAGAAAAACTTCAAAGCAAGCAATCTTTATTACCCACTGCTGACCTCTCTTATCATGGCGGCTGACAAGGTTGACTCAACTACTGGAGTTCAAATGGCTTACCTGAAGAATTGGTCTCCGAGGAGTTCGAAAGATCTCAATTTATTGGATCCGGAACTTTTGGCTGGATCGGGAACAGCAATTCGAGCTGATGCCAAAAATATAGTTTCAGAGTTGGAGCCAGTGGATCTGGCATACCTTGATCCCCCCTATAACCAGCATCGCTATTTCGGGAATTACCACATTTGGGAGACCCTGGTGCGCTGGGATTATCCGGAGGGATACGGTGTTGCCAATAAGAGAGTGGATGCTCGGGATAGTTCAAACAAGAGTGATTTCAATTCCAAACTCACCATGCCCGCTTCGCTCAGCGAGGTAATTGAAAAACTGAAGGCAAAGACCCTGATTCTGAGTTATAACAACGAATCTTGGCTTTCTAGAAGGCAACTGAGGGATATGTGCTCAAAATACGAGGTTGTTGAAATTGTCGATTTTGACTCAAAAAGATATGTGGGCGGTCAAATCGGGGTCTATAACCACTCAGGGGAACTGGTTGGTAAGCCTGGTGCCCAGCGCAATCTGGAGCATTTGGTGCTGGCGGGGAATAGCGAAACTGTAAATCGAATGGTTGCTGGAATAAGCAGCTAAAGCGTTTTCGCTCAAAGTTGCCATATGCTTAAGCTGACCGAGGCCAGAGCAAGGAATTCATATGTCCAGTGACGAACTGCGTGAATTTGATGACCTTGTTCTGGTAATCGAAGAGGCTCTGGATGGACCGGATCTTCCAGCGCTTACTGCAGCCTTAGCGGATTTGAATGCTCCGCAAATTATCGGCGTTATCGAACGCCTAAACGAAAAAGATCGTGCGATTGTTTATCGGTTGCTCCCAAAAACCCTTTCACTAGAAGTTTTCGAAGGTTTAGCTCCATCCTTGCAGAGTGAAATAGTTGACGCCCTGCACTCCAAAGATGTCGCCGATATCTTCTCTAATCTTGACCCCGACGACCGAGTGGGTCTGCTGGATGAGCTACCGGCAACCGTGGCAGCCAGGCTGCTTCGCGGCCTTCCCACGAAGGAGCGAAATCTAACCAGCGAAGTTTTGGGCTACCCGCAGGGTTCAATTGGAAGAAGAATGAGCCCGGAGTTCATCGCTATCAAACAAAGTGAATCGGTTGCCCAAGCCCTAACAAAGGTTCGTGGCAAAGCCAGCGACGCTGAAACCATTTACACCCTCCCGGTGATTGATTCCTCGAGAACCCTGGTGGGCGTTGTTAGTCTTCGAGATTTGATGACTTCGCCATCTCGAACCAAGATCTCCAAAATTATGTCAGAACCGCTCTCGGTAAACGCCATCGACGATGAAGAATTCGCGGCCCGAACCTGCTCCGATTTAAAGGTTCTAGCGCTTCCGGTGGTTGACAACGAAGATCGACTGGTCGGGATACTTACTGTCGATGATGCTTTACGCATCCTCGAGGAAGAGGAATCTGAAGACGCTGCTCGTATTGGTGGTGCTGAACCGCTTAGACGCCCTTACTTGGCGACTCCGGTATTTTCTATTGTTCGATCCAGAGTTATCTGGTTACTGGTTCTAGCACTTGGAGCAACCTTTACCGTTTCGGTGATTGGCGCATTCGAAGTTGAGCTGAGCAAAGTGGTAGCACTGACTCTTTTCATACCGCTTCTTATCGGAACCGGTGGCAACACCGGAAATCAGGCCGCAACGACAGTTACTCGCGCCTTGGCGCTTCAAGATGTCAGGGCCAAGGACATCGGTCAAGTCCTCTTTAGAGAGCTGCGGGTTGGGCTACTGCTGGGGCTATTACTTGGGTCGCTAGGTTTTTCAATTACCACCATGATTTTTGGTTTGGACATAGGAATCGTGATTGGGCTAACTCTTCTTAGTATTTGCACCGTGGCCGCCACCATTGGTGGAGTCATGCCGCTAATTGGTCTTGCTCTAAGAGCCGACCCGGCGGTATTTTCTAACCCGTTTATTACAACTTTTGTTGACTCGATGGGTTTGATCATCTATTTCCTGATTGCCCAAGCGGTTTTGGGGATATAGAAAAAATTCCCTTGGCAACGCCAAGGGAATTGTGTCCGAAAGGGGACTTGAACCCCTACCCTCTAACGAGGACTAGCACCTCAAGCTAGCGCGTCTACCATTCCGCCACCCGGACTGGGTGTGTTCCAAGCAAGAATGCTACCATCCCAAACCAAACTCAATCGGGTGCTTGGAAGAACCCTGAGATGCGGGTAGTTTTGAAGCATGGCTCAGGATCCAAGACATGCACTGGTGCAGTTGATTGCCGCACTCGAGAAACACTTCGAAGCTGTTTCCGCTCGAAGAGGCGAGGGGGATTCAAGCGTAGAGCAGGCCTACTATCAATTGGAAGATGCTTTTCTCTCTTACGAAGAATCACTCAACGATGGTTTTGGTGAATATTTACCAATCGCGCTGGCTGAAGACGATCAGTGAGCTTTCTTGAAGCCCTACTGCTCGGACTTATTCAGGGGCTAACCGAATTTCTGCCGATTTCCTCTTCGGCGCATGTGCAAATAGCTCAGCAGTTACTTGGATTGTCGGAACTTTCTAAACCCCAACTAACCGCATTCATTGCAACCATTCAATTGGGAACCGAAATTGCCGTTGTTGCATACTTTGCTAAAGACATCGTGAGAATACTTACCGCTTGGTCCAAGGCGATTATCAGACCCCGACAAAAAATCACGAGCGATGCCAAGTTGGGTTGGTTGATTATTGTTGGAAGCATGCCAGTAGTAATTTTGGGACTGGCTTTTAAGGACTTCATCGAAAATGATGTTCGGAATCTTTGGGTGATTGCCTACACGCTTATCGGGTTCGGATTGCTGCTTGGATTATCCGATCGAATTGGATCAAAGACCAAGACTATTAAGGATTTGAACCTTTCCCACGGAGTGCTCTACGGACTCGGGCAGTCCCTAGCGCTTATTCCAGGGGTTTCGCGATCGGGGGGAACAATCACGGTTGGGCTCCTTCTTGGATATACCCGAGAGGCGGCCGCAAGATACAGCTTCCTTTTGGCAATCCCAGCGGTGCTAGCTTCGGGTTTATTTCAATTTGTTCAGAGCTATCCGGATCTGGATTCTTCGATGTTGGCGGCCACTCTATTGGCAGCTTTGATTTCACTCATTGTTGGCCTTGGGGTGATTCACTTCCTATTGCGCTATTTGCAAAAGGGTTCTTTTTTGCCGTTTGTGGTTTGGCGATTAGCGGTTGGTGGTTGGTTGCTTCTGATGCTGACTAGCGGACAGATTGTTGCCTAAAGACTTCTAACCTTGCTCGGGAGGCTTTTCCTCCGATTGCAAAAACTTTTCTAGCTCTCTTGCAATTGCATCGCCACTTGCCGCCTCAGACTCGAACTCATCGCGGTTGCGCTCGAGCTGAGAGATATAGCCAGCCATCTCATCATCTGATTCGGCAATCTCATCGATACCACGTTCCCAGGCAAAAGCTTGATCAGCCAGGTCGCCGTGATTAAAACTAATTCCCAGCAATCTCTCCAGCTCCGCCAGTAGCGCCAAAGTTGCCTTCGGAGAGGGAGAGTTGTGTACGTAGTGAGGAACTGCCGCCCACAGAGCGAGAGTGGGAATTCCAATTTCTTCTAAAGCAATTGAGAGCACCGAGATTATTCCAACTGGTCCTTCATAGCTGCTTTTCTCAACTCCGAGAGTTGATCTAATTTCCTCGTTGGGGCTAGTCACCGTCACGTTTATTGGTCGAGTATGCGGGGTATCTGCAAGCATTCCACCTAGAAATACCACGGTTTCAATTTCCCGATCTTCAATCATCTCGATTATTTCGGCGGTAAAAGATTTCCACCTTCTGGCGGGTTCGGTGCCAAGTAGCACACTCATTCGAGAAAGTTGCGGATCTTTGGAAGAGGCAATCAGGAACTGAGTGGTTGGCCAACTCAGCTCCCGATCTCCTGAATCATTGAAGGAGACCGAAGGTCGAGTGAATTGGAAGTCGAAGTAATCCTCAGAGTCAACTTCAGCAGCCACCGTGCACTCCAGCGCTTCACAAACAATTTTGGCTGCGGCTGACGCCGATTCGGCTGCGTCATTCCAGCCTTCGAAGGCGCAGACTAATACCCGCTTGGAATAAATCTTTTCCCCGCTTCTTTCGAAAAATCCTTAGCGCAACAACTGACGAGATTAACTCTATGGGCTTAGCCGCTGGCTAGACTCAATAACATTATGTTTTCTCAATTCCTCCCCAAAGCAGTGCTCTGGGACATGGATGGAACTCTGATCGATTCTGAACCTTACTGGATGAAAAGTGAGGGTGATTTTGCCGCCAGGCACAATTCCAGTTGGAGCGAACAGGATGGCTTAGACCTAGTTGGTATGTCGCTTTATGACTCATCAATGATTATCAAGAACAAGGTTGGGTCCGCATTAGAGCCTGAGCAAATAATTGATCAGCTCACCGACTCAGTGACAACGCAGCTAAAGCAAGAAATTCTCTGGCGGCCAGGTGCCAAGGAGCTCCTAATGCTGCTTCGAAAAAAGAAAGTCAAGACCGCTTTGGTCACCATGTCAATGCACCGAATGGCCTTTCAGGTAGCGGAGGCCATCGGTTTTGAGGCCTTCGATGTGATTGTTGCCGGAGATGACGTTTCAAAAGGAAAGCCCGATCCGGAGCCATACCTAAAGGCGGCGGAACTTCTTGGAGTGAAACCAGAAGAGTGCGTGGCCTTTGAGGATTCAGTTTCCGGTTTACGCTCAGCAGAAGCGGCCGGAACTAAGGCGGTTGGAATTCCGAACATTGTTGAGATACCGACCCAGCCGGGGAGAACTATTTGGCCGACATTGGTAGGTGTCACGATGAAGGATCTAAAGGGGCTGTTTTGAGCAAGAAGAATGTTTTTAGAGTTGGCGACAAAGTCCAACTCACTGGGCCAAAGGGCAGATTAAACACCATAACTTTGCAAAAGGGAGGTGCCTTTGGCACTCACCGTGGCGATCTAAAGCATGATGACATAATCGGAAAACCCGATGGTTCAGTTATTTCCAATCAAAATGGTGTTGAGTATTTAGCGCTCAAGCCGCTGCTTAGTGACTTTGTGCTTTCCATGCCGCGCGGAGCTGCGATTGTTTATCCGAAAGATGCTGGCCAAATTTTAGTTGCTGGCGATATTTTTCCAGGGTCGGTAGTGGTTGAAGCCGGGGTTGGTTCTGGTGCTCTAAGCATGTACCTACTCAGGGCAGTTGGCGAATCGGGAGCTGTGCATTCTTTTGAGCGCAGGGCGGAGTTTGCCGAAATTGCCAAAGGTAACATCAAATCCCAATTCGGATCGGTTCCTAAAAACTGGAAGGTTCACCTAGGGGACCTGCAAGTTGAGTTACCAAGAAAGCTCGCCGCTCACAGCGCCGACCGAGTGGTGTTAGACATGCTTGCCCCTTGGGAGTGTATTGAAGCTGTATCCGAGGTCCTCACTCCCGGTGGCCTTGTGATTGCATATGTTGCCACCGCAACACAGCTATCTCGATTTGCCGAGGAGATTAAGGCAACCGGAGAATTTACTGACCCAGATGCCTTTGAAGCATTGGTTAGACCTTGGCACCTGGCGGGGCTAGCGGTAAGACCTGAGCATCGGATGATTGGACACACTGGATTCCTAATAACCGCTCGAAGACTGGCGCCTGGTGCGGTTCTACCTCAATTCAAAACCAGGCTCAAATCAACCGAATACAAGGATGAGGATCTATTAGCTTGGAACCCGGACTCGCTGGGGGAACGCAAGGTTTCAGAAAAGAAACTTCGGAAGACCGTTCGTAAGGCTAATGCGGGCTAATCAGGGCTTATCGGGCCAAAGCTAGCAATCGGCTAAACTTTACTTTCAGCCCTTTATTGAAAGTAGTAATCTTGCGCAATCTTGCCCTCGTATCCACAACCCTGCTTTTGGCCGCCACACTTACAGGTTGTGCCGCAAGCGTCGATTATGCCTGCGAGCCGTATAGCGAAGGGGATCAGGTTAAGAGCGTCAATGTTGAGGGCGAACTTGGGGCGGTCCCGGAGGTTAGTTTTCCTTCACCAATTAATCCAACTGCCGGTCAGACTCGGACCGTTATCGAAGGAGAAGGCCCAACTTACACGGGCAGAAACTACATTGAATTTGAATTTGCCGCATACAACGGTGGAACTGGTGAAGTGCTTCAGGAGACCAGCTTTGATGGCTCTGAGCCGCTTGGTGGATTCTTCAATGCAGGTGAAACTCCAAATTTCTGTTCCGCTCTTGCCGGTGCGAGAACCGGGTCGCGGATTGTCACAATAATTCCTCCAGCAGAGGCTCACGAAGGCAATGGAATCCCTGAACTCGGGATTGGTGCCAACGATTCCCTTGTTCTGGTATTTGACATCGTCAAGGTTTACCTTGCCAAGGCAACCGGACAGTCACAGTTACCGCAAGCGGGTTTCCCTTCCGTAGTGACCACTCCAGAAGGTATCCCTGGGGTGACGATGCCAAAAACCGATGCACCAACGGAGCTCAAAATAGCTCAGCTAATCAAGGGTGAAGGTGAAGTCATTGAAGAAGGTCAGAAAGTTACCTTGCATTACAGCGGGTTCCTCTGGAGCGATGGCAGCAAGTTTGATTCCAGTTGGGATAGCGGCCGTCCGGTTCAATTTGACATGGTCGAAGGTGGGCTAATTCCTGGTTTCCTAAATGCCGTTATTGGTCAACCAATTGGTTCACAGGTTATCGCGGTGATTCCTCCAGATCAGGCTTACGGTGACCAAGGTTCTGGCTCAATTCCACCGGGTTCGACTTTGGTCTTCGTTATCGACATTTTGGGAGTCAGCAACTAACCATGGCTGAAAAGATTGATCTTTCCGAGCGATTGTTCAATCTGACCTGTGCTCTATTGTCAACCAAGACTGGTTTAACCAAGGGAGAGATATTCGCAAATGTTCAGGGATATAAAGAAGTCTTTATTCCTGGTGGCGACAACTCATCGTTGAATCGAATGTTCGAGAGAGACAAGGTTCAACTAACCGAATCTGGAATTCACTGGCGTTCTTTCATACCTAAAGAAGCGATGGATGACAATCAGGAGTTCCGCTACTTGATTGCAAATGAAGATTTTGTCTGGCCAAAGGGGGTAACCCTGTCTGCTCATCAAGTTGCGCTCATGAATTTGGCCGCTCAAGTTTGGGCTAAAGCGTCACTTTCAAAAGATGCCAACCGCGCAATTGTCAGAATTCGAGCCATGGGGGAGAGTGCTCAGTCGGATGACCTTATCGGAATAGCTCCGAGAATTAGAACTCACGAACCTGCCTTTTTGCCGCTTGCCACCGCTATTGAGAGCAGCTCGAGGGTGTCTTTTGATTACCGCAAAGCGGGTGAGAACCAGACAGAGATAAGAAACCTCGAACCTTGGTCGCTTCAGAACATTGCTGGGCAGTGGCTACTGATCGCCTTTGATTTAGATCGTGATGCCCCAAGAAACTTCTTACTGAAACGAATCGTTTCCGAAGTCGACATTCAGGACGTAACGTTCGAAGCGCCAAATCCCGATCAAATCACATCCGCAATTGAAGAGCTGAAAGAACTCACCGGCTCTCAATCCGCCAGCATCAGGGTAAAACCCGGTGGTGCAGCCTGGTTCCACTTCAATTTGATTGATGGCCAGAGCGAATTTAGTCAGAACTACATGGACCTTCACTTACTCGCCGAAGAGCTGATGGAATTTGTAGATGAAATTGAGATCATTTCACCCGAGGAACTCAAGACTGCAATTGAAGAGAATCTCAAGAAGGTGATTCAGGCCCATGCCTAAGTCAAATTCACTTACTGGAGCGGATCGCTACAACTTTATGTTGGCCCTCACTGGATATTTAATTACCCACCGTCAAGTTCCAATTCAGAAAGTTGCCGAACACTTCGGAGTTTCGATTCCAGAAATTCGCTCCGCCTTGGGGACAATTTCGATTTCAGGAGTTGGAAGATATCGCCCCGATGAACTTTTCTTTTTAGATTATGACCTTCTGGATGAAGGGATTGTGGATTTAAGCTTTGCACCAACCCTCAACTCAGTTCCTCGTCTTTCTACCAAACAGGCGGCAGCAATCTCCTCCGGACTTAGTTATTTAGCCACCGCTTTTGATAACGATGATCAGGCAGAGATTAGAAACCTTCTGGGAATTTTGGGAAAGGGCTCCGCAGGACAAGGTGAATTTCCTATTGGAATATGGGCTCAGGCATCGGATAGCGAATTCCAAAGAGTAAGAAAAGCAATAGTTGAATCAAAGGTTATGGCCTGTGACTACCGAAACTCGTCCGGGGAAAACACCCGTCGCATTATTGAACCACTTGTTTTGGAATCCAGAGATTCCAGTTGGTACCTCCGCGGCTTCTGCCGCACCCATCAACAAGTTCGAATTTTCAGGCTTGATCGGATGCGTGAAATCGAAATCACCTCCGAGGAAATTTCCCAATCAGCTTTGGAGTCGGAGTTAGCCGATGAAATTTATTCGATAGGGGATACAGACACCGAGGTGCTTTTCGAAGTTGATCCAGAAGGGTACTCCTTGATTGCTGATTACAAACCCGAACACGAAATTGCTGGAAGTGGAACACAGAAGGTAAGCATCCGAATTGGCCAACTGGCCAACCTCGGAAGAATAGTTGCTAGATACTGTGGGCGTGTCAGGGTATTGGCGCCCGAATCCGCTCGGCAGGCAGTGGTTGATTTTGCTCTTGCGGCATCCGGTCAACCAAGAGCCTCTTTAGAGGTGGACTAGTGGGCTGGGTTTGGCTTGGAGTAGCGCTTTGGTGGTTATTGATTCTGGGTCTTGCATTTGGTTTGTTAGGTCGAAAAGCGTTGGGGTTGTTCCAAGAGCTAGCGAAGCTAGAAAAGCTAACCGATCAGCTTGGTAAAGTGTCTGCCTCCTCGGCTGAGATTGTGAAGCCTCTTTCTCAGCTCAATGACGATCCAATTGCCCACATTAGGGCGAGATTGGCCTTGAAGCGCAGCAAAGCAGAGCTAAAGCAGCTACGAGAGCGTAGTCTTATAAAGAGAATTTTGAACAGATAGGAAGTTTCATGCGTCTACAAGGCTGGGAATGGCTAATTATTCTGGCGATTGTGCTGCTTTTGTGGGGAGGACCAAAACTCCCAGGTCTAGCCAAGTCATTGGCTCAATCCATGCGAATCTTCCGCAAAGAGATCAAGTCAACCGATGACTCCAAGCCGGCCGAAAAGCCAGCCGAGGGTGACCAAAACCAAGACAAGTAAGTGGCCCGAAAGAAGAACCCCGAAGCTCGGATGAGCTTTTCGGGTCATCTCAAAGAGCTTCGCAATCGGCTGTTCTGGTCGGCGCTTTTCATTCTGGCAGGTTCGGTGCTGGGTTGGTTTCTATTCGACGTTGTATTCGCTGAATTGCAAAAGCCAATCATTGAACTTTCCCAGAGCGAAGGATTCAACGCCACCATAAATTTTCCAACGGTAGTTAGCGCCTTTGACGTGAGGCTCCAAGTTGCAATTTTTCTTGGGGTAATGATGACCTCGCCCATCTGGCTTTACAACCTATGGGCGTTTATTACACCTGGACTCAAAACCCGAGAGCGGCGCTACACGCTTGGTTTTGTGTTTGCAGCAGTTCCGCTATTCGTCGCTGGAACCCTACTGGCTTGGTCGTCACTGCCTGGCTTTGTTCGAGTTTTAGTTTCCTTCACACCAGAAGGAAGTGCGAACGTTATTAACGCCAGTGAATATATTTTGTTTACCATTCGAATTCTGTTGGTCTTCGGACTTGCATTTGTTCTGCCGGTGGTATTGGTAATGCTCAATTTTGCTTCAGTTATTACCGCTAAGAACATACTCAATTCTTGGCGTTTAGCTGTATTTGTGGCAGCGGTAGTTGGCGCCATAGCCACTCCAGCAGCAGAACCAATGGCAATGTTTTTGCTCATGGCTCCACTTTTAGTGCTTTATTTCTTGGCAGCAGGAATCGCTACTTTGCACGATCGACGAGTGAGTAAAAAGCTTGCCGAAATCGATGACTCAACCGCCATCGAGTAGTCATGGAGCAAGAAAACATCTCCCTGGCAGAGAAATATGCCAAAGCCAAAGCGAAGCAAAAAATTCCGGGGCTCAATTCCTTTTTGGAACTGCTTGATTTTTCCCTAGATTCATTTCAGGAAAGGGCCTGCCTTGCTCTAGCTGGCGGTAAGGGTGTCTTGGTTGCGGCTCCAACCGGTGCTGGTAAGACAGTGGTGGGGGAGTTTGCAATTCACCTCGCGCTTCAGAAGCACCAAAAGGTTTTCTATACAACGCCTATCAAAGCTCTGAGCAATCAGAAATTTTCGGAGTTGGTAACAAGGTATGGTGCTGATTCGGTGGGATTGCTAACCGGTGATACCAATGCCAATTCCGATGCCCCGATAGTTGTTATGACAACCGAGGTGCTTCGCAACATGATTTACGCAAACTCTGATGCGCTTATCAATTTGGGTTACGTGGTTATGGATGAGGTCCACTACCTCGCCGATCGTTTCCGAGGCGCAGTATGGGAGGAAGTAATTCTCCACCTTCCAAAGGATGTAAAAATTGTGTCGCTGAGCGCAACCGTATCCAATGCCGAGGAATTTGGAGCCTGGCTCGAGGAGGTTCGGGGGGATACCGAAATCATCGTCTCCGA
The DNA here is from genome assembly GCA_046074425.1 of Actinomycetota bacterium. Classification (GTDB taxonomy): domain Bacteria; phylum Actinomycetota; class Actinomycetes; order Actinomycetales; family Microbacteriaceae; genus Rhodoluna. Next base: position 29,240 of record JBJTOG010000113.1, read on the forward strand.
GCACCGCCCCGTGCCACTGGATCAGCATGTGTTATTTGGCGATGAACTAATTGAGCTTTTTGAACCTGGCTCAAAGGGCCAACGTGTAAATCCGGAGTTGGTTCATAAGCACAATGCAAAGTTGCGGATACCAGTTGGCAAATTCAATAAGGGTAAGAAAACCCAGGGCAACTTTGATAGAAGGCTCTCTCGAATCCCTAAGCTTTCGAAGCCCGAGGTAGTGGATGCCTTGGAAGACGCTGATTTGCTACCTGCAATATTCTTCATCTTCTCTCGGGCCGGCTGCGATCAGGCCGTGAGGCTTTGCCACAGCTACGGAATTAGGCTAACCACCAAGGAGCAACAGCTCGAAATTCGAGCAATAGTTGAAGATAAGTGTTCTTCGATTGCCGATGAAGATCTAGCGACACTTGGTTACTTCGAGTGGCTAAGTGGATTAGAGCGCGGAATTGCGGCTCACCACGCGGGGATGCTTCCTGCCTTCAAAGAAGTTGTTGAAGAGCTGTTCCTGCGTCGTCTAGTGAAAGTTGTTTTCGCGACCGAAACTTTAGCTCTGGGAATTAACATGCCTGCCCGAACCGTGGTCTTAGAGCGACTCGATAAATTCAACGGTGAGTCTCGAGTGCAAATTACTCCCGGTGAGTACACCCAGCTAACCGGCAGGGCGGGAAGACGGGGTATCGACACCCTTGGACACAGCGTGATTCAGTGGTCGGGGAGCCTTGATCCAATAAATGTCGCTGGACTTGCTTCGAAACGAAGTTATCCGCTGATCTCGCCATTTCGTCCCACCGCTAACATGGCCGTGAATCTGATTGATGCCTTTGGTAGAAGACGAGCGCGTGAAGTCTTAGAAACCTCATTTGCTCAATTTCAAGCGGACCGTTCCGTGGTTGGGTTAGCCCGTGGCATAAGAGAGAAACAGGTTTCACTCGATGGCTACGCCCAGTCAATGAAGTGTCACTTAGGGGACTTCTTGGAATACTCCTCACTTAGAAGGGGAATTACCGAAATCGAAAAGGTTTTAGCTTCCTCCCGCACACGTGAACAGCGAGGTAAAGATTTAAGGCAATCTCAAGGACGCAGCGAGTTAGAACGTGAGCTGGCGGGGCTCAAGGTGCGAATGAAGTCTCACGCCTGTCATCAGTGTCAAGAGCGAGAGAAGCACGCTCGCTGGGCTGAGCGCTACTGGAAGCTTGAGCGAGAGACCACAGCAACCATTGATCAAATCGAAGGCAGAACTAATCAGGTTGCAACCACCTTTGATCGGATTTGCGACCTATTAATCGAACTCGAGTACTTAGATGACTCAACCGAAGATCTTGAAGTGACCGAAGGCGGAAGAATGCTCTCTCGAATTTACGGGGAGAGGGATTTACTTATTTCCGAATCACTACGCAGAGGAATTTGGGAAGTACTGGATGCACCGGGGCTAGCGGCAATGGCCGCTGCTTTGGTCTATGAACCAAG
>JBJTOG010000114.1:0-8109 GCA_046074425.1 Actinomycetota bacterium
CGCCCCGATAGCTCAGTGGTAGAGCACTTCCATGGTAAGGAAGGGGTCGACAGTTCAATCCTGTCTCGGGGCTCTGCGGCTGGGTAGCTCAGGTGGTTAGAGCACACGACTCATAATCGTGGGGTCGCGGGTTCGAGTCCCGCCTCCGCTACCAATTGCCTATTACAGTTAATAAATGGTCAACCCACAAATCGAGGGAAAAACTTATCCCCGCACTCCCGGCTACCAAGTCGGTCGAGAAAAAATCAGGGAATTTGCCAAAGCTGTCTTCTCGCAAGATCCAGTAAGCCACGATATAGAAGCAGCCAAGGCTAAGGGCTATTCAGATTTGGTTGCCCCGCCAACTTTTGCAGTTGTGATTCAAGAGCAATCCCTGAAATTGGTGCTCTCGGATAAGGAAGCGGAAATTGATTTTTCTCGAGTAGTACACGGCGAACAGCGTTTCATTCATGAAAGGCCAATTGTCGCCGGGGATGAGCTCACCAGCGAATTAACCGCCACCAGCGTCAAATCGCTTGCCGGAAACTCGATGGTCACCTTCGAAACCAAGATCTTTGACGTCAAAGACAGTTTGGTTTGCACAGCAATTTCGACACTGGTTGTTAGAGGTGAAGCATGAAACTTGAGGTTGGACAAGAACTAGCGTCAAAAGAATACTTGCTCACCAGGGATTCTTTGGTTCGCTATGCCGGGGCGTCTGGAGACTTCAATCCGATTCATTATCGCGATGACGTCGCGCTCGCGGTTGGATTACCTGGAGTTTTAGCGCATGGCATGTTAACCATGGGGGTTGCGGTTCAGGTGGTTGCAGAATTTATTGGCGACAGTGGCAAAATTTCTGACTACCAAGTTAGATTCACCAAGCCAGTTGTGGTGGATGCGGAATCTGGGGCCAGGCTAACCGTCTCTGGGAAAGTTGCCGAAATTGACGAGGCTAACTCCGTTGCCCGAATCGATATAACCGCAAGTTTTCAGGAGACAATCGTACTTGGAAAAGCTCAAGTGCGGGTTCGACTTTCATGACCAAACTTGCCGAACTAACCACAATGAAAGTTGGTGGGACACCAGCCAGCTTAAGAACCTGCAAATCCCGAGATGAACTTCTAACGGCCACTAAAGAACTATGGGCTAGTGGCGAAGATTGGTTAATTCTTGGCGGCGGAAGTAACGTCGTGGTGGCCGACGATGTTTCAGAACTTCAAGTAGTTGCAGTTGCCAGCAAAGGTATAGAGAAATCTCGAGACGCCAATAAAGAGGTCTGGAGAATTCAAGCTGGCGAGGATTGGGATGATTTAGTTCGCCAAATTGTGGATGCCGGCCTTGCTGGTATCGAGGCGATGAGTGGAATTCCCGGAACAGTTGGTGCAGCCCCAGTTCAAAACATCGGCGCCTATGGCCAGGAACTGAGCGATGTGTTTTTACGTTGCGAGTTTTTGGATTACCAAAGCGGCGAACTGGTAATTCTGGAGCCAAAGGATATGAAATTTGGCTATCGAGATAGCGCAATAAAGCGAGGTCGAGCGGGACTCATAACTTGGATTGAAATTGAGTTGCAGGATTTAGGTGGTCTCTCTCGCCCTCTTTATTCAACGCAGATTGCAGCTGATCTAAGCGCTGAAGTTGGAACTAGCCACAAACTCACTGCCATCCGTGATTCTGTAATTAGCTTGCGCAGTCAGAAAGGAATGGTCCTCTCGGAGCGCGACCCAGACAGCGTTAGTTGCGGCAGCTTTTTCACAAATCCAATCGTGAGCGATACTTTTGCACGAACCTTGCCAACCGATGCTCCGCGTTGGGAAACCCAAGAAGATGATGGAATGACTGTAAAACTAAGTGCTGCCTGGCTAATTGAACAAGCCGGTATTACAAAAGGATTTTCTCTGCCCGGATCACACGCAGCGATTTCATCGAAGCACGCACTCGCGATTACTAACCGCGGCTCGGCAACCGCCAAAGAGATTCTTGAACTGGCTCGCTATATCCAAGAGCGAGTAGCCGCTCGCTTTGGCGTCAACTTAGTTCCAGAGCCCAACCTGATTGGTTTCTAAACTTTTAGGCAAAAAGTTTTTGAAGTCTGTGAATTCCTTCGACGAGCGCTTCGTCGCCTAACGCATAACTCAAGCGTACAAATCCAGAAGGCCCAAAGGCTTCGCCTGGGACCAGAGCAACTTCGGCGGCGTCCAAGATGTAATCACAAAGTTCTAGGGATGTGTTGATAGTTTTCCCACCCCAAGTTTTTCCTAGTAGACCGCGGACATCTGAGTAAACATAGAAGGCACCTTGCGGAGTTGGGGCAATCCAATTTGGAATTTTTGATAGTTCGCTAACCGCAATTTTTCTCCGGCGATCAAAAGCCTCACGCATTTTTAGAACCTCTTCTTGTGGTCCGGTTAGAGCTTCAATCGCAGCTCGTTGCGAAACGTTGGAAACGTTTGAGGTCAAGTGAGATTGCAAATTTGCGGCTGCTTTGATGGCATCCTGAGGTCCAACCATCCAACCTAATCGCCAACCGGTCATGGCATAGCTCTTGGCAACTCCGTTGACCATGATGGTGCGATCCATCATTTCTGGAACTAATTCGGTAATGGAGTGAGCTTTGATACCGTCATAAACCAGGTTCTGATAAATCTCGTCGGTAATTATCCAAAGTCCGTTATCTCTTGCCCACTCACCAATCGCTTTCACCTGCTCCTTTGAATAAACCGAGCCAGTTGGGTTAGAAGGTGAGCAGAACAATAAAACTTTAGTTTTTGGGGTGCGAGCTTGCTCAAGCTGTTCAACAGTGACTAGATAGTTTTGCTCGCTCCCAGCAAAGACCTCTACGGTTTTTCCACCAGCCAGAGCAATTGCCTCAGGGTATGTCGTCCAATACGGAGATGGAAGCAACACTTCATCGCCATCGTCCACTAAGACCTGGAAAGCTTGGTAAACCGCTTGCTTACCTCCATTAGTGACCACCACTTGAGAAGCCGAAACCTCGGTTCCGGAATCCTGCAGGGTTTTTTGAGCGATTGCTTCCCTTAGTTCTGGAAGACCAACGGCTTGGGTATAGCGGTGATTCTTGGGATCCTGGGCCGCCTTAACCGCTGCTTGGACGATGTGGTTTGGGGTAGGGAAGTCTGGTTCACCGGCTGCGTAGCTGATTACTGGGCGACCCTCGGCTTGCAGGGCTTTGGCCTTGGCATCAACTTTTAGGGTTGCCGACTCGGCAATGGCAGCAATTTTCTTAGAAATTCGGGATTCGCTCACCCATTAAGCCTAGCGGGAGCCAAATGGCCCTTTGCAATCTCTTGGCTAGCAGATTAGAGTATTACCTAGTAGTTGACAGCTGCGGAAAGCCTAATCTGGCAAATTAACCTCCTTTAGATTGAATCTAGAAGTGTGCCATTTGCCGGGGTGGCGGATTTAGCTGTTTAGCCCCTAAAGGGCGGTGGCTCAATTGGTAGAGCAGCGGTCTCCAAAACCGCAGGTTGCAGGTTCGAGTCCTGTCCGCCCTGCAAAACGAGAAGGAAAGAAGTAAGACATGGCAGATGAGATTCAGCCAACGGAAGACCTGGTCGAAAAGGCCAAGGCCGATCGTGCTGCAACTCGAAACATCTTTGGCCGCATCATGCTGTTCTTTAAGCAGGTGCTTCAGGAGCTAAAGAAGGTTACTCGTCCTACCTATCGCGAACTGGTCAACTACACCGGTGTGGTGTTGGCCTTCGTCGCCTTTGTTATGTTGATCATTTCCGGTTTGGACTGGGTCTTTTACCAGGTAGTCACTTTTACATTCACACCAACTAATTAGTTCTTAGAACAGGAATCTTCAATTGAGCGAGATCGAACAGACTGAGCTGGAGTCGGCGACTTCAGAAAGCGCTACCGAAATCCCAGCTGCTGCATTTTCAGCAGTTCCGGAAGTTGTTGCCGTAGCTGCAAACTCTCAAGTTGATGCCGATGTATTTGGTCAGGGTGACCAGACCGCGGCAGTTTCGGAAGAACCAATTATTCAGTCTGACGCTTTCGTCCCAGAAACTAATGAATCTGAAGTGTCCGAGGAAGTTATTTCAGAAGAAGCCTCAACAGAACCAGAAGATCCATACAAAGTATTCCGCCAGGAACTGCGCTCGCAGCCTGGAAAGTGGTACGTAGTTCACTCATACGCTGGATACGAAAAGCGAGTGAAGCAGAACATCGAAAACCGAAAGCTTGCCATCGAAGGTGGAGACGACATTCACCAGATTGAAGTTCCGATGGAAGACACCATCGAAATCAAAAACGGTCAGCGCAAACTTGTTTCCAAGGTTCGTATCCCGGGATACGTTTTAGTTCGCATGGAGATGAACGAGGAATCTTGGTCGCTGGTTCGCCACACCCCAGCAGTTACCGGATTCGTTGGAAACTCTCAGAACCCAACGCCACTTCGACCAGACGAAGCATTTGAAATGCTCAAGTCGCTTTACGTTCTTCCTGAAGAGGCAGCTGCTAAGAGTGCTCCAAAGGGATCTCAAATGGTTAAGGGCAAGGCTCGGGCGGTTCCAATCAACATAGATTTCAAGGTCGGCGAATCCATCATGATCAAGGATGGTTCCTTCGCAGGATTACCCGGAACTATTTCCGAGATCAAGCCAGAAAGCGGAAAGCTTACTGTTTTGGTTTCACTGTTCGAGCGCGAGACTCCTGTGGAGCTTGGCTTTGAGCAGGTTGGACCACTGAACTAAAGATTTAAAGAAACCTCAAGAAAAGGAAAGAAATGGCACCCAAGAAGAAAGTCACCGGACTTATCAAGCTGCAGATTCAGGCTGGCGCTGCTAACCCAGCTCCACCAATCGGTCCAGCCCTTGGTCAGCACGGTGTTAACATCATGGAGTTCTGCACCGCGTACAACAACGCAACCGCAGACCAGAAGGGCAACGTAATCCCGGTTGAAATCACCGTTTACGAAGACCGCTCCTTCACCTTCATTCTCAAGACTCCTCCAGCAGCCGAGCTAATCAAGAAGGCAGCTGGAGTTGCGAAGGGTTCTTCGACCCCACACACCGACAAAGTGGCTCACCTAAGCCGTGAGCAACTAATCAAGATTGCCGAGACCAAGATGGCTGACCTAAACGCCAACGACGTCGAAGCAGCAGCCAAAATCATCGCCGGTACTGCCCGCTCCATGGGTATCACCGTCGACGCTTAAGGCAACACCAAACAAAAGAAGAAGTCGTGGGAGAACCTGCTTGGTTCGCTAACCACAACTGTGACCAGATAAGGAAAAGCAGCAAATGCCAAAGCGCTCAAAGGCTTATTTAGAAGCCGCAAAGAAAATCACCGAGGGTAAGTTCTATACCCCAGCCGAGGCCGTGGCCTTGGTTCGCGACATGGGATCCAAAAAGTTTGACTCGACCATTGAGGTTGCTCTCAAGCTAGGAGTTGACCCTCGCAAAGCAGACCAGATGATTCGTGGAACAGTATCGCTTCCTCACGGAACCGGTAAAACCGCCCGCGTAATCGTTTTCGCAACTGGACCAGCCGCCGATGCCGCCAAGGCAGCCGGGGCCGACGAAGTTGGTGGCGATGAGCTAATCGAGAAGGTTGCCGCTGGATGGGTGGACTTCGACTCCGCCGTTTCGACCCCAGAGTTGATGGGTAAGGTTGGACGTCTCGGAAAAGTCTTGGGACCAAGAAACCTAATGCCTAACCCAAAGACTGGAACCGTAACCCCAGACGTTGCCAAGGCAGTGACTGACATCAAGGGCGGAAAGATCGAGTTCCGTATCGACAAGCAGGCCAACCTACACTTCATTATTGGCAAGGCTTCCTTTTCCGCTTCCCAACTTGGAGAGAACCTAACCGCAGCCTTGGAAGAGGTAATGCGATTGAAGCCATCTAGCTCAAAGGGCAAGTACCTTTTGAAGGGATCAGTTGCAACCACCTTTGGTCCTGGCATCCCGCTGGATACCAACGTAACAAAGGCCTAATAATTCTTTCCAAAGAAGACCACCCCCTGGGGTGGTCTTCTTTCTTTTGGGGGTCTAGAGGGGCTTAGTAGAATTGGAATGCGATGGCGCATTAGCTTTGCCGTTGCACTAGACAAAGGAAAAGTCAAAGTGAATATCTCCGCGGCAGATGAAAAGCGCGTCTTAGATTTAGTTCCAACCGGAATTTTGGTTGATGGCCAATGGCGGGATTCCGCAGATAAAAAAACATTGGATGTTGAAGATCCGGCCACTGGAAAAACTCTCCTAACAATTGCCGACGCCGCAGCCGAAGACGGAATGGCAGCACTTGCTGCAGCTTCCGCCGCTCAAGATTCTTGGGCTAAAACTGCACCACGTGAGCGGGCTGAGCTACTTCGAGCCGCTTTTGTTAAGGTCACATCGATGGCTGACGAGTTCGCACTTCTAATGTCCCTGGAAATGGGAAAGCCGGTTGCTGAAGCCAGGGGAGAAGTTGCCTACGGAGCAGAATTTTTGAGGTGGTTTTCTGAAGAAGCGGTTCGCGTAACTGGTCGCTACGGAATCGCACCAGATGGAAAAAACAGAATCATGGTTCTCAAGCGCCCAGTTGGACCATCGCTTTTCATCACCCCGTGGAATTTTCCATTGGCAATGGCAACTCGAAAGATGGCACCGGCTATTGCCGCCGGTTGCACAATGGTCCTCAAGCCGGCCGCTCTAACACCATTGACCTCTATGCTCTTCGTGAGAATTTTGGAAGAGGTTGGAATTCCTAAGGGAGTAGTTAACGTTATTCAAACTTCACGACCAAGCGAAGTAACTGGACCGCTTATCAAGGATCACCGACTTCGGAAACTTTCCTTCACTGGTTCCACCGGCGTGGGAAGAAGATTAATTGCTGATTCAGCAGAGCGAGTGCTTCGAGTATCCATGGAACTTGGTGGCAATGCCCCGCTAATTGTTTTTGAGGATGCTGATCTGGACAAAGCAGTCGATGGTGCGATGCTTGCAAAATTGCGCAACATGGGTGAGGCCTGCACCGCAGCTAACCGCTTTATTGTTCACGAATCGATTGCCGAAGAGTTTTCAAAACGAATCGCTGAAAGAATGGCAAAACTAAAGGTGGCTCGTGGCACCGAGGAAGGCGCGAACGTCGGACCTCTTATTGACGAAAAATCACGAAGTGGTGTTCACTCTCTTGTTGCGGATGCAGTAGCTAAGGGCGCGAAGGTTCTAACCGGTGGTCAAGTTCCATCCGGTGAAGGATACTTTTATCCCCCAACCGTGCTTGCCGGGGTAACACCGGATGCCGAAATCTTGCAGAACGAAATCTTTGGTCCGGTGGCGCCAATTATTACTTTTAGAACCGAAGACGAGGCGGTTCAAATTGCCAACTCAACCGAGTATGGCCTGATTGGCTATGTCTTCACCGAAAACCTAAATCGTGGTCTTCGGATGGCCGAAAGGCTTGAGGTTGGAATGTTTGGTTTGAACGCAGGTGTTATTTCTAACCCGGCTGCGCCATTTGGTGGGGTCAAGGCTTCTGGGTTAGGGCGCGAGGGCGGCAGCGAGGGAATCGAGGAGTACCTCGAAACCGTTTATGTCGGCATTGCGGACCCGATGGTTTCCTAAAAGACCTAGAGAATATACGGGTGAAGAAATCAAGCGCGCTGTCGCTATTAGTCCTGTCCGCACTAGTCCTGGGAGGGTGTGCTTCTGGGACACCAGAAACACCAGGCCCTAGCCAATCAGAGAGTCCAACTCCTGAACCCAAGGTTTTTGTAATTGCACCGCTAACCGGCATCGCTTATGAAGAAGGTGCCGCTGGAACCGAGAGCCTTTCGCTTCCTGCTGTGGCTTGCAAGATTGACAACGTTGAGGCAGCCAGACCGCAATACAACCTAAACAAGACCGACATTGTTTTTGTTGAGATGGTGGAATTTGGACTAACGAGACTGGTCGCAGTTTGGCAATCAACTCCGGTTGATGCGGTAGGCCCGGTCCGTTCGGTCCGACCGATGGATGCCGACATAACTGCTCCACTTGCCGGTATCTTCTGTTACTCCGGAGGTCAGGCGCCCTTTGTTAACGCAGTTATCAAAACCGGTCAGTACATGGCTAGTGAAACAAGTGAACAGGGTAAGAACAAAGGAAGTTTCTCCAGAGGGTCCGATAAACCGGC
>JBJTOG010000115.1:0-6259 GCA_046074425.1 Actinomycetota bacterium
GCCTCACCACAACATTTCCCGACCGATTCATAAATTGAACCATCCAACTGAAAACCCAGGTGAATACAAGCTGGAATCCAACTACTACCTTGTTAGTTTTTAGCGGTATTGCGAGCGCCAACTGCTTTGGAACTAATTCACCAATTAGGAATGAAAAAGTGGTAACAATAAGTATCGAGAGTCCCCAGGCAACAGATCCAACTGCTTCCTGAGATACCGAGAGCGAGATTAGACCTGGCTTGATCAGCTCGCTCAAGGCGGGTTCGGCAAGATATCCAGTAAGCAGGGTAGTTAGCGTGATACCCAGTTGAGCCGAGGATAGGTGAGTGGCAGTTCTTTTGAGGGCCCGAATTGAGTTTGAGAGCCCTTTTTCACCTCGTTGCGATCGAGATTCAAGCTCCACTCGGTCCAAGTTGACCAGCGAAAACTCCGACGCAACAAAAAAACCGGTACCAACGGTTAGCGCAATCGCCGATAGAAGCAGGATTTCCACCTAGCCACCCACCGGCAAACGACTATGGTCAGATAAAGAGTCCATGGGATTTATAGCTTACCTAAATCCCCCTAAGCGCTAAGCCCTAAGATATAAGGGTCATTCAGACCACTAATTAAGGGGTTTACTTGTCCAGTGAAGGATCATCGACCGACTACGGCGCAAATGCATGGCTTGTTGAGGAGATGTACGCCCAGTACAAACAAAATCCGGATTCTGTTGATAAGGCCTGGTGGCCAATCCTAGAAAACTACAAGCCTGCAACTTCCGCTTCGGTGCCACCCACTTCTGAACCCGTTAGCGATGCGACTTCATCTATTCCGGTGGTGGCAAAAACCACCCGAATCGAAGCCAAGCCCCAGCCCATTCCCGCTCAAGCTCCGCTAACTGAAGTGGTTGATGTGATTGCGGTGGCTGATGAGATTGACGAGGATCAGGTAACTGTACTTAAAGGTATGGCCAAGACTTTGGCATCCAACATGGATCAGTCTTTAGATATTCCTACCGCCACTAGCGTTCGCTCTTTGCCGGCAAAACTGCTTATTGATAACCGCCTGGTAATCAATTCTCACTTGGCTAGAACCAGGGGTGGCAAGGTTTCTTTCACCCACCTAATTGGCTACGCCATGATTCAGGCGCTAAAGAAATTCCCGAGCCAAAATGTTTACTACGACATTGTTGATGAAAAACCTGTCCTGGTTCAGCCAGCCAATGTCAACTTTGGATTAGCTATCGACATCCCTAAGCCTGATGGAACTCGAGCACTGCTAGTTCCAAACATCAAGCGGGCTCAGCGATTGAACTTTGCCGAATACTTAATTGCCTACGAAGACTTGGTGGCTCGCGCTCGCGAAAACAAACTTACCGCCGGAGACTTCCAGGGAACCACTATTTCCCTAACCAACCCAGGTGGAATTGGAACGGTGCACTCGGTTCCAAGACTCACCAAGGGACAGGGTTGCATCGTTGGAGCAGGAGCCCTCGAGTATCCAGCTGAATTCCAAGGAATGAGCGAGGCACATCTTGCCAAACTCGGAGTGAGCAAGATTTTGACATTGACCTCGACCTATGACCACCGCGTGATTCAGGGGGCTGGCAGCGGCGAGTTCTTGAAGATCATCCACGGCTTGCTGCTTGGCGAAGACGGTTTCTACGATCAGATTTTTGCTGACTTGCGTATTCCTTACGAGCCGGTTCGCTGGGTTCAGGATTTTGACCGCGAAGGCCAAGACGATCGCGAAAAGCCAACCCGAATTCAGGAGCTCATTAACGCCTACCGAGTTCGTGGCCACCTGATGGCAGATACCGACCCGCTGGAATATCGTCAGCGAACCCACCCAGACCTTGACGTTCTCAATCACGGACTTAGCCTTTGGGATCTCGATCGCAGCTTCAGAACCGGTGGCTTTGGTGGCAAGCAGAAGGCAGCTTTCCGCGACATCCTGCGCATTTTGCGCGATAGTTATTGCCGCACCGTCGGGGTTGAATACATGCATATTCAAGATCCCGCGCAGCGCAAGTGGTTCCAAGAAAAACTTGAGCGTCCTTACGCCAAGCCAACCCGTGAGGAACAGCTTCGCATCCTCAGCAAACTAAACGAGGCGGAAGCCTTCGAAACCTTCCTGCAAACCAAGTTCGTGGGACAAAAGCGCTTCAGTCTCGAAGGTGGCGAAAGCACGATTGCAGCCCTCGATGAAATCTTGCAATCCGCGGCCAACGAAGGCATCGAGGAAGTATGCATCGGCATGGCCCACCGCGGCCGGCTGAACGTGCTCACCAATATTGCTGGTAAAACCTACGGCCAGGTCTTCAAAGAATTTGAAGGCAACACTGACACCAAGACGGTGCAGGGTTCGGGAGATGTGAAGTATCACCTCGGTACCGAAGGAGTATTTGAAAGCCAAGAGGGAAACAAGGTAAAGGTTTCCCTCGCCGCTAACCCTTCTCACCTAGAAGCGGTGAACCCAGTTCTCGAAGGAATCGTGCGCGCCAAGCTGGATCGCTTAGACGCAGTCCCAAGGGGAGAATTCCCAATTCTTCCGCTATTGATTCATGGCGATGCCGCCTTCGCTGGCCAGGGAGTGGTTCCAGAGACTCTGAACATGGCTCAGCTTCGTGGCTACAAAACCGGTGGAACCATTCACATCATTATCAATAACCAAGTTGGGTTCACCACCCCGCCTTCAGAATCTCGTTCCACCGTTTATGCCAGCGATGTTGCCAAATCGATTCAGGCACCGATTTTCCACGTCAACGGCGATGACCCTGAGGCAGTGGTTAGGATTTCTCAGCTGGCCTTTGAGTATCGGATGAAATTCCAAAACGACGTTGTGCTGGACGTAATTTGCTACCGCCGTCGCGGACACAACGAAGGTGACGATCCTTCGATGACTCAGCCACTTATGTATAACCTGATTGAGGCCAAACGTTCGGTTAGAACTTTGTATCTGGAATCTTTGGTAGGTCGAGGAGACATAACTCAAGAAGAGTTCGACAATGCAAACTCTGATTTCCAAACCAGATTGGAGCAGGCCTTCGTTGAAGTTCACGAGGCGATGACCACTCCTATCGAATTGATTCCAAGACGAGTAGGAATTGGAACCACCGCTAGCGATGCTCCAGAGCTGCTTGGACAAACGGCAATTGCCAAAGAGACCGTCGAACTAATTGGCGATGCCCACCAAAACCAACCTCCCGGCTTTAGTGTTCACCCTAAGCTGCAGCAGCTTCTAGCCAAGCGAGTTGAAATGAGTCGCGATGGTGGCATCGACTGGGGCTTTGGTGAATTGCTAGCTCTTGGGTCTTTGCTAACTGAAGGTGTCCCAGTCAGACTGGCCGGCCAGGATTCGAGACGTGGAACTTTCGTGCAGCGTCACGCAGTTTTCCACGACCGAGTCAACGGTCAGGAGTGGATGCCACTTAGAAACCTGAGCGAGGATCAGGCCAAGTTCTGGATTTACGACTCACTGCTGAGCGAGTATGCGGCAATGGGATTCGAGTATGGCTACTCGATCGAAAACCGCGAAGCTTTAGTTTTGTGGGAGGCTCAGTTTGGAGACTTTGTCAACGGAGCTCAAACCATAGTTGACGAATTTGTTTCCTCTGCGGAACAGAAGTGGAACCAACACTCCGGGCTAGTACTGCTGCTCCCCCACGGCTACGAAGGTCAGGGTCCCGACCACTCTTCGGCTCGAATTGAGCGATTCTTGCAACTCTGTGCCGAAAACAACATGACTGTGGCTCAGCCCAGCACGCCGGCTTCACATTTCCACCTGCTACGTCGCCAGGCTTACACGAGACCAAGGCGACCACTTGTGGTCTTCACCCCTAAATCGATGCTTCGCCTCAAGGCCGCATCTTCCCAGGTAAGTGATTTCACAACCGGATCCTTCCAGCCAGTTATAGATGATCAACAAGGATTGGATAAGAACGCAGTCCGCCGAGTTATTTTCTGCTCCGGCAAGGTTTATTGGGATCTGATGGCCGAGATCGAACGCCGAGGCGAAAAATCAATTGCGGTGCTTCGAGTCGAGCAGCTCTACCCAACCCCGGTAGATGAGATTAAGGCAGCCTACGCTCAGTATCCTGGCGCCGAGCTTTACTGGGTGCAGGATGAACCGGCTAACCAAGGACCTTGGACTTACATTGGACTGTTCTTGCCAAGATACATGAACGGTCAAGTTGCAACTTTAATTTCTCGTCCTGCTAGTGCATCGCCGGCAACGGGAAGTGCCAAACGTCACGCGGTTGAACAGGCCGATGTCATATCTAGGGCGTTGGCCTAACTTATAAATGCAAGAAGAGCAACAGCAAGAAACTCGCATCGTCATCCTTGGCGACGAGCTCACTGCCGCAATCGGAGATCCTAAAGCCCTTGGATGGGTGGGCAGGGTCATTGCTCGAACTCCAATCGATGATCCGATCATCGATATCTACACATCACCTGCGCCGGGTGAAACCAGTGCAACACTTCTGGAGCGCTGGAGTAGTGAGGTTCAGAGGAGATTCTCTCCGGAGACAGACAATCGTCTGGTTCTCGCACTCTCCAATAACGATGCCCGCGAGGGCATCTCGGTATCCCGCTCCAGATTAAATGTTGCAACCATAATTGATGAGGCCAGAAGAAATAACATTGCGGTTTTTGTTGTTGGACCGCCGCCCAGTTTTGATAAGTCTCTGAATTACGAGATCGAGCACCTTGCCACCGGCTACGAGGACGTTTGCAAAAGACGAAGCATCCCCTTTGTTGATTTTTTCCATCCGCTGGTGGATCACGAAGGGTTTAATGCTGAGCTGGAAGTTTCCCCGAGAAATATGCCTTCGCAAACCGGTTACGGTTTGATGGCCTGGTTGGTGCTAAATCGCGGCTGGTACCGCTGGCTGGATTTGGAAGATTCCGAAGGTTAGTGAGATTGACTCTCGCGGATGCGAGCGATTACTCTCTCGGCTAGCTCCTTAGGTGGTGCCTCATCGCAAGAGCGTTGTATTACCTGATTGAGGTATACCTCTAGGTCATACTCTTCCTCACAAGAATCACAAAGGGCTAGGTGTGCGGTGATGTCCTTCTGATCCTCCGGCCTAAGTTCGTTGTGCAGGTACTCGTGAACCTTGGCCTTTGTTTCTTCGCAGTCATACTCTGCCATTAGCTTTTCTCCGAATTACTTTCTAAATTTTCTGCCGATAAATATCCTTGTTCCACCGCATATTCTGCAAGCAAAACTCTAAGCAATTTCTTCCCGCGGTGAAGTCTGCTCATAACCGTTCCAACCGGAGTTCCCATAATTTCGGCAATCTCCGCGTAAGGCAAGCCATCCACCACCGCGTAGTAAACCACCATGCGAAATTCCTCCGGAATCGACATCAGCGAATCCCTAATGATTTCGGCTGGAAGATTATCCAACGCCTCCAGTTCGGCCGATCTGGATGCAGTAGCGGTTACCGACTCGGCGTCACCAATCTGCCAATCCTCCAAATCGTCCAATCCCCCTTTAGAGGGATCCCGGAGTTTCTTGTTGTAGCTGTTGATGTGAGTGTTGGTCATGATCCGGTAAAGCCAAGCTTTTAGGTTGGTTCCCTGCTGATACTGACCCCAGGCAACGAAGGCCTTTGCCATCGCTTCCTGGACCAAGTCCTCGGCATCAGAGGGGTTTCGGGTCCAACGCAACGCAGCTCCATAAAGCTGAGGCATCAGCGGCAGCGCTTGCTGCTCAAAATCCCGAATTTTCGCTTCGGTATCGCTGGCCATAGCCTCCGAGTCTAGCAAGCTAGCCTTGGAGCCATTTTCGAGGGCAGTTGGCACCGATATCCTTCCTAATTCCGATTACTGATACTTTTAAAACACATGTCTGCCCAAAGCTATTCCCAACCTTGGACCGCTCCGGTTGCCACTTCGCAGCTTGGTGCCACTATCAGCCTTCCAGGCTCGAAATCGCTGAATAATCGCGAGTTGGTTCTCTCTGCTGTAGCCAAAGAGCCAACCACTCTTTTAGATCCTTTGGAATCCAGAGATTCCGCGCTAATGATTGCGGCCTTGAAATCTCTTGGCACCACTATTCAGCAGATTCCAAACGGCTTGTTAATCGAACCAAACCCACTTCGTGGCCCTGCCTATATCGATTGTGGATTAGCCGGAACTGTTATGCGCTTTGTGCCTCCCTTGGCTTCAATAGCAGAAAGCAAGGTTTCGTTTGATGGTGATGAGGCAGCCGAAAGGCGTCCGATGAAAACCACAATTGATTCTCTTCGGTCTCTCGGGGTCGAAATTGA
>JBJTOG010000116.1:0-17444 GCA_046074425.1 Actinomycetota bacterium
ATTCACGCACCGATGGCAACTGCGGTTGCCGCTGTTGCTGGCGCTCGCCGAGACTACATGGACGAATCTGGCGGACGCTACGTTCACGTGATTGCTGATGGCGGCATTGGGACCAGCGGCGATATCGTCAAGGCAATTTCCCTTGGTGCCGATGCGGTGATGATCGGTTCAATTTTGGCAAGAGCCAAAGAGGCGCCAGGCAAGGGTTGGCATTGGGGCCAAGAAGCTTTTCACGCTGAGCTTCCTAGGGGTAACCGTGTCTTTGTTGGTGAGAGCGGATCGCTTGAGCAGATTCTCATCGGGCCTTCATCTTCTGCCGACGGTCTGACAAATATAGTTGGAGCTTTGGCTCGCTCGATGGCGACTACCGGATATTCCGATCTCAAGGAATTCCAAAGAGTAGAAGTTGTGGTCGCTCCGTATCAGAAGAGTTAATGTCTAATCCAACTTGGTTCAGCGTTGCGAGGCGACCTAAATGGATTGGCGCACTCGCACTTGCATTATTTGTGGCAGTGATTTTTGCACTGCTTGGTCAGTGGCAATTAGAGAGAACTTTTACAGTTACCGAAATACCTAAAAACGAAATCTCAATTGACTTATTAGAAGTTGCAACACCAAACCAACCGATCACGACTGAAGCTGCCAACAAATTAGTCAAAGCGGAAATCTATTTTGATTTATCGAACGTCTACATTGTCACTAATCGTTTGCAGGGTGAGGATTCAATACCTGGGTATTGGGTTATCGCAAATTCAAGTGCGCTGTTGGATGGTGGAAAGACTGCAAGCCTTACCGTGGTGATTGGTTTCGCGCAAGATTTGGAGCAGGCCGAGAAAAGTCGCCTTGAATTAATGAACTCAATCCAGGTGGAGGCTTTTATCGAACGAAGTGGTCGATACATTCAAACCGAAGCTCCGGTTGCGCTACCTGATAGCACCAAGGATTATCTTTTCGGGTCGCTCTCGCTAGCTCAGCTTATTAACCTTTACTCGGAGGACCCGATAGATACTTTTGCCGGGATCTTTGTTATTGATTCCGAGCCTGGCTTTGGTCTTGAGAGGGTTTCAATCGCTCCGCCTAAAGCAGGTACCGAAGTGAATTGGCTCACTCTCTTCTATGCCGTCGAATGGGCGCTTTTCGCAGGCTTCGCCATCTTCCTGTGGTGGCGGCTGGTTGAAGACGAGAGGGTCCGAGAGCAAAAGTAAAGAAAGCGTAACGATTAGCCGTTTTCAAGCCCGTTTTTGACTGTTTAGCCAACTTTCTGTGAGTTTTCTGCTAGTTTTTCCCTAAATCAGACATAAAACTACAGAATCAGTCAGATTCGGACAGGAAACGCATGCTCGCTGAGGAGCGCAGGCTTCGTCTAGTGCAGTGGTCCAAGCAGGATGGCCGCATTGACGCCTTAGATGCTGCTGGAAAACTCAAGGTTGCGGTCGAGACTGTTCGAAGGGACTTGGATCTGCTGCAGCGAAGGGGTCTGCTTCGCAGGGTTCACGGCGGAGCAATTTCAGCCGAGAGACTTTCCCACGAATTTACTTTTCCAGAGCGCAAAGGTCGCAACCCAGATCAGAAACGGCGAATCGCTCAAGTAGCTGCACAGTACCTTCCAGAAGAAGGTTGCATTTTTGTTGATGGCGGAACCACCACTGAGTTTTTAGCTGAAGCCCTAAGAAATCGACCGAAGTTGATGGTTGTTACAAATTCACTGACCTTGGCAACCATGATTGGCGAATCCTCAACTCAGGTGTTTTTACTCGGCGGAAGAATCCGTCATACAACTCTGAGTTCAATTGGTTCTCGAACCGTTGACGATTTACAAAATTACAAAGCTCAGATTGCCTTCTTGGGTACCAACGGAATTGATCTTGAATCTGGATTCATGACGGTTGACCCTGATGAAGCTGCCGTAAAAAAAGTAATGATTCAAAACTCCACCGAAACTGTTGTTTTGGCGGACAATTCAAAATTTGGCGCAACCTATTCGGCGCTATTCGCAAGATTTGAAGATATTGACAGAGTTGTGACAGACGTTGAAGCTAATCGCTCGCACGTCGAGTTGCTTACGGGGGCAGGAATTGAAGTGGTGCTCGCTTGATGAGTACTGCTTTCAAAAAAACTTCGAGTGTTCAAACACTCGAGGAGACGAAGAGCATGGCTGGGAGAGATTTTTTATCTTTTCACTCCCGGCTATTTTCTTCGTCGGAGTGCATCTCAACCTAACAGCTACAGAGAGGTAGTCGAATAAATGACTAGTTTCATTTCAGATGGAGCGGGCACCCACACTGGGTGGCGTGCTTCAATCCAGAAGCTGGGTGGAAACCTCGCGGGAATAGTTATTCCAAACATTGGAGCCTTCATCGCGTGGGGTCTGCTAACAGCGCTATTTATCCCAACCGGTTGGTTGCCGAACGAGCAGCTATCAAGCATGGTTGGCCCAATGATCATCAACTTGCTACCACTTCTTATTGCCTACACCGGTGGTCGCATGGTTCACGGTCAGCGCGGAGCCGTAATCGGTGCCGTCGCAACAGTCGGTGTGATTGTTGGAACCGACATTCCGATGTTCCTCGGTGCCATGATTATGGGACCGCTAATGGCATGGATTCTAAAGAAGATTGACGCAGTACTAGACCCAGTAACTCCTCCAGGATTCGAGATGCTGATTGGTAACTTCAGCCTCGGTATCGCAGGTTTGCTAGGCGCTATCGGTGGGTACCTAGGCATTGGACCAGTTGTCAAAGGCTTCTCCGATGTCTTGGGCGCTGGAGTCCAGTGGCTAATTGACACTTCGGTGCTGCCACTAGCTTCCATTTTGGTCGAGCCAGCCAAGGTGCTGTTCCTAAACAACGCCATCAACCACGGTGTGCTTGGCCCACTTGGTGTGGTTCAGGCTGAAGCCGCTGGAAAGTCAATTCTGTTCATGCTGGAGACCAACCCAGGTCCTGGTCTTGGACTATTGGTTGCTTTCTGGCTTGCTGGTCCTAAGGTGCTTCGTGGATCGGTACCTGGAGCAATCGTGATTCACTTCCTTGGTGGAATCCACGAGATCTACTTCCCATACGTATTGCTCAAGCCAAAGATGATTGTCGCTGCAATCGCTGGTGGAGCCACCGGTGTGGCAACCTTTATGGTCACTGGAGTCGGACTAGTAGCAACACCTTCACCAGGTTCGATTTTCGCTTACATGGCAGTTACCCCTCCTACCGATTACGTTGGAGTACTTCTTGGCATTCTGCTATCGGCTGCAGCATCATTCGCAGTTGGTTGGGTATTGCTCAAAACTGGTAAGCAGGATGACGCAGCCGACCTTGACGCAGCTAAGGCTAAGTCCAAAGCGATGAAGAACGGCTAACCAAAGAACATGAGTGAAATTTCCGGATCAGATGTTAAGAAGTTAGTAGTGGCCTGCGAGGCAGGCATGGGATCGAGTGTGATGATCGCCAAGCAATTGGCACGTCAGCTCAAAGACCATTCCGTCTCCGTCACTCACTCACCGGTGAATCAATTAGCTGACGCTCACCCAGATGTGGTGCTTTGCCACCGCGGATTAGGAGCTCGGGCCAAACAAGCAATGCCAAATACTCCGGTTGTGGTGTTTGACATGTTCTTGGGTGATCCGAAAATTCAGGGTGTTGTTGATGCCATTTTGAATGGTGAAAACATCTCCGATGCCTGATTTTTTGCAGTCGGCCGGAATTCGCCTAGACGCCACGGCCTCCTCGAGAGAGGAGGCCGTGCGCCTCTGCGGATCAATCCTTCACCGCCTTGGAGCGGTGGAGGAAGAATACATCGATGCCATGGTCGAGCGGGAAAACATAATCTCGTCATACATGGGTGAGGGGGTTGCTCTGCCACACGGAACCGACGAGTCCCGAAAGTACGTGAATTTTGGCCAATTGGTTTTGGTTCGCTTTCCGGAATCCGTTGAGTGGGAGGGCGAGAAAGTTAGACTTTGTATTGGCATCGCCGCCAAGGGGGACGAGCATACCGAGCTGTTGGGAAACCTAGCTGAGAAATTGCTCGATGAAACTTCATTTGAAATTCTGATGACTTCGACCTCAACCAATCAATTATTAGAGCTTGTAAATATTTAGAAAGGCCATAAAAGTGAAGGCTGCAATTTATCGGGGACCGCAGGATCTAAAGGTCGAAGAGGTAGATAAGCCAACGGCTGGCGCAGGAGAGGTCTTGCTTAAGATTCACGCCTGCGCAACTTGTGGCACAGACGCCAAAATTTACAATCACGGACATCCTCGATTAGAGCCGCCACAAATCATCGGGCATGAAATAGCTGGCGAGGTTATTGAGGTTGGCCAAAACGTAAATTCAGTTAAGGTTGGGGATCGCGTGCAGGTAATTGCCGCTATTCCTTGCGGCGAGTGTTGGGCTTGCGTTGCCGGCAAAATGACAATTTGCCCTAATCAACTTTCCATGGGATATCAGTTTCCAGGGGGTTTTGCTGAATTCATGGTGGTGCCTAATGAGGTTGTCAAAGTTGAAGGACTAAACCACATTCCGGAAAACGTAACCTACGAAGAAGCCTCGGTGGTAGAGCCGCTAGCTTGCGCGCTGAATGCCCAGGAGTTAGTTCGAGTTGGCGAGGGCGATGAGGTTTTAGTTATGGGAGCTGGCCCAATTGGTTGCCTTCACGTTAGATTAGCCCGAGCTCTCGGCGCCAAGAAAGTGTTTTTAGCTGACATTAATGGCGGAAGATTAAAGCTCTCGGCTGATGTTGTTGGCCCAGATCGAGCAATAGATATGTCTACCGAAAACTTGGCGGATATCGTCAAGGCGGAGACCGATGGTAAGGGACCGAGCGTAATTATTACTGCCGCTCCATCAGGAGCGGCCCAAGAGATGGCGATCGATATGGTTCGCCCCGGTGGAAGAATCAGTTTCTTTGGAGGTTTACCCAAGGACAAGCCGATTATTCAGGCTGATTCAAACTTGGTCCACTACAAGGAGATCATGCTGATGGGAGCGAATGGTTCCAGCCCTCAGCACAACAAAATGGCGCTCGATTTGATTGCCTCGGGCAAGGTAAAGGTGAGCGATCTGATTACCACCAGAGTTGGCCTCGATGAAGTTGTTAGGGGTATCGAGGCTGTATTGAGTGGCGAAGCTATCAAAGTAGTGGTGCTACCAAACAACTAAACTTGGCTTATGCCAAGCCCAATTAACCCAGCCTCGCTTCCTGCGATTAGTTCAGCGCTGAAGCTTTATAAGGTTTCATCTTTTATCACCGGCAGCTTTCTGCTGCTTGTAATGATTACCTGGGGCCTTCGAAGACTGATTGGTTTTGAGCTCTGGGCATTTGGACCATCAGGCTTTCTAAGCCTTGAGCCCTACATAAACGATGGCGAGGGTCTTCCAACAAGCGGCATTAATCTCACAGTTGCCATCTTGGTGGTTCACGGTTGGCTCTATGTGCTTTATCTATTTGCCGATTTCCGGGTTTGGACGCTTATGCGTTGGAGCTTTTGGCGCTTTCTGGTTATTGCCGCAGGTGGTGTGGTGCCATTCCTATCCTTTTTTACCGAAAGACGCTACGCCAAGATTGCTGAAGTGGAACTGAAGACCAGAACATCTGGAGCAAACAATTAACCGCCCGGTGCTGGTTGTCGACTTCGGCGCTCAGTATGCCCAGCTAATTGCTCGCCGAGTGCGCGAAGCCGGTGTTTACTCGGAAATAGTTCATCACAACATCACAGCTAAAGAACTAAGTGCAAAGCAGCCGTTGGCAATAATTCTCTCTGGTGGACCAGCTAGCGTTTATGAGCCAGGATCTCCAGCTCTGGACCCTGAAATCTTGAAACTTGGAATTCCAACTTTAGGAATTTGCTACGGCTTTCAGACTCTGGCTCGATTACTCGGCGGCCAAGTTGATAAAACTGGAAAACGAGAATATGGCGCCACAGAATTGAGAATTACTTCTCCGGGAGAAATGTTTAATTCGCAGCCTTCTGAGCAAATTTGCTGGATGAGTCACGGGGATCAGGTTGTCAAAGCACCAGAAGGCTTTGAAGTTTTAGCGTCAACTGACACCACACCGGTCGCTGCTTTCGAATCAAAAGAAAAGAAGATTTATGGTGTGCAGTGGCATCCAGAAGTTAAGCATTCTGAGTTCGGCCAAAAAGTATTGGAAAATTTTCTTCACCATGCCGCCGGAATACCAAGCGACTGGAATAGCGGCAACGTTATTGCCGAGCAAGTAGAGAAGATTCGGGCTCAGGTTGGAAGCGACAGAGTAATTTGCGGCCTCTCTGGTGGAGTTGATTCGGCAGTTGCCGCTGCACTGGTTCATAAAGCCGTTGGAGATCAGCTGGTTGCGGTGTTCGTGGATCACGGTTTACTTCGTGAAGGCGAGCGGGAGCAGGTTGAGCGTGACTACGTTGCAGCAACCGGAATTCGTTTGGTGACAGTGGATGCCGAAGCCAAGTTTCTTGATGCTCTAAGCGGGGTCACCGACCCAGAAACTAAGCGCAAGATTATCGGTCGGGAATTTATTCGCTCCTTTGAAGAAGCCCAGGCAAATTTGATTGCGGAAGCAAAGGCAGACAACCGACCCATCCGATTCTTAGTTCAGGGAACCCTATACCCGGATGTTGTTGAATCTGGAGGCGGTGCCACGGCTGGAATTAAATCTCACCACAACGTTGGAGGCCTCCCAGAAGACCTGCAATTTGAGTTGGTCGAACCGCTAAGAACCCTGTTCAAGGACGAAGTTCGAGCCATAGGGAAGGAGCTTGGGCTACCAAGTGAAATCGTTCAGCGCCAACCGTTCCCAGGACCGGGGTTAGGAATTCGGATTGTTGGTGAGGTCACCAAAGAAAGACTTGATCTGCTTCGTAAGGCCGATTTGATCGTTCGATCTGAACTTAGCGCCGCTGGTTTAGATGCTGAGATTTGGCAGTGCCCAGTAGTTCTGCTGGCGGATGTTCGATCTGTTGGGGTGCAGGGCGATGGACGTAGCTATGGCCACCCAATTGTTTTGCGACCAGTTTCCAGCGAAGACGCCATGACCGCGGACTGGACCAGACTTCCCTATGACGTCTTAGCGAAAATTTCCAATCGGATTACCAACGAGGTCGAAGGCGTAAATCGAGTAGTACTAGATGTGACCTCAAAACCACCTGGCACGATTGAGTGGGAGTAGTTAGTTGAAACCGTTGGTGTTGGGGCACCGCGGTGCAAGTGGGTACCGCCCCGAGAATACGATTGAGGCTTTTGAACTTGCCTTCGCACAAGGTGCCGATGGCATCGAATGTGATTTGGTTCCAACTAAAGATGGCGAACTCCTTATTCGACACGAGAATTGGCTGGATGGAACAACAAATATCGCCGAGCTTCCTTCCTTTGCATCTCGAATGCGAACTGGCTATTCCGATGGACTAACTGAGAAAGGCTTTTTTAGCGAAGACTTTTTATATTCCGAACTTGGTGAATTACGGGCTAAGGAAAGAGTGCCCGATATTCGACCGGGAAGTGCAAAATTTGATAGTCAGTTTAGAGTTCCAAGAATTGATGATCTTTTAGCTCAGTCTTTTCTGGATAACAAAACCTGCGTGGTTGAGATTAAGCACGGTAGGTACTTTGCCAAGCTGGGTATTGATGTTGCCGGGATATTGGCGCAAAAGCTCGAGCGGGCCAATTGGCTGGGGCGCGGAATTCGAATTGTCATTGAAAGCTTCGATGAGGAAATGCTCAGACTGCTAAAGATTGCTTGTGGTGATGACAAAGAATATGTTTTTCTAACTGAAGCCGAGCGGTTACCAAAGGGGCAAACTCTAATCTCCGACGAGCAGCTTGCAAATCTCGCAGAAGATTTTGATGGCGTGAGTGTAGATATTCCGATGCTGTTTGATGTCAACGAAGCTGGTTCTGTGATTTCAAATGGAACCGTTGAGCGAGCAAGAGGATTTGACCTAGGGGTTTATTGCTGGACACTCAAAGCCGAAGATGCCCTAAACAGCGTCGAAGAGTATTTTGCCCAGCTGGCCCTGGCGGGTCTGGATGGAATCTTTGTCGATCAGCCCGACCTGCTTCGCCAAGTTGTCGATGGCACAGCTTAGGCTTAGCGAGTTATGAATCTGCTAGATGGGCTGAATCCGCAACAGGTGGCCGCTGTGCTACATCGTGGACCAGCACTTCTTATCGTTGCTGGAGCGGGATCTGGCAAAACCAAGGTGCTCACTCATCGAATTGCACAGCTACTGGCAAACAGGGAAGCCTGGCCCTCTCAGGTCCTTGCCATTACCTTCACCAATAAAGCGGCCAATGAAATGCGGGAGCGCATTCACTCACTCGTTGGTGCCGAATCAGAAGGAATGTGGATCAAGACCTTTCACTCGGCCTGTCTTCAAATTTTGCGACGCGAGGCATCTAGGCTCGGTCACGATTCCAATTTCACCGTTTATGACACCGGCGATACTAAGGCTCTAATTAAGCGGTTGATTAGAGAATCGGGTTCGGATATCGAAGGTCTAAAGCCACAAACCGTAGCAGCCAGAATTTCCAATGCCAAAAATGAGCTCAAGGATGCCGACGACTTTTATTCGCTAATCGATTCCTCGAACCCAAAGGATCGGGCAATTGCTGAGATATTCTCTCGTTATTCTCAAGAACTTCGAAAGAACAACGCTTTTGACTTTGATGATCTAATCGCGGAAACGGTATATCTATTTAGGTCGTTTCCTGACATAGCCGCTCAATACCAAAAAAGATTTCGGCACATTTTGGTGGATGAGTATCAGGACACCAACCACGCTCAATACTCTCTAATACGCGAGTTGACTAAACCCATCCAGGATCAGTTCAATTCTCCTGACCCCAAAACCGGTGAACTCCTCGGTCCGTCACAAATTACCGTGGTGGGAGATTCCGATCAGTCAATATATGCTTTTCGCGGAGCAGACATGCGAAATATCGCCGAATTTGCCAAGGATTTTCCGGGTTCAGAAACTATTCTCCTGGAGCAAAATTACCGCTCCACCCAAAACATTCTTTCGGCCGCCAATTCGGTAATTTCCAAAAACTTTGATCGGCCGGAGAAGAACCTCTGGACCGATCAGGGCGATGGCGAAAAGATTGTGCTCTACACAGCCCTGGATGAAAGAAGCGAAGCGGGTTTTGTTGTTGACCGCATCTCGGAATTACACGAGGGTGGTGTTAACTTCCGCGATATCGCAATCCTTTATCGAACCAACGCCCTCTCACCATCTCTGGAGGCGGAGCTGAGAAATCAGCGCGTTCCCTATGCGGTAATTGGCGGATTAAAGTTTTATGAAAGAAAAGAAATCAAGGACGCTCTCGCCTACCTAACTGCAATTGCCAACCCGCGTGATGACGAGGCAATTAGAAGAATCCTGAACGAACCAACTCGGGGAATTGGCGAGAAGACTGAACTGAAAATTGCTGAGCTTGCTAGAAAAGAAAATGTTTCATTCCGAGTTGCTCTTGGAAAAACCGATGCCCTAGGTCTTGGACCAAAGCTCAGTTCGGCACTCAATAGCTTCTCTAAACTATTGGCCGATTTGGATGCGATGAGTGTTGATTCTTCTATTGCCGATGTTTTATCGGCGGCGCTTAACCTTTCCGGTTATCGCGGCGCTTTGGAAGATAGTCGTGATCCACAAGACGAAGCCCGGGTGGATAACCTCGATGCACTTATTGGTCAGATTTTTGAGTATCAAAGGCAAAACCCATCCACCACCATTGCTGAGTATTTGGCTGACATTACGTTGGCATCGGCCGCCGATGAGATTGACGATGCCTCTGGAAACGTTTCTCTTATGACCCTGCACACTGCCAAAGGGTTGGAATATGACGTGGTATTCCTGGTTGGCTTAGAGCAAGGGACCCTTCCGCACGTTCGAGCTTTTGATGAACCTGGCGGGGTTGCCGAGGAGAGAAGACTTCTATATGTGGGGATGACCAGAGCGAGAAAGCTTCTTTATATGACCTCCGCCTTACAGCGCACCCTATTTGGTTCGACCACTGCCTTTTTACCGAGCAGCTTCCTAGAAGACATCCCAGAAGAATTGCTCCAGAAAGAGGGTGCCCAACGTTTTGTTGGTTCTCAGATCACTGGGGGTTACCGAGGTAGCGCTCCATCGTCCAAGCCGAGGACTTCAATTCAAGGCGCAATTCGCGAGATTCGGGACAATTCCACTTTGCAGCTGGCAACGGGAGACCGTATCGAGCATGCCGATTATGGAGCTGGAACCGTAGTTGCCACTCGAGGCGAAGGCGCTAAGGCGGTTGCCGAGGTCAAATTTGACTCTGGGGCCAGTAAAACACTGGTGGTCAAGATAGCCCCGATTGAAAAGCTCTAAACTTGTCAAGGGCTAAAGCCATTCTCTTTATCTGAAGCGAGTTCAAGTTGGATTTATTTGAGTATCAAGCACGTGACCTTTTTGAAAAATACGATGTTCCAGTGCTGGCGGGTCTAATCGCCGACACTCCCGAGCAGGCCGAAGCGGCTGCAGCCAAAATCGGGGGAACTGTGGTTGTTAAGGCTCAGGTTAAAACTGGTGGCCGCGGGAAAGCTGGAGGCGTCAAGGTAGCTCACTCGCCGGAGGAGGCAAAGGCCGCAGCGGAAAAGATTCTGGGTCTTGACATCAAAGGTCACATTGTTAAGCGAGTCATGATTGCTCAGGGCGCAAAGATCGCCAGCGAATATTATTTCTCGGTGTTGCTTGACCGATCCAACCGCACTTTCCTTTCACTTTGCAGCGTGGAGGGGGGCATGGAAATTGAGCAATTGGCTGAAGAACGGCCAGAGGCGCTTGCCAAAATTGCCGTAGATGCGGTTAGAGGAATCGATCTTTCCAAGGCCACTGAAATTGCAAAAGCCGGCGGCTTTGACGATGAGTTGGCGGCCAAGGTCGCACCAGTTTTTGTAAAGCTTTATGAAGTTTTCAAGAAAGAAGATGCCACTTTGGTTGAGGTAAACCCTCTAGTGCTAACTGAAGATGGAAAGATTCTGGCGCTGGATGGAAAAGTGTCTTTAGACGACAACGCTGAGTTCCGACACGAGCGCGAGGACATGGAGCGCGATGCTTTAGATCCGCTTGAAGCCAAAGCCAAGGCGATGGATTTG
This sequence comes from Actinomycetota bacterium, assembly GCA_046074425.1. Classification (GTDB taxonomy): domain Bacteria; phylum Actinomycetota; class Actinomycetes; order Actinomycetales; family Microbacteriaceae; genus Rhodoluna. Next base: position 11,102 of record JBJTOG010000116.1, read on the forward strand.
AACTACGTCAAGCTGGATGGCGAAGTCGGAATCATTGGTAACGGTGCCGGTTTGGTTATGTCCACTCTGGATGTGGTTGCCTACGCCGGAGAAAAACATGGCGGTGTAAAGCCAGCAAACTTCCTCGATATCGGAGGTGGTGCTTCGGCTGAAGTAATGGCTGCCGGTCTAGACGTTATTTTGAACGACCCGCAGGTGCGAAGCGTTTTTGTTAACGTCTTCGGTGGAATTACGGCCTGTGATGCAGTGGCAAATGGAATCGTCGGGGCACTTGAAAAATTGGGTTCCTCAGCATCAAAACCACTTGTAGTTCGCCTTGATGGCAACAATGTCGCTGAGGGTAGAAGAATTTTGGCTGAAGCAGCTCACCCACTGGTGACCGTTGTTGAAACTATGGACGAGGCTGCCGATAAAGCAGCAGAGCTAGCAAACAGGTAAGGGAAAAAGACCAAATGGCAATCTTTCTAGATCAAAACTCCAAAATCATTGTCCAGGGTATGACTGGATCCGAAGGTATGAAGCACACTCGTCGCATGCTTGCCGGAGGTTCCAAGATCGTTGGGGGAGTAAATCCTCGCAAGGCTGGAGAAAGCGTTGATGTTGATGGAACTTCGCTTCCGGTTTTTGGAACTGTTAAAGAAGCAATGGATGCAACTGGGGCGAATGTATCTGTGATCTTCGTGCCCCCTGCCTTTGCTAAGGCAGCCATGATTGAGGCAATCGATGCTGAGATTCCACTTGCCGTTGCTATTACTGAGGGAATTCCGGTTCACGATTCTGCTGAGGCTTGGGCATACAACTTAGCTAAAGGAGCCAAGACCAGAATCATTGGACCAAACTGCCCTGGAATCATTAGCCCAGGGAAATCCAATGCTGGAATCACTCCGAGTGACATAACTGGAATTGGTCCAATTGGTTTGGTATCCAAATCCGGAACCCTCACTTATCAGATGATGTTTGAGCTTCGCGATATTGGAATGTCCACTGCAATCGGTATCGGTGGCGACCCAGTGATTGGAACAACACACATTGACGCCCTGGCTGCCTTCCAGGCCGATCCAGAAACTAAAGCAATCGTGTTAATCGGTGAAATTGGTGGCGACTCGGAAGAGAAAGCTGCCGCTTACATCAAAGAGCACGTCACCAAGCCAGTAGTTGCCTATGTGGCCGGCTTCACTGCTCCAGAAGGTAAAACCATGGGTCACGCCGGTGCTATCGTTTCCGGTTCCGCCGGAACCGCCCAGGCCAAAAAGGAAGCCTTCGAGGCAGTTGGCGTGAAGGTGGGAAAGACTCCTAGCGAGACAGCAGCGCTGATGCGTGAGGTCATCAGCTCGCTCTAAGAAATAGTTGTGAACCTAAGACAGACCTTCCTAATCGCCGCCCTCGAGGCGGCGATTTTGGTTGCGATCGGTCTTGGGCTGATTCTTGCTCCGCTAACCATCGTTTGGATTGTTGAAAATGATCCAAATATTGATTGGTCAGTCGCCTTTAGGTCAGCCGCTGATATTTGGTTGCTCGGTCACGGCACCAGGCTGGTAGTTCCCTCGGGGGAATTGCTCGGTGTTGAAATTCCAACTTTTGTTGTTTCCCTCATTCCACTCGGCATGACGATTTTGTTAGCGAGGATGTCATTCAACGCCGGAAAGAGATTCCTGGCAGCTAAGGCACTGTGGCCAGGTTGGCTTGGAGGAATTCTGGTTTACGGCGGTGCCGCGTTGGCGATTTCTAGCCTTTCTTACAATTCGGTTATCTTTCCTGTTGCGTGGCAGGCAGTATTTTTCCCAACTGCTTTATTTGCTTTTTTCCAAATTCTTGGATCACTATTTGGTCAACCAGATATTTTGTTTGAGGGTGATGTTTTAGATCAAGCTCCCGAGCGAGATGCAGTCAAACATGCTCTAAACAATCTTCGGCTTCGTCTGCACTGGAGCCTAAGAGCGCTCATCAGACCAGCCCTTCGGGCTGGAACCGCAATCACAATTTCATTGATTATGGTTTCCTCCTTCACAATTGCCATTTTGCTCACATTGAATTGGATTGACATCACGCGGCTTTATGAAAGTGTGCAAGTTAGTGTCTTGGGAGCACTGGTTTTGACAATCGGTCAGTTGGTGCTGCTTCCGAACTTGATAATTTACGGCGCCGCTTGGTTCACTGGGGTCGGATTCTCGATTGGAACTGGATCGCTGATCTCGCCGCTGGGGTCACAAGTTGGCCCACTCCCGGCTGTTCCGATGCTAGGAGCACTTCCGGTAGGGCAGCTCCCTTTTGGCATGGTTGCAATCGTGGTCGTTTTGCTGGCCGCATTCTTCGCAACCTTAGCGATCAGAAAATCTGCAGATGAAATTCGCTTTGAATTTGCGACAGCCTGGAGTGCTGCAATCTCTTTGGGGCTGGCGATTGCCACTGTCACCGCTTTTGAACTCATGGCTCTTTCGATGCTTGCATCAGGCGGGGCGGGACCCGGGCGATTGAGCCAGATTGGAATTAACCCTTGGATGATTGGCTTAGTGAGCTTTATTGAGGTCGCTTCGGTTTCAATCCTGGCTGCTTTTTTCAGTGCTCGTCCGCAGCTGAGTGAGCTTCCAAATACTCGAAAGGTAAACTAACCTGGTGCTTTCGCTGGTTGTGCTCATCTCGGGTTCGGGGTCAAATCTCCGAGCTTTGCTGGAGGCTTCCGAAAACCCCCTTTTCCCGGCCAAGATTTTGGCGGTTGGAGCTGACAATCCAGCCGATGGTTTGGCACATGCCGAACTTTATGGAATTCCAACTTTTGTTGTCGAGCCAAAGAGATTCCCAAACCGCGAAGCTTGGGCAAAAAAACTTGAAGACAACATTGCTCATTTTGAGCCAGATCTTGTGGTGCTTGCTGGCTTTATGAAGATACTCCCAAGCGAATTTGTGAAAAAACACTATCCGAGAATTATTAACACTCACCCATCGCTTCTTCCTGCCTTCCCGGGAGCTCATGCGGTGCGAGATGCCTTAGCAGCCTCGGCTACAGAGACTGGCTGCACAATTCATCTGGTCGATGAGGGTTTGGATTCTGGGCCAATTCTGGCTCAGCCAAGCATTCCAATCTACCCTGGCGATGATGAAGCTACTTTGCACGAGAGAATCAAAGAAGTTGAGCACGCGCTACTGGTTGATACTGTTCGCGAAATAGCGGAAGGTTCGATTGATTTAGAAAGAAGAGCAAATGGCTGAGAGTAAATACGGAGCAACCGACTATCGCCACTTTGATCGCATTCCAATTCGTCGAGCGCTAATCTCGGTTTCCGATAAAACTGGTCTGATTGAATTTGCAAAGGCATTAGCTGCCGCGGGGGTTGAAATTGTTTCGACTGGGTCAACCGCTAAGTCCATCGCCCAGTCTGGAATTGCGGTGACAGAAGTTTCTGAGGTCACTGGTTTTGCTGAAACCCTGGATGGCAGAGTTAAGACTTTGCACCCTTCAATTCATGCAGGGCTGCTAGCGGATCTCAGACTTATCCCGCACCAGCAGCAGTTGAGGGATTTAGGGATTGAGCCATTCCAGTTGGTGGTCGTTAACCTTTACCCATTCGTGGAAGCCATCAATTCAGGAGCGGTGGGAGAAGCGGCCATCGACCAAATTGACATCGGCGGTCCTGCCATGGTCAGAGCTTCTGCGAAAAACCATGCCAATGTCGCAATAGTTGTTGATCCAGCAAAGTATTCCGAGATAATTGCGGCTGTTGAAGCTGGCGGCACCACTTTGGCGCAGCGAAGGGAATTGGCACTTACCGCCTTTTCACACACTGCCAAATATGATGGCGCAGTTGCCAACTGGATGGCTGAACAGTTAGATCGGGAATGGAAAAACCAGGCTGGGCGCAGTAGTGATGAACCAAGCAAGAATCCAGGATTTCCTTCCAAACTTGATATAAATTCCGAGTTGGCTACCGTCCTTCGCTACGGTGAAAATTCCCATCAAGCTGCCGCACTTTATAAGACTTCTGGTTTGGATGCGGTTTCGGGAATCGCACAGTCCAAGCAACTCGGTGGTAAAGAGATGTCCTATAACAATTACGTCGATGCCGATGCCGCTTTGCGTGCCGCCTACGATTTTCAAGAACCGGCAGTTGCCATCATTAAGCATGCAAATCCCTGCGGTATAGCGATTGCTTCGGCAGGGTCTGCTGATCCAATCGCCGAGGCGCATGCTAAAGCTCACTTTTGCGATCCACTCTCCGCTTTCGGTGGTGTAATTGCAGCGAATCGAACCGTAACTTTAGAAATGGCCAAGCAGGTTGCTGAAATTTTCACCGAAGTTATTGTTGCTCCCGGCTATGATTTTGAAGCGCTTCAGCTGCTGCTAAATAAGAAGAACTTGCGGGTGCTTCAGCTTCCACCAAGTTATGACCGCGAGAAATATGAAATCAAGCAAATTTCAGGAGGGCTGCTGGTTCAAGAGCCGGATAGTTTTGCTAACTTCACTGACAAGAACTGGAAACTGGTAACAGGCGTGAAGCCAGATGCTGCCACCAGAGCAGATTTAGAATTTGCTTGGAAGGCGGTTCGATCAGTGAAATCTAATGCAATTTTGTTAGCCAAAGATGGTGCCTCGGTAGGAATTGGTATGGGTCAGGTTAACAGAGTTGATTCTTGCGACTTAGCGGTCACGCGAGCGGGTTCTCGAGTTCGGGATACCGTTGCTGCCAGCGATGCTTTTTTCCCATTTGCGGATGGCCTAGAGATTCTGATTCGGGCTGGGATAAAGGCTGTAGTGCAACCCGGTGGTTCAGTTCGCGATGACGAAGTTATTGCCAAGGCTCAGGAGGCAGGAATAACTATGTATTTCACCGGAGAGCGCCACTTCTTCCACTAAAACGGACAAATTCCAATTCTGGTGTTAGCCTATAAGGCTGCCCCAAAAGGGCATCAGAAAATTTCGAGGAATCATGAATCAGGCCAAAACCGTGGCAACCCTGCTGCGGATTTTTCCTTACGCCAAGAAAGCGCTACCGCGCATAATTCTCGGCATTATTGCCGCACTCACCGCACACCTATTTGCCTTAGCCATCCCTCAGGTTCTAAGGGATCTAATAAATGATCTGGCATCGGGTGGAACATTAGATGCTCTGATCTGGATGACCGCTGCGGTTTTGGGAATGGGAATGATGGAGGCAGTAATGGTGCTGCTTCGTCGCTGGTTGGTACTCACCCCTGGCACATTCGTTGAGGCAGGGCTTAGAAACAAGCTTTACGAAAAACTTCAAGACCTTCCAGTTAGCTTTCATGATCGCTGGCCCTCTGGTCAATTACTCTCTCGTGCCACCGGCGACCTTAGCCTCATTCGACGTTGGCTATCCTTCGGTGTTGTTCTACTAGTTGCGAACGCCATCACAATTGCAGTTGGTTTGGTGGTGCTTTTTACTTTTAGCTGGATTTTGGGACTCATCTTTTTCTTGGTCTCGATTCCAATTTGGATTCAGGGTTATCGATTCGAATCACGCTATGGAAAGATTGCTCGACTTTCCCAAGATCAGGCAGGAGACCTAGCCACATCAGTTGAAGAATCGGTTCACGGAATTCGAGTCTTAAAGGCCTTTGGAAGGGGGGAGCACGCTGCCAATAAGTTTGCCAAAGAAGCCGCCGACCTTCGATCAACTGAATTAAAGAAGGCCTCACTGATTGCTAACATCTGGATCTACTTGCTACTGATTCCCGAGTCGGCTATTGCCTTTTCGATGTTGGCGGGGGTCTTTCTGGTGGTCAATGGAGATCTTACGGTTGGTGGTTTAGTCGCCTTCTTTGCAACTGCCACTGTCCTTCGCTGGCCAACCGAGTCAATTGGCTTTTTACTTTCTATGACTCTGGATGCCAAAACTGCGGTTCAACGCTTCTTTGAAGTAATTGATGAACCGGTGCTAATTGAAGATCCGGAAAATCCTGCAACCATTCAAAATCCCAAGGGAAGATTGGAATTCAGGGATGTTCATTTCCGCTACCCGGACAGCAAGAGCAATCAGGATCTTCTTCGCGGAGTAAATCTGGTTTTGGAACCTGGCGAATCAGTTGCTCTAATCGGTGTTACGGGTTGCGGAAAAACTACACTGACCGCATTGACCACCAGGCTTTATGAAGTGGACTCTGGGTCGGTTGAATTAGACGGTGTTGACATCAGAAATCTCACTCGAGCTGAACTAAGAAAACACATTGCCATGGCATTCGAAGATGCAACACTGTTTTCCGCCTCGGTCAGAGACAACGTTCTGCTAGGTCGCGAGGGGGCTAGCGAAGAAGATCTGAAGCAGGCACTTCAAATTGCCCAGGCTGATTTTGTCTATTCTTTGCCCGAAGGATTAGACACAAAAATTGG
>JBJTOG010000117.1:0-6764 GCA_046074425.1 Actinomycetota bacterium
GATCGCAACGCTCTGCTTGCCAAGACTCGCAAGCGGGTATCGCTTGAGGACTTCACCAAGGCGCTCGAAGAGGGCAAGGTCGAATCGCTCAACTTGGTTATCAAGGGTGACGTTTCCGGTGCCGTCGAAGCTTTGGAAGACTCGTTGCTCAAGATTGAAATCGACGATTCGGTTCAGCTGCGCATTATTCACCGCGGTGTTGGTGCCATTACCGAAAGCGATGTCAACTTAGCAACAGTGGACAATGCCATAATCATCGGATTCAACGTTCGACCAGATAACAAGGCCAAGGAGCGTGCCGATCGCGAGGGTGTTGACATTCGTCACTACTCAGTCATTTACGCTGCGATCGAAGATATTGAGAAATCCCTCAAGGGAATGCTCAAGCCAGAATTCGAAGAGGCTCAGCTGGGAACTGCCGAGGTTCGCGAGCTATTCAAGTCTTCCAAGGTCGGTGTCATCGCCGGTTCCATCGTTCGCTCAGGTTCCATTAAGCGAAACTCGATGGCCAGGGTGTTGCGCGCAGGCAAGGTCATCGCCGACAACCTCAAGGTCGAATCACTCAAGCGATTCAAAGACGATGCCACCGAAGTCAAGACAGACTTCGAGTGTGGTATCGGTCTTGGTGGATTCAACGAATTGCAGATCGAGGACATCATCGAAACCTTCGAGATGCGCGAGAAACCAAGGGTCTAATCATGGTCGATGTTGCACGCGCTCGGAAGTTAGCCGAGCGCATAAAGGTCTTGGTTGCCGAAGCTTTGGAAAGGGTTGTGAAGGATCCGGATTTAGGATTCGTGACGATCACCGAGGTTAAGGTCACACCTGATCTGCAGCACGCCCAGATCTTTTACACCGTCTTTGGATCTGATGAAGATCGCAAGAAATCGGCTGAAATCTTGCTTCGAAATACCGGTCGGGTGCGCGGTGAGGTCGGACATAATTTGACCATTCGCCTAACTCCGACAATTGAGTTTGTTGCCGATGCGCTTCCCGAAACAGCCGCTCATATGAATGATCTTTTGGCGCAAGCAAAAGCTCGCGATGAGGAGGTTGCTCGGTTGGCCGCGATGGCCAAACCAGCCGGTGATGAAAACCCTTATCGAGAGCCAAAGCAAATCGAAGAGCAGGACTAAGTTGACTCAATCGGGCATCGCACTAATCGATAAGCCCTCCGGTTGGACTTCACACGATGTAGTTGCCAAGGTAAGAAAAGCACTTGGCACCAAAAAAGTTGGCCACGCCGGAACCTTGGATCCGATGGCAACTGGGCTACTGGTGTTGGGGATAAATTCTGGAACCAAGCTGCTTACCTTTCTAGTCGGTGCCGATAAGAGTTACCGGGCAACTATTCGCCTTGGCAGCTCGACGGTGACGGATGATGCCGAAGGAGAGATAGTTGCCAGGGCATCAAGTGAAGCGTTAGCCAAGGTTTCCGATTCGGATATTACAAATGCAATCTCCAAACTCACGGGAGAAATCTCTCAACGCCCCTCATCGGTAAGCGCCATAAAAGTCAAAGGCGAGAGAGCCTACGACCTGGTTCGAAAGGGCGAAGAAGTTGAGCTAGCGACCAGAAAGGTCACCGTTAGCAAGTTTGAAATTCTAAATGGTCCGCTTCGGTCAGATCACCAAATTGATTTGGAAGTAATTGTCGATTGTTCATCCGGAACCTATGTTCGAGCGCTAGCTCGTGATTTAGGGGAAATCTTGGGTGTCGGCGGCCACCTAACCGCTCTTCGCAGGGAGCGGGTTGGAAGCTATTTTCTCGAAAATGCCAATTCAATTGATCGGCTTGAGAGCATAGAGCTAACCCCGCTGGCAGCTGCCGCCTGCGCGATTATGCCCTCAAGAACCCTGAGCATGCAGGAAGTGGTTGACCTAGGTCACGGTAAAAGAATCACCAAAGAGCAAGAGAGCGGTTTGGTGGCAGGGATTGGACCTAGCGGTAAATTGATAGCTGTTTTAGAACCCAAGGGAACCGACTTAAAATCAGTTGTGGTGTTCGGAGGAGAATCAAATGGTTGAGTGGCTTTATTTAGCTCAGTTGTGGGTGGCCCTAGCCGGAGGTCTTTTTGCTTTGGCGCTTGGCTTGATGGGAAGATTGCCAAGCTTATTTTCTCTTGGAGCCCTTGGTTTGGTTCAGCTTGGTCTTCTGACACAGCTTGTTTTTTCCATCATCGCGGTTAGCTCGGGTGAGCGGGCAGCAGTTGACACTGTCGAATTCTTTGCTTATCTAATTGTTGCAATCATGGTTCCGGTTGGTGCTGGTTTTTGGGCACTGGTTGAGCGGAACCGTTGGTCAACTGTGATTGCTGGAGTCGCTGCTTTGACTGTCGCAATAATGCTGGTTCGCATGAATCAAATCTGGACCGGAACCTACTAGGAGAATATAAAGATGAAAAGAAGTTTGGGCGTTGGTCGCCTGCTAATTGTGGTCTATGCCGTTTTTGCTTTGGCAGCGACGGCTCGAGCCGTTTTTCAAATTGCCACAAAGTTTGACCAGGCTCCGCTGGCTTATTCGCTTTCACTGGTTTCAGCACTGGTTTACATTCTCGCGACCGTATCGCTGGCTAAGTCAGGGGAGAGGTGGAAGAAAATCGCTACGGTAGCCGTTGGTTTTGAATTGATTGGCGTCATCTCGGTTGGAGCACTTTCACTTTTAGTTCCCGCACTTTTTGCTCACCCCTCGGTTTGGTCCGGTTTTGGATCGGGCTACGGATTCATCCCACTTGTGCTTCCAATTTTGGGATTGCTCTGGCTTAGAAAGAACAAGTAGTTGAAATTTGCCAGATCGCTAAGCGAGCTTGACCGTAGCCCTAACCGTGCGGTTGCGATTGGCAAATTTGATTGCCTTCACCTTGGGCACCAGCAGCTTCTAAAAACACTTAATCAAGTAGCTCAGGATAAAAAACTTGTTTCCACAGCACTAACTTTCGATCGCCACCCAGATTCACTATTGCGCCCGGATCAACTCAAGCTTGCAATCCTTGGCGAGAATCAAAAGCGCGAGGTGCTAGCTGAGGCAGGAATAGAGGAAATGGTTGAGCTCGAATTCACTGCAGAATTGGCGGGTCTCACTCCGGCAGAGTTTGTAAAGAAATATTTGGTAGATGGCCTCAGGGCTGCGGTGGTTGTAGTGGGGGAAGGTTTTCGTTTTGGCAACCAAGGGGCGGGGGACTGCTCACTGCTTCGGGATTTGGGTGCAAAATACGACTTTGAGGTAATTGAATTAGCACCAGTAATGTTTGAGGGCAAAGTTGTCTCCACGACTTGGATAAGAGAATTGCTCGATTGTGGTGATGTTGCCAAAGTGAATGCTTTGATTGGCCGAACTCATGAAGTTACCGGAGTGGTGGAGCACGGTTTGAAAATTGGTCGAAAGATTGGTTTTCCAACCGCCAACATCGCTCGCGATGCCGAAGGCTATTTACCGCTTGATGGGGTTTATGCCGGATGGTTAGTGGCCGGAGGCAATCGCTATCCTGCTGCCCATTCGGTCGGGATTAACGAAACCTTTCAGGCGGTTCCAAGGTTGGTGGAATCCCACGTCCTGGATGAGCGAGAGTTGGATCTTTACGACCAGGTGGTTACCTTGGAGTTTGTTGATTTTCTAAGACCGGCGGCGAAATTTGATGGCGTTGAGGCACTTGTTGCTCAAATCAATCTAGATTTAGAGCAGGTTAGAGAAAAGTTGGGATTGAAATGAAGGTAACTTTCATCGAGGCGGTTCGGCTGGGGTTTGTGAATTTCAGAAATTTCAAGGGCACCGCGACTCGTCGCCACTACTGGTACTTCGTGTTATTCACCGTTTTGCTGGGAATTGTTTTATCGACAATTGAAGGAATAATTTGGCCGGCCGAGGACGCCACAAACATTTTGGATGCCGCCAACCAGAACACTCCGCTTAGCAACATAGCGGGACTGATTCTGCTGCTGCCATCTCTAGCCCTAAGCTCTCGAAGGCTTCGCGATGCCGGCTGGTCGGGGAAGTGGCTGCTGCTTTTCCTGGTTCCGCTAATCGCCCTGGTGTTTTCCGCCATTGGTCTAATCGGCTACCTGCAGCAAAGCGCGACTCCCGAGGTGGAGGCATTAGCCGCGGCTGCCGCCTATTTCGTGCCAACCCTGTTTTTGGCGATAGTGGTTCAGGTGTTTTTGCTGGTTTTGTGTCTTCTTCCAACCAAAACCAAGGAGCAGGGGAACCGCTACGCCGAGAACTAGGTTGCTTGGCCTCTAAGTCCTGAGCTAGACTAGCGAGGTTGCCGTGAACCGGCCGCGGATAGATAGAGCTTTAGGCATTGGGCCTTCGGCGCCGCGCAGCGAGAAAAAGGACAAAAAGTGTCACTAGATGCAAAAGTAAAAAACGCAATCATCTCTGAGTATGCAACTCACCCAGGTGACACCGGATCCCCTGAGGTTCAGGTTGCCGTACTGTCCCAGCGCATCAAAGATCTAACCGAGCACCTGAAAGAGCACAAGCACGACCACCACTCACGTCGTGGACTATTGCTTTTGGTTGGTCAGCGTCGTCGCCTACTTGGTTACTTGCAGAAGGTTGACATCAACCGCTACCGCGCCCTTATTGAGCGCCTAGGCATTCGCCGCTAGGCAACAAACACTCACATTCGCCTAGATTCCTAGGCTTTATTGACCTACCCTGTTAGGCTTTAGGGGAGCGATGAGGAAGGTTTGCTGGTCCTCGGTGGTGGATCTTGGGATTTCCCCAAGTTTTTCTACTGACGACCAGGCGGCTTCTAAGTCTTAGAAGCAAATCCTCGCCTCATTTCTCAACGCGCGTATTTGTTCAATGGTTGAACCGCGCTTTAAACGAAACAAAGAGGAGGGACCATGGAAGGTCCAGAAATTAAATCAGCCGAAGCGGTAATCGACAACGGCAAGCACGGAAAGCGAGTAATTCGCTTCGAAACTGGGCGCTTGGCCCAGCAGGCTCAGGGAGCCGCCGCCGTCTATATCGATGGTGAGACCATGCTGTTCTCAGCGACCAGCGTTAGCAAGCAGCCGAAGGATCAGTTCGACTTTTTCCCACTGACTATCGACGTCGAAGAAAGAATGTATGCCGCTGGAAAGATTCCAGGTAGCTTCTTCCGCCGCGAAGGTCGCCCATCAACCGAGGCCATCTTGGCCTGTCGCTTGATCGACCGACCACTTCGCCCATCATTCGTTGATGGACTGAGAAACGAGATTCAGGTTGTTGTAACAGTTATGGCAATTGAGCCAGATGAGCTTTATGACGTCATCGCTATCAACGCAGCCTCAATGTCAACTCAGATTGCCGGATTGCCTTTTTCGGGACCAATCGGTGGAGTCAGGGTTGCCCTGATCGATGGTGACTGGATTGCCTTCCCGAAGCACACCCAGCTAGAGCGCTCGGTGTTCGACATGGTGGTCGCCGGAAGAGTTGTCATTGAAGATAGCAAGGAAGACGTTGCCATCATGATGGTTGAGGCCGAGGCTTCAGAAAACGCTTGGAATCTAATCAAGCACGAGGGCGCTACCGCTCCGAGTGAAGAGGTTGTTTCTCAGGGACTAGAGGCAGCAAAACCATTTATCAAGGAACTTATTCGCGCTCAGTCCGAGCTTGCCAAGGTCGCCTCGCGCGAGACCGCGGAGTATCCGCTTTTCCCCCCATACACCGATGAATTTTACGCACTGGTAGAAAAGGAGTGCGAGGGAGATCTTTCGCGCATTTACCAGATCGCAGACAAGCAGCAGCGTCAGAGCGAAGACGACACATTCAAGGAAGCAACCAAGGCCAAATTTGCCGAGAGCGTTTCCGAAGCAGAGCTTTCAATGTTTAGCGCTGCTTACAAATCGGTAACCAAAAAGGTTATGCGTCGCAGGGTTCTAGAAGAAGGTATCCGTATTGATGGCCGCGGTCTTCGGGACATCAGAACTTTGGATGCCGAAGTTGCAGTTATTCCTAGAGTTCACGGCTCTGCGCTATTCCAGCGCGGTGAGACTCAGATTCTTGGTGTCACAACGCTGAACATGCTCAAGATGGAGCAGCAGATTGATGCGCTTACTCCAGTTACCACTAAGCGCTACATGCACAACTACAACTTCCCTCCATACTCAACCGGTGAAACTGGTCGTGTTGGATCGCCAAAGCGTCGCGAAATCGGTCACGGTGCCTTGGCTGAGCGTGCTTTGGTTCCGGTTTTGCCAGCGAGGGATGAATTCCCATACGCCATTCGCCAGGTTTCCGAAGCCCTAGGGTCAAACGGATCGACCTCGATGGGTTCGGTTTGTGCTTCGACTCTTTCGCTGCTAAACGCCGGAGTTCCACTGCGCGCACCGGTAGCCGGAATCGCCATGGGTCTTATCTCAGATGAGGTTGATGGCAAGACTCGCTACGCTGCCCTTACCGATATCCTCGGTGCCGAAGATGCGCTGGGAGATATGGACTTCAAGGTGGCCGGAACAAGCGAGTTTGTAACAGCAATTCAGCTTGACACCAAGTTGGATGGAATTCCTGCTTCGGTTTTGGATGGCGCCTTGCTACAGGCCAAGGAAGCCAGACTCAAAATCCTAAGCGTGATGACCGAGGCAATCTCCGAACCCGATGAGATGGCACCAACTGCGCCACGAGTAATTTCCGTGAAGATTCCACTTGACAAGATTGGTGAAGTCATCGGCCCGAAGGGCAAGATGATCAACCAGATCCAGGATGACACCGGTGCTGATATCTCTATCGAGGATGATGGAACCGTATACATCGGTGCCACCGATGGACCTTCGGCGGA
>JBJTOG010000118.1:0-2035 GCA_046074425.1 Actinomycetota bacterium
TAGAAATCTTTACTGTTAGCGGCGTTGGCACACTGGTGCTACCTTAGTTAGCTCGAGGCAAGGAGAATCATGACCCGTCACTTTCTGCGCGATGACGACCTAAGCCCGAGCGAGCAAGCCGAAATCATTGAATTGGCTTTAGAGCTAAAAAATAACCGCTACACCGAGAAGCCCTTCGCCGGTCCGCAAACCGTTGCCCTGATTTTTGATAAGACCTCGACCAGAACCCGAGTTTCTTTCTCGGTTGGGGTTAGCGATCTCGGTGGTGTTCCGCTAGTGATGGATAGCGGTAGCACTCAATTGGGCGCTAAGGAATCGATCGCTGACACGGCCAGGGTTTTGGATCGAATGGTTGCCATGGTGGTTTGGCGAACCTTTGCTCAATCCGGTTTAGAAGAGATGGCCTCGAACTCTAAGGTTCCGGTTATCAATAGCCTCAGCGATGATTTTCATCCCTGTCAGCTGCTGGCAGACCTCATGACCATCAGAGAAAAACTTGGAAGTCTAAAGGGCAAAACAGTTGCGTTCGTTGGCGACACTTCCAACAACATGGCTCACTCCTACCTTTTGGCAGCTGCCATGGCGGGTATGGAGCTTAGGCTGGCAGGTCCTGCGGCATACAAACCGAATCCGGCAGTTATTGTAAAGGCCAAGGAAATTGCAGCCCAAACCGGTGGTTCGATTGAGATCTTTAGTGATCCGAAGCAAGCTTGCCAAGATGCCGATGTGCTAACCACCGACACCTGGATTTCGATGGGGCAGGAGAGTGAAAAAGATAAGCGAATTGCGGAGTTCGCAGGCTTTGAGTTGAATTCGGAATTGCTGGCTTTGGCCAAAAAAGATGCGATCGTGCTGCATTGCCTTCCCGCCTATCGAGGCTATGAAATATCTGCCGAAGTTTTGGATGGGGAACAGTCAGCGATCTGGGATCAGGCCGAGAATCGGCTTCACGCCCAGAAAGCCCTGATGGTTTTCTTGGCGGCTAGGGCCAAAGCCTAAGATTGAAGGGTTCCCCCAAGATTTTTGGGGCGAAATACTAATAAGGGAGCAAAATGGCCGAGCGCGTTGTGTTGGCATATTCTGGTGGTCTGGACACCTCGGTTGGTATCGGATGGCTCAAAGATGCCACAGGTAAAGAGGTGGTTGCCATGGCCATCGATGTTGGCCAAGGCGGGGAAGACATGGAGGTCATCCGTCAGCGGGCACTGGATTGCGGAGCCGTGGAGTCGGTTGTCATTAACGCTCAAGAAGAATTTGCTTCCGATTACATCATGCCCTCGCTCAAGGCCAACGCTCTATATCAAAAGCGCTATCCACTGGTTTCCGCTCTTTCTCGTCCACTAATTGCTAAGTACTTGGCCAAAACTGCCAAGGAATTGGGAGCTGATACGGTTGCTCACGGTTGCACCGGTAAGGGTAACGACCAGGTTCGCTTTGAGGCATCGGTTGCAGCTATTGCTCCGGAACTTTCCTCGATTGCTCCAATTCGTGATCTGGCCCTCACTCGCGACAAGGCAATTGAATATGCTGCCGAACACAATTTGCCAATCGCCCAATCCAAAAAGAGCCCATACTCGGTGGATCAAAACGTATGGGGAAGAGCGGTTGAAACCGGATTTTGAGAAGATCCTTGGAACGCACCGATTGAGGATCTCTACACCTACACCCAAGATCCTGATTTGCAGCGCGAGGCAACCGAGGTGGTTGTGAAATTCGAGCAGGGAATTCCGGTTGCCATCGATGGCAAAACGCTATCGCCAATTGAAATGGTGAAGCAGATGAATGCTTTGGCTGGAGCGCACGGCGTCGGGCGCATCGACATCGTCGAAGACCGCCTGGTTGGAATTAAATCTCGTGAGATTTATGAAGCACCAGCGGCGATTGCTCTGATTCAGGCACACGAAGAATTAGAGAATCTGACGTTGGAGCGAGATGTCAATCGGTTCAAAAAAGGCATCGAGGATAAGTGGGCGACCATGGTTTACGAAGGTCTTTGGTTCTCGGATTTGAAAAAATCGCTCGATGTTTTCATCGA
>JBJTOG010000119.1:0-7478 GCA_046074425.1 Actinomycetota bacterium
TTGAAATTCTGCTCCCCATTGCCAACCGGGTAGGGAATATAGAGCGCGGGAATTCCCAGCGCGGATAATTCCGAGACTGTCGCGGCCCCGGCTCTGGAGACGGCGAAATCGCAAGCCGCAAAAGCCAACTCCATTTTGTAGCAGTATTTGATTCTGCGATATTCCGGATCGCTAAGCTCCTCAAGCGGGCTCTTATCGCCAACGATGTGAAGAATTTGAATTCCAGCTGCTCGAAGAAGTGGTGCGGTGGAGTCAATCACCCGATTGATACTTCGAGCACCCAAAGATCCACCGGTGACTAAAAGTGTTAGGGAGTCCTTTCTAAGACCAAAGTGATTCCTAGCCGCGGCAACATCTTTTTTCTTAGCGAGCTGCACTATTTCATCGCGAAGTGGCAACCCAACAAAATCCGTTTTCTCCAAATTGCTCGATCTAAATGCCACCCCGGCCGCAGAAGCGAATTTATTGCCGTAGCGATTTGCCATCCCGGCCAACGCATTAGCCTCGTGAATAATAAGCGGTAGCTTTTTCCGCTTTGCCGCCCGATAAGCCGGAGCGCTGACGTATCCGCCAAAACCGACAACGGCACCAATCTCATACTTCGCCAAATAGCCCTCAATAGCCTTAGTCGCCTTTTGAAATCGAAACGGAAATGCGACAGCCTTAAATCCTGGCCTTCTGGGAAAGGGAACCTTCTCCACCGTCAATAGTTGAATTCCAGCCTCGGGAACCAATCTTGCTTCCAACCCATCAGCGGTACCGAGAGCATAAACCTTGTGCCCCTGAGCAACCAAAGATTTTGCCACCGCCAAAAGCGGATTCACGTGACCGGCGGTGCCACCGCCGGTTAGAAGAAAATTGGTCACCGACGAGCTCCCGAATAAAGCCGACGATGAGAATCCTTCTCAAAGGCCAAAATTAATCCGATCGCCATCAGGGTGGAAATTAAAGAAGAGCCACCGGCTGAGATGAGTGGAAGAGGTACTCCTAAAACAGGGAGTAAGCCCAACACCACGGCAATGTTCACAAGCCCCTGGCCCAAAATCCAAATGATCACACCCGAAGTCGCAATCCTTTGAAAACTGGAATCGGTGCGAAGCATGATGCGAATCAGAGTTGCAATCAAAAGACCAAACATGCCAATTACTACAAGGGCTCCGATGAGTCCGAGCTCTTCGCCAATTACCGCAAAGATGAAGTCGTTTTCAACTTCAGGAATCCAACTCCACTTCATTTTGGAGTTTCCAAGACCAACACCGAAGATTCCACCGGCCGCTAAGGCCCAAGTTCCGTGTTCATACTGCCAACTGAAAGCATCGGCGGCTGAGGCGTCTGGGTTTAACCAAGCCGAGATTCTTGCCATTCGCGAAGCACTGGTGGTAGTAAAAATTGCGCCAAGCGCAGCGATTGCTAAAAAGGCTTGGCCAAGTGGTTTTAGCGGTGCTTCGGCAATAATCAATATCCCAAAAACAATCATCGCCATAATTACGGCAGTTCCTAGGTCCTTACCAAACATCACTAGAGCAAGGGCAACGCCACCAATTCCAAGCATCGGATAAATGACCCGATTTGGGATGTCTATCTCCTGCTCCCTGCTCGCAATAAACCAGGCCATATATAAAATCAGTGCCAACTTCAAAAACTCCGAAGGTTGCAAGGTGAATCCAGCAATTGAAATCCAGTTGGTGTTTCCATTCACCGAAATACCGATAAACGGCACAGCCAGCTGAATTCCCATCATCACAATCAGTGCCAGCTTGATGTTCTTGCGAATGAATGAAATAGGAAGCGCTGCGATGGTGATCATTAATGCAATTCCAATTAGCGCATATAAAAATTGTCTTCCAAAAACATAGAAAGCATCACGATTGGCGACCAGTGAATCAATCGATGACGATGAAAGCACCATCACGAGCCCAAAGACTACTAAGAAGAGGGTGATGCCCACCAGGCGATAGAAGTGAATCGATTCGGCCCGAAAATTATCCTGAAGCCAAAAGCTAAAACGCTGCAGTGGATTTCTACGAACCCCTCTTTGTTCACGAATGCTCATTTGTTCAGCTCCCCCAATACAGCGGCCGCG
This sequence comes from Actinomycetota bacterium, assembly GCA_046074425.1. Classification (GTDB taxonomy): domain Bacteria; phylum Actinomycetota; class Actinomycetes; order Actinomycetales; family Microbacteriaceae; genus Rhodoluna. The sequence goes on from JBJTOG010000119.1 coordinate 2,084, forward strand.
AACTGCTCGCCCCGATCCTGATAGTCACGAAATTGATCCATTGATGCGCAGGCTGGTGCCAATAAAACAGTGTCCCCGCTCTGAGCTAGCTCGATAGCTGCTCTAACTGCCTGCTGCATCACCTGTTCCTGCTCAACAATTTCGACAACTTTTATTTGAGGTGCCAATTCCCTAAATGCTGTAGCAATCTCATCACGCTCTCGCCCGATAATCACGGCACCACGCAGTTTGTTGGCAAATTTAGGAAGCAGCGGAGAGATGTCCTGCCCCTTGAGTAGCCCACCAACAATCCAAACCACGCTCTCAAAAGAGCTAAGCGAGGCTTCTGCGGCATGGGCGTTGGTGGCCTTTGAATCGTCAATAAAGTCGATGCCTTGTGAGCTGGCAATTTTTTGAATTCGATGCGGGGAAATTCGGAATTCCCTCAGCGCCTTTCGGCAATCCGCTGGAGAGACCCCGATCGATCTAGCCAGGGCGGTAGCGGCGGCGATGTTAGATAGCAGATGCGGTGTAAGAACCCCAAAAGATTCCAAATCGGCAAAGGTTGCTATTTCCAGCGCCGAGGTTTCCCGCTCTTCCAAAAAGGCTCGGTCAACCAGCAGGTCGTCGACATATCCAACATTGCTTCGACTCGGGGTTGCCAAGGTGAAACCTATCGCCCTGGCACCTTCTTGAACCTCAGCCCTCTCAACCATCTGCTCGGTTAGGGAATCACTTAGGTTGTAAACGCAGGCAACCTTTGTACCACTAAAGATTTTTCCTTTGGCCACCGCATAGGCATCGAAACCGCCATGCCAATCCAAGTGGTCGTTGGCAATGTTCAGTAGTGCTGCAGCGTAGGGATGAATTTCACCAAGGTAATGCAATTGAAATGATGATAGTTCAACCACCAAAACCTCAAATGCTGCTGGATCTCGAATGCAATCCAAAATCGGTCGCCCGATGTTGCCGCAGGCCACCGCCTTCCGTCCACCGGCAAGCAACATCGCTTCGGTAATTTCAGTGGTGGTAGTTTTCCCGTTGGTTCCTGTTATGCAGATCCACTGCTGATTCGGAACAAACTTATCTTTTAGGCGCCAGGCTAAATCGATATCTGTCCAAATTTCGATTCCGCGTTGCTGGAATTCAGCTATCAAGCCATTGGTCGGTGGAATCCCGGGAGAAACAATTACTAGCTCTGGGTTAAATTTCAGTGACCGCTCTATCAGCTCGTCATTTGATTTGGTTATCAGGTGATTAACCCCGAGAACGTCAAGAATATCCAAGGTTTCAGAGTCTGCAGTTTCTGAAACCAGGAGCAGTTCGCTACCAAGCTCTTGCAAAGTGTCAGCAACCGAAAATCCGGTTTTGCCTGCACCGATAATAAGGACCCGAAGTCTTGACCAGTTAGATTGCCAACTGACTAATTCGGAAAGTCTCTCATTCTTAGCCATAAATCCACTCGAGGTAGAAAAGACCGATTCCGGCAAGAACCGATAATCCAGCAATAATCCAGAAGCGGACCACGACGGTTATCTCGGCCCATCCCTTTAGTTCGAAATGGTGATGTAGCGGACTCATCAGGAAAATTCGTTTTCCCTTAGTTGCTTTAAAATAAATTCGCTGCAAAATTACTGAACCGGTAACAATCACAAACAGTCCACCGATAAGCACCAGCAACACTTCGGTGCGTGAAAGGATCGCAAGCGCCGCTAATGCGCCACCAATTCCCATCGCACCGGTATCGCCCATGATGATTTGAGCGGGTGAGGTGTTCCACCACAAAAATCCAATTCCAGCACCGGCTATGGCGGCAGCCATTACCGCCAAATCCAGTGGGTCACGAACCTCATAGCAGCGACTGAGGTTTTCGATTGTTGTTGCGCAAGCTTGGTTGAACTGCCAAAAACCGATTACTGCATAGGCACCAAGAGCCATAATCGATGCACCAATTGCCAAGCCATCTAAACCGTCTGCAATATTCACACCGTTTGAAGTTGCCGAAATCAGCAAGAATATCCACAGCACCGCCAAAACCGATCCCGCTACCGTTCCAAATAGCATCAAATCGAATCCGGTGTCACGAACAACGGAAATCTTTGTTGAAGCCGGTGTCACTCCTCTGGCATTGGGATTCCCAAAAGCTATAGCGGCAAAGGCGATTGCAACAATTCCTTGCCCCGCTATTTTGGCCCAACCGCCCAAACCGAGTGAGCGCTGCTTGTGAGTTTTAATGAAGTCGTCGATAAAACCAACCCCACCAAGGCCAACCATCGCCAATATCACTAGCCAGGCAGAGAGCGATGGAGTTTCACCGTTGGCTACCTTACCTCCGAAGTATCCAACTACCGCAGCCAAAATAATTACCACCCCACCCATGGTTGGGGTGCCGCGCTTGATGTGGTGAGATTCCGGTCCATCGTCTCGGATGAACTGTCCCCATCCCCATTTTCTAAACAGCCAAATAAAGGCAGGGGTTAGAAATAATGTGAAGGCCATCGATATGGCTCCGGCTAGAAGCAGTGCTCTCAATTGACTGCCTCCATAAGCTCATCTCCCAAGAATCTAAGGTTCGCCGACTTGGAAGATTTGACCAAGACAGTGTCGCCAGAAGTGAGTATCCCACGCAAATACGCCAAAGCTTCGGCAATCGTGGGGAAGAATTTTGACTCTCCATCCCAAGAACCCTCTTGGCTGGCACCCATGTGTATCAACTTGGCGCCCTCGCCGACCACTACCAGCTGATCGATGTTGAGTCTTACTACCAATCGACCTATTGCATCGTGCTCGGCAACCGAATATTCTCCAAGCTCAGCCATCTCACCCAATACCGCAATGGTGCGAGATCCCATTCGACCCAGCTGCGCCAAAGTTTGAAGTGCCGCCTTCATCGAATCGGGAGATGCGTTGTAGGCATCGTTGATAATCACGACTCCATCGTTTCGAATCATCCGCTGCATTCGCCAACGCTCAGCCAATTCCATTCCCTGCAGGGCATCAACAATCTCTCGGTGGCTAGCCCCAGCTAAATTCGCAACCGCAGCTGCCGCCAGGGCATTGTTGATGTGGTGCTCTCCCAAAATCTTCAGTTCGATTTTGCTGGATTCCCCATCTGGCCAATGCAAGACAAAACTGGTTCCGGCTTTTGTCAGTTCAATATCGCTCGCCCAATAACTTGACTCTTTTGTGCTTCCAAAAAAGTGCACTGTAGCCTTAGTTTGCTTTTCTAAGGCCGCCACTAAAGCATCGTCGGAATTGAGAACTAGATTGGAACCCGCTTCCAAAGCTCGCGCCAACTCGCCTTTAATGATTGCGGTTTGTTCAATACCGCCAAATTCCCCGGCGTGGGCCATTCCAATTTTTAGAATTGCTGCGAAGTCTGGTTTGGCTATTTGCGCCAGGTAGTCAATGCTCCCAAGTCCCTCGGCTCCCATCTCAACTACCAAGAAGCGGGTTTGCTCATCTGCTTTCAGCATCGAAATTGGTGCGCCGACGGAATTGTTATAGGACTCGATTGGCGCAATCGTGGTCCCGACCTTGGAAAGAATTTCTCGCAGCATATTTTTGGTGGTGGTCTTCCCATTGGACCCGGTTATACCAATCACCCTCAGCTGGCCGCTTATTTTTAGCTCAGCAAGTAACCACTTAGCAAGAAGGCCGAGAGCCCGAACGCTATCTTTGACAACAACCTGCGAAATTGGTTCGTCAACTTTTCTCTCAACGATTGCTACGCTGGCACCCTTTTGAAGAGCATCACCAACAAATAAATGCCCGTCGGTTTGCTCGCCCCTTTTGGCAACAAACAAGCTGCCGAGGTTCACCAGGCGAGAGTCTGTCTCCACGCTGGAGGAAACTGTGGCACTTGGATCGCCAATTAGTTCTCCGGCTAACACGTCCGCCAATTTTAGGGCTGAGATTTTTATCATTGCCAGCCTGCTTCATGCAGGGCGGCACGGGCCTGAGCTCGACCGGAGTATTTGGTTCTCACTCCCATGATGTCTCGATGTTCTTGGTGTCCCGGTCCAAACCAGACGATTGTGTCACCCTTTTTCACCATAGATACGGCAATTCGAATTGCTCGCTCCGGTCCCTCTAGGTTTCTAATGTCATGATCGGGGCGCTCTTTAATTGCTCCGTCGTAAATCATCTGACGTATTATTGCCGGATCCTCAAACCTTGGATTGTGATCGGTGACAATCATGGCATCGCTCAGCCTCGCGCAAATCTCTCCAATCATCGGTCGCTTTAGTTTGTCGCGGTCGCCATCAAGCCCAACCACTACAACAAGCTTTCCGGGAGTGATGTTTCTGATTGCTTTGATAGTCATCTCAATGGAATCTGGCGTGTGTCCAAAGTCAACATAAACATTGGGTCCATCGCCAGTTGCAACATTGTCACCACGGCCGGCGATTGGAGCATTAATTCCATCCTTGAGTGCTTCCGCTAAATGCTCCCAGGAGTGGCCAGCTTGAATGCACATCAAAATTGCTACGCCAGCATTGGATGCCATGTAATCGCCAATTATCGGAACCGATGAAGAAATCTTTTCTCCATTCGGACCCAATACGTCAAAGGCAACGTACTTAGGGTGCTCCTTGGTGACCCTTACCTTCCAATCCGATGCAACATCATCTCGCAACGTGATAGTCAAACATTCAACTTCACTTTTTTCTAGGAATTTTTGACCCCAGTCGGTATCTAAGCAAACCACGCCTTTGCCAGCGCGCGATGCGGCAAAAAGCGGAACTTTAGATTCCAGATACTGTTCGAAGGAATCAAATTCATCGAAGTGATCGTGACTTAGGTTTGTAAAGGCAACCACATCGAAAAAGAAACCGTCCACCCGGTGCTGCCTAAGGGCTTGGGCAGAAACTTCCCATGCCACTTCTTGAACTTTGTTCTCTCGCATTCGGGCAACTAGGGCGTGAGATTCTGGCGCTTCCGGTGAAGTCAAGCGCGAGATGATGATGTCATCTGCGATGTATCGCTCGACGCTTGAGGAAAGACCGGGTATCGAGCCAAGCTGTCGGAATATCGCTGCCAGAAAATGCACGGTCGAAGTCTTGCCGTTAGTTCCGGTCACCCCATACATCGTCGGCATGTCATCGCCATTGTTGCCATAGACGAACCTTGCCGCCTGCCCCAATCGAAGTCTTGGGTTTTCAACCAGAATCAAAGGAAATTTGGCAGAACCGATAATTTCCAACCCAGCACTATCGGTAGCAATAGCTACCGCCCCGGCCGCCTGAGCCTGACCGACAAAATTTGCGCCGTGCGTTTTTAGCCCCGGCATGGCAAAAAAGATATCCCCCGATCTCAGATCTGAGGTGTTCATGGAAACTCCACTCAGGATGGTTTCCGAACCCTGCTCTGGTGGTGCAACTGAGAGTTCCGCTGCCAGCTGAGCGAGGCTCAC
>JBJTOG010000120.1:0-3833 GCA_046074425.1 Actinomycetota bacterium
CCCGGGTAGGCCTCGCGACCCGGCGGGCGGCGCAGCAGCAGCGACACGGCGCGGTAGGCCTCGGCCTGCTTGGTCAGGTCGTCGAAGATGATCAGGACGCTCTTGCCCTGGTACATCCAGTGCTGGCCGATGGCCGAGCCGGTGTAGGGGGCGAGGTACTTGAAGCCGGCGGAGTCGGAGGCCGGGGACGCCACGATGGTGGTGTACTCCAGCGCGCCGGCCTCCTCGAGGGCGCCACGCACGGAGGCGATGGTCGAGCCCTTCTGGCCGATGGCGACGTAGATGCAGCGCACCTGCTTGGTTGGGTCACCGGTTGCCCAGTTTCCCTTTTGGTTAATAATGGTGTCAATCGCAATCGCGGTCTTACCGGTCTGGCGGTCACCAATAATTAACTGGCGCTGCCCACGACCAACCGGAATCATTGCATCGATTGCCTTGATTCCTGTTTGTAGAGGCTCGTGCACAGACTTTCTGGCCATAACTCCAGGAGCCTGAAGCTCGAGTGCGCGACGACCTTCAGCTTTGATTTCGCCCTGACCGTCGATAGGGTTTCCCAGCGGGTCCACAACCCTACCTAGGTAAGCATCGCCAACCGGAACCGAGAGAACTTCACCGGTGCGGTGAACTTCCATTCCCTCTTCGATGCCCTCAAAGTTTCCGAGGATAACGGTTCCAATCTCTCGCTCGTCAAGGTTTAGAGCTAGACCTAATGTGCCATCAGCAAACTTCAGTAGCTCATTAGCCATCGCACTTGGAAGACCTTCGACGTGAGCGATACCGTCACCGGCATCGATGACGTGACCGACCTCGCTGCGCGAAGCCTTGTCGCTCTCGTAGGAATTCACGAAGTCCTTTAGGGCATCACGAATCTCGTCTGGGCTGATTTTTAGATCTGCCATCTCGTTCCTCTACTTCTGGGGCGAACCCCGGTTAGATGTTGGCCTAGGCCAGCATCATCCTTGCTTGCTTGAGACGGTTAGCAACGCTACCGTCAATAACTTCTCCAGCGATTTGAATCTTTAGTCCACCGAGGATGCCTGGATCTACCTCGATGTTCAGTTTGATTTGGCCATAGTCTCTGGCCAAGACCTGCTCTAATTCCGCCTGCTGACTCTCGCTCAGTGCGGAGGCAACAGTCACGTTGGCAACAAACTTGCCAGCAAAATTAGCCAGCAACTTCCCAAATTGCTCCAGCACTACCGACAAGCGACGCTTTGTCGAGCCGATAACTGCAAACCGAATAAGCAAAGCCGACTCAGCGCTGAATTTCCCTGCAATTAAGTGGTCGATTAGAACAAGCTTTTGCTCCGGACTTGCCTGCCTAGAAGCCAAGGCAATCTGAAGCTGCTGATCAGAATCAACTACTTTGCGAAACTCAAAAAGCTCGCCTTCAACCTTGGCAAGTTCAGCCTTAGCAATTGAAGCAACCGCATGAACAGCAAGCTGTTCGAGGCAATCAACTAAATCCGAGCCCTTCGACCAGCGAAGCGAAGCGAGCTTAACCAAGAAATCAACACTCTTTGTTGACACACTGCGTCCAAAGACCGCGCGAATTGCGGCCTGTTTGGAGTCAATCTCGGCGGAAGGGTCCGAGAGAATGTTGCGCAGCTGCTTGGATGAAGCAATTGCCGATCCGATTGCGAATATCTCCTCCGCAAATTTTAAATCGGCATCGCTTAGTAGTGGGGCAAGGATATCCTTAGCCGCCGCTACCGCTTGTCTGGTTGAAGATGACATGGTCTTTAGTTGCCTGCCTTTTGCGAGCTCTCAAGATCCTTCAGGAAATCGTCAACCACTTTGGCGGCGGTTGCGCTATCTTTCAGGCTCTCACTAACCACTTTGGAAGCTAAATCAATTGCCATTGATCCGACCTCGGCGCGCAACGAAATCAGCGCAGCCTGACGCTCGGCTTCAATCTGGGCCTTCGCGGTCTGTGCAATTCTGGCAGCTTCAGCCTGAGCCTGCTCCTTTAGCTCCGCCAAAATGGCGGCTCCTTCGGCGCGAGCCTCTTCCCTAATTGCACTTGCTTCAGCCCGGGTGTTTTCCTGAGCCTTAGCAAGTTCATCGGTTTTGGCTGCAGCCTCTGCCTGAGCCTTCTCGGCCGCTGCGAGGCGACCTTCGATGGCTTCGGTTCGAGCATCTAAGGTCTGCTTGAAGTTAGGCAAAACCTTTACCCAAAAGAAGGTGAGCAAAATTGCGAAGACGACAGCAGACCAAAGGATGTCATAGTCGGCTGGCAGCAACGGATTGGGTGCTTCACCCTCCGTAGCAGCAGCGAGAATCCTTGAAATCATGTCTTAGTCCTTGGTTAGCCGAAGATGAATGGGGTGGCAAGACCGATAAGCGCAAGCGCCTCAGTAAAAGCAATACCTAGCCACATTGTCACCTGGAGGCGGGATGCCAACTCAGGCTGACGAGCGATGGATTCGATGGTCTTAGATACAACCAGTCCTACACCGATTCCTGGACCGATTGCTGCGAGGCCGTAACCAACTACTGCCAAGTTGCCGGATAGTTCGGCGATGTTTGTGATGTCCACTTGTTTTTCCCTTCCGTGGTTTTCAGCTGACGGTTGTCAGATTTTCTTAGTGCTCGTCTGCCAGAGCCAACTGAATGTAAACAGTTGTTAGCAGGGTGAACACATAAGCCTGTAGGAATGACACCAAGATCTCAAAGAGAGTAAAGGCGAATCCAAAAATAAATGTTCCCGCTCCGAAGAACTTAAAGAAGCCATCGGCGTAGAAGAAAAAGAATTGAGTCGCACTAAAGCAAAGCACCAGCAAAAGGTGCCCTGCGATCATATTCATGGTCAGACGAAGAGCCAAAGTAACCGGTCTGAGAATAAAAGTCGAGAGTAGCTCAATTGGAGTAACCATCACATAAAGCGCTGGCGGAACTCCCGATGGGAACAGTGAGCTCTTGAAAAATCCCATGCCGTGCTTTTTGATTCCGGCGTAAATAAAGGTCACGTAGGCGGCAACCGCCAGGACAATCGGAAGTCCAATTACCGAAGTACCAGCGATGTTGAAGCCTGGAAGGATTCCGGTGATGTTCATGCCCAAAACTGTGAAAAAGATAGTCGTCAGTAGCGGCAGGAACCGATCGCCATCTACCTTTCCGAGCTGGCCGTGGGCAATGCTGGTGCGAACAAAATTCAGTGAAATCTCACCCATTAGCTGGAAGCGAGTTGGCACCAGAGTATTTGTTCGGTTGGCTTTTTGAAATTGCCTGGTCCAAAGGTAAAAAAGAATGATTAGGGCCGAAACCACAATCAAGCGAATAAGCATGATTCGGTTCAGAGCAAAAGGGGTGCCCTCGAAAGCCACAATTTCGGGGTAAAACTCCATGATGGAGGGACCCTTGTAATTGCCCGATTCGTCGGTTACCGATGCTTGGATCAGCACGCTCAAGGCTTTATCTAGCAGGGCAGTCTCCTGTTTCGGGGCGAGAAAAATCGCGGCGATTTACAGTGTTTTAATGCAGCTGCAACTGCATTGGCAAAAGTCTAGCAAGAAAAAACTAGCCTTCGACCACGGGGATGCGGGCCTTTAGCACCGCAACTGAGTCGATAGCGAGTGAGCCCAAAACCGCTGCCACCACAGTGAAAAATAGCACTGGGCCGTTGAGGAATTCGGCATCTTTCAAGAAGCCAACCAAAATCGCAAAGCCCAGTAGCTTGAAAAGCCAGCCACCCATAACCACACCAAAAAAACCAGCAAGCGAGAATCTCCTGCCAACTAGCATGCTGATGGCAGTGAGGCTCGTGAATACTAGGGCCAAAGCGGCTCCAATCAAAGCACTCACCACCCCCTCCACCTCAGCCACCAAATAAC
>JBJTOG010000121.1:0-5460 GCA_046074425.1 Actinomycetota bacterium
CCAGAAGGCGGCTTTGAGACCTGCTGTATTGACTGCCTTGGCGGAAGAGGAGATGGTAATTCCGCCCGCTTCGGCGACTTCAACAAGCGCCAGGAATGGTGTGAAGGGTTCCCAGGCCAGTGGAGCGTGGATTTCATCGGAGATAACCACCGCGTCATACTTTTTTGCCAAGGCGGCAATTTCTCTCAGGTCCTGCTCGCTGTGAATAAGTCCAACCGGATTCTGGGGCGAACAAAGTAGGTAAACCTTGACCCCTTGTTGGAAGGCTCGCTCGATGCCGGGAACATCCAATCTCCAAGAATTTCCCACTCGAAGAAGTGGAACATCAAATGGTTTGGCTCCGACTTCTTTCAGCCAGCCTTGAAACGAGGAGTAAACCGGAAAATTTACTAGAACTTGATCTCCCGGCTTAGTGAGAATGCGAAGTAATTCGACTGCGGCAACCCCGACGTCGGTGGCGATTCGAAATCCCGAAGGATCAATCTCCCAATTCCAGCGCCTTCTGGCAAAATCGCCAAAGGCGTCTGCGGCCTCCGGAACCGGCCCTAAGTATCCAAGATCTGATCTTTGAACCATTGAGCTTAGAAGTTCTCGAATTTCATCCGCAACCTCAAAGTCCATTTCGGCTACGTGCATTGGCAAAACATCGGGTTCAAACCTTCGCCACTTAGAGCTTGTGCGCTCGGGTCTTATGAATTTCGACACTGAAATCCTTGCCTTTCAATCTCTCTTTACTCTATTGCTATGGCCCTAGATGGTTCCATCGCTAAGGCCATCCAATACTTGATTGGCTCTGGAGCGAAGTGGTGCCAAATCGCCAAGCCTTATAAGGCCAGCGTATTGCTGACTCATGCGGTGATTGCGAGCAAAGGCCTCTCGATTGCGATCTAAGAAGTCCCAATACAAAGTGGTGAATGGGCAAGCCTTATCCCCAACCCTTGCTTTCGGGTCATACTCGCAACCCTTGCAGTAATTGGTCATTCTCGAGATGTATGCGCCGCCAGAGGCGTAGGGTTTGGTCATCATGGTGCCGCCATCGGCATGTAATCCCATGCCAATTACATTTGGCACCATGACCCATTCGCTGGCATCAACAAACTGCTCTCGCATCCAATCCAAAAACTGCTGCGGATTGGTTCCGGTCAAAAGCGCCAAGTTGGAGAGAATCATAAGTCTTGGGATGTGGTGGGTCCAGCCACGGTTTTGAACATTTTGCACTTCACTTGAAACACAGTTCATCTTGGTCTTGGCCGGATTGACAAATAGCGGGAGTAATTTTCGATTAGCTGCGAGATTATTTCTATCCCGATAATCCTCGCCTAAAAACCAATACATCCCGTTGATGTATTCTCGCCAGCCGATTACTTGCCTTATGAACCCTTCCGCAGACTGAATCGGGATGTCCCCTTTTTTGAAGCGCTTTAGGACAGCAGTAACAACTTCACTTGGATGAAGCAGTCCGTTATTGATATATGGGCTAATGACCGAGTGGTGCATGGCCCAGCTATCGGTTGATACCGCATCCTCGTAAGGCCCAAAGGAAGCGAAGTGAGTTTTCATAAACTCATCTAATTTCCTTAGAGCTCCCGCCCTTGTGGTGGCCCAAAGTCCAGTTGCTTCATAGCCCAGCTCCTTGGCAACTTCAAGATCTATCTGGTCCGGCTCGAAATAATGGTATTCGGGCCAGTTGTAGTTCTTTGGCGGTGGAAGCCTATTGTCGGCATCGAAGTTCCACTGGCCACCGGTTGGCTCACCGTTTTCAACCATGATTCCCAGCCGAACCCGCTGCTTGCGATAGAAATTTTCCATGACGAAGGTCTTTTGGGTTTGTGCCCACAAGGCGAAGAGCTCTCTTGAAGTTAGAAAAAAGTCGTTTGGGACAAACTTGACACCGAGTTGTTGAAGCTGCCTGGTTTGAGCAAAACTTGAAGGCTCGGCACAAAACACTTCTTTAATTCCGGTTTTAGCTTTTGCTTGGGCGATGCCGGTTGGAGTGTCTTTGGCTTTGAGATAAAGCGTCTTGTAGCCAAGGGCTTCAACCTCTTTGGCAAAGTGTCTCGCTGAAGAAACTAGAAAATGCAGTCGGTTTTTATTCCAAGGGCGCCCAGAAAGCATTCGGGCACTCTCAACAAGCAATACGGTGTCCTGATTAGGATCGGCATCCCGCAGCACACCGTATTTGGGGTGCAGGTGATCAAAGGGAATAAGTAAGAGTCTTGCCATTTAGGCCCGGCACTTCTGAGAGCAGTATTTGACGCTATCCCAGTCCTTGGCCCACTTTTTCCGCCACTCAAAACCCCTGCCGCACTTCTGGCAGATCTTAGGTGGGAAGCCATTTTTGGTCTTTGGTTGCGGCATCTAATAAATCTATGCCAGAACGGGGGGATTGTTTGCGCTGCCAAGACACTGAAGCGTTGAAGTGTGGAAACTTCGGCTCAGAAATCGCCAACTAACCTTCCCAAGCTGAAGAAATAGCTAGTGCCCCTTGGGGTGCCAAACGGTCTTCACTTCCATGAACGAAAGAATCTGCTGAAGGTAACCCTTGGACCCTATTCTTGAGAATGTTCCAGGTCGAACCACCCGCTTGAGAGTTTCTGCGGCACGAATTTCAAGGCTAACCGAATCAGAGGTTCCCTCAAGATCAACTGCATTGACGTCTTGGTGAGAAGTAAGCCAAGGGGCTAGATCCGACTCTTTTCCGGTCAGCACATTCACAACTCCCCCGGGAAGATCGCTGGTTGCCAGAACTTCACTCAGGGTGATGGCCGAAAGTGGAAGTGATTCGCTAGCAACCACCACAACCGTGTTTCCAGTCACGATGATTGGGGCAATTGTGTTCACAAGTCCCACCAGACTGCTTTGCTGAGGTGCGAAGGCTGCCACCACACCGGTTGGTTGGTTGGTAGAGATATTGAAAAATGGTCCGGCAACCGGGTTCATCGATCCCGCAACCGAATCAATCTTGTCGCTCCAGCCAGCGTGCCAGACCCAGGAGTCGATGGCCTCATCGACTTCTTGGTTGGCAGCCTTTTCGGTGGTTCCGGTTAGCTCCCTGATCTCGGCAACAAACTGTTCTCTTCTGGCCTCGAGCATTTCGGCGATGCGGTAAAGAATCTGTCCGCGGTTATAAGCCGTAGCCGATGCCCAACCAGCCTGCGCTGCCCTGGCGGCAACAACCGCATCCCTAGCATCTTTCCGTGAGGCCAAAACCACGTTGGCAACGAATTCCCCCTTGGAAGAAGTCAGCTCGTAGGTGTGACCGGATTCGCTTCTTGGGAACTTTCCACCAATGAAGAGTTTGTAAGTCTTTTTGATATCGAGACGCATTAGTTCTCTCCCTTCAAGTAAGCAAGCAATCCGTGCCTGCCTCCCTCTCGGCCGTAGCCAGATTCCTTGAACCCGCCGAATGGGCTGGTTGGGTCAAACTGATTAAACGTATTCGCCCAGACCACCCCGGCGTTGAGCTGATCGGCAACCTTGAGAATTCGCGAGCCTTTCTCGGTCCATATTCCTGCACTCAAACCATAGGGGGTGTTGTTGGCCTTGGCTACCGCCTCGGCCGGAGTCCTGAAGCTAAGCACCGAAAGCACTGGCCCAAAGGTTTCCTCTCTGGCCACTGTATTGGTTGGAGCAACGCCTGTGATTACCGTCGGCGCATACCAAAAACCCTTTTTAGGAATCACACATGAGGGCGACCAGGCTTCGCCACCCTCTTTGACTCCGAGCCTTACGAGTTTGGTGATTTTCTGAAGTTGGTCTTTGGAGTTGATGGCTCCGATGTCGGTGTTCTTATCCAGCGGGTCGCCAAGTCTTAGGTTCTCCATGCGGCGTTTGAGTTTCTTAAGCAGCTCATCCTGAATCGACTCTTGAACCAGTAGCCGTGAGCCCGCGCAACAGACGTGACCCTGGTTGAAGAAAATGCCGTTGATGATTCCCTCAACCGCTTGATCAAGCGGAGCATCGTCGAAGACGATGTTGGCGGCTTTGCCGCCAAGCTCGAGAGTTGCTTTTTTGTTTGTCCCGGCAATTTGCTTGGCGATGAGTCTTCCAACCGCGGTTGATCCGGTGAAGGCGACCTTGTTGACATCTTTGTGTGCTATCAAATCTGCTCCGGTTTGACCAAAGCCGGTGATGATGTTAACAACCCCATCTGGCAATCCCGCCTGCTGGCAAATCTCAGCAAAGATGAGTGCGGTAAGTGGTGTGGTCTCGGCGGGTTTGAGCACGACGGTGTTGCCGGCGGCCAAAGCAGGAGCGATCTTCCAAGCCAGCATCATCAATGGGAAATTCCAAGGAATAACCTGGGCGGCAACCCCGTGGGCCTTGGGGTTTGGACCCAATCCTGCATAGTCGAGCTTGTCGGCCCAACCGGCGTAGTAAAAGAACCAGGCTGAAACCAAGGGAATGTCGGCATCCCTGGTTTCTTTGATTGGCTTTCCGTTGTTTAGGGTTTCGGCAATGGCGAGCTCGCGAGCGCGTTCCTGAATGATTCTTGCGATGCGGTAGAGATACTTGCCTCGCTCGGCACCAGAAAGTTTGGACCAAACCTTGTCGTAGGCGGTCTTCGCTGCTTGGACCGCAAGGTTCACATCCTTGGCACTGGCGGTTGAAATTTCCGCCAAAATCTCTTCAGTTGAAGGGGAGATGGTCTGGTAGGTGTTCGATGGCTTGGTGAACTTACCGCCAATGAAGTGGCCGTAGCTGCTCTGGAAAGTGACCAGTGCCCGAGATTCTGGGGCGGGGGCGTATTCAAACATTGATTTCCTCTTAGTCCACGGTCACATAATCGGGACCGGAGTAGTTTCCGGTCTTTAGCTTTTGTCTCTGCATCAAAACATCATTGAGCAAGCTGGAGGCTCCGAACCTAAATAGGTCCGGGGTTAGCCATCTCTCGCCCGCGACTTCCTTAACCACCACTAGATATTTGATGGCATCCTTTGCGGTTCGAATTCCCCCAGCCGGCTTAACACCAATTAGGACTCCGGTCTGATCATGCCAGTCGCGAACCGCCTGGAGCATCAAAAGGGTGATTGGAAGAGTTGCGTTCACCGTGACTTTTCCGGTTGAGGTCTTAATGAAATCTCCTCCGGCGAGCATTGCAAGGTAGCTGGCCCTTCGGATATTGTCATAGGTCTGAAGCTCTCCGGTTTCCAAAATCACCTTTAGGTGAGCTCTCGAACCGTCTTTGCGAACGCAGGCTTGTTTCACAGCCTGAATCTGCTTAAACACTTCTATATAGTTACCGGAGAGAAAGGCTCCCCGGTCAATGACCATGTCGATCTCGTCGGCTCCCGCTTTGACAGCATCCTTCGTGTCTTGCAACTTCACCGCGAGAGAGGCTCTTCCGGAAGGGAAGGCTGTGGCGACGGCAGCAACGTGAATGCCCGAGATACCGAGGGTCTTTTTGGCAACCGAGACCATATCTCCATAGACGCATATGGCTGCCGGGCGTGGGCAATC
>JBJTOG010000122.1:0-8230 GCA_046074425.1 Actinomycetota bacterium
CTCCGTTCTGCAGATCTGGCATCTAGACTACGATTTAAGAACACTGCGCAAGAAATCGCTCTTCTCAAGACGGCCGCCAAGCCAGAAGTGTATGGCACTGCTAATATGGTGTGGCCGGAGGGCACGTCTGAGGAAGTCAAGCGGCGGGCTCAAGAGTCTCCAACTGGGATGTTGTGAAGGTTCGTATTCCTAACGCGCTAACTAGATACGTAGTCGAAAAGGGGTCAATAACTCTGGATGGAGTATCGCTGACGGTAAACGCAATCGAAGACGATGTAATTTCGCTGAGTTTGATCCCGGAAACCCTGAGGCTAACCACCTTAGGCAGTAAAGCAGTAGGTGATTTCTTAAACGTCGAGGCGGATATTTTGGCAAAACACATCGAGAAACTAATGGAAGCAAGGAGTCAGGCATGAAGCTGACAACAATACCCGAGGCATTAGCTGCCCTACGAGAGGGAAAGCCGGTTTTGGTAGCTGACCACCGCAACCGAGAAAATGAGGGCGATGCCATTATGGCTGCTCAGTTTGCTACTCCCGAGTGGATTGCTTGGATGGTTAGGCACACCTCCGGATACCTGTGTGCACCGATGTCTGAATCGGTCGCCAACCGATTAGATTTGCCGCTTATGACCAATGCCAATCAGGATCGCTATCGCACCCAGTACACAGTCTCGGTAGATGCCGCAACCGGCATAACAACCGGAATCAGTGCCTCAGATCGAGCGCGGACCCTAAACCTGCTGGCTAATCCAGAAACCAAGGCAAGCGATTTGATTCGCCCTGGACACGTACTTCCACTTCGAGCACATCCGGATGGAGTTTTTGGTCGCCCTGGACACACCGAGGCCACCGTTGATCTTTTGAAATTGGCGGGTTTGATTCCAGTTGGGGTTATCGCCGAAATGATTTCTTCAAATGGGGAAATGATGCGGCTTCCCGAATTGTTGGAAGTAGGTGAGAAGGAAGGACTACCCGTGATAAGCATCGAGCAGATTTTTGAATACCGCGATGTAGTTGAGCCGATTGAGCAGGACCAAAAGGTGGATCGAATTCGCTTTGAGGCCGAAGCTAAACTCCCAACGATTCACGGAGAATTCCGAGTCCGTGGTTACTACGACACCAAAACCACAGCCGATCACGTCGCCATCATCGCAGGAAATCCTTCAGGAAAAGATGTCCTGGTGCGTATGCACAGCGAATGCATCACCGGTGAAGCGTTCGGTTCAAAAAAATGTGAGTGTGGTCCGCAGCTTGACTATGCGCTTGAGAAGATTGCGAGCGATCCAAATGGTGGAGTTGTGATTTACCTTCGCGGTCAAGAAGGAAGAGGAATTGGACTTCTCAACAAGCTAAAGGCATACGCACTTCAAGACGAAGGCATGGATACTGTCGATGCCAATCTAGCCCTCGGTCTTCCAAGCGAAGCTCGCGAGTACGGGGCTGCGGTTTCGATTTTGGCGGATATGGGAATTACCTCGGTGCGCCTGATGAGTAATAACCCCGCCAAAATTGATGCCCTCGAGGTCGCTGGAATTAGCGTTTCGGAGTATGTTCCGATTCTGGTTGGTCAATTTGATGAGAACGCCGGTTATCTAGAAACCAAGCGTGAGCGTATGGGGCACATCATCCCAGAACTGGATCGCCATGAGCTCTAGTGGTGCTCCAAAAATCAGCATTGACGCTCAAGGGATTAAGGTTGCGATTCTAGTTACTAGCTGGCACACCGAAATTACCGATGGATTATTAGCTGGTGCTGAGCGAGCTCTCAAGACAGCGGGCAATAGCGATTACAAAGTTATCCGGGTTCCTGGGGCATTTGAACTTCCGCTGGCAGCTCAAGGCGCTATTGAATCAGGAAGTGAAGTGGTTATTGCTCTTGGTGTTGTAATTCGAGGTGACACCCCACATTTCGATTACGTTTGCCAGGCAGTTACCAGCGGACTATCCAGGGTGCAACTGGATTACTCAATTCCAATTGGCTTTGGAGTATTGACGGTGGATAACGAAAAGCAGGCACTCGATAGAGCTGGCCTCGAAGGTTCTAAAGAGGATAAAGGGGCTGAGGCCGTTGAGGCCGCAATCGCCATGAAGCTCTTAAGCTATTAGGTAGATGGGAGATACCAATGCTTGAAATTGCTTCAATCCTCAAAGACTCACTCGTTGTCTTACACTTCATCGGACTCGCCTCGCTACTGGGTGGTTTCTTAGTCCAAATCAAATCCCTGAGGGCTAAAACTGCCGAGATTATTCCAGCCATGGTGCACGGAGCTTGGACCATGTTCATAACTGGATTACTGCTTGTCGGGGTTAGAGAGTGGGAGCTAGCCCTTGGCGGAGGAGAAGCTCTCGATCACACAAAAATTGGTGTCAAGTTAGCTATCGCACTTGTGATTTTGGTAATTGTTCTGCTGAAGAAAAAACAAAAGCCGGTATCAAGCGGTGTGCTGGGTGCGGTTGGTGGACTTACAGTCCTGAACGTCATCCTCGCCGTATTTTGGTAACTATTTCATAAAAAGTGAGCGCAACCGAATGGTTGTGAAAACTAGCCCAAGCGCAATCATTCCAAGGAAATACCCAACGTGACCGAGCATTCCTAGGTTTACTACGCCCAAGGTTAGCCCACGAATTAGTTCAACTGCGTGCCATAGCGGCAGCAACTGAATCACCGACTGGATTGCCTCAGGGTAAACACTCAAAGGATAAAAAGTTCCCGAAAACATGAACATTGGAAGCAGTACAAAGTTGACCCAGTTTAGCTGCTGGAAGTTTCTTAGATAAGAGGTAACTCCCATTCCAATTGCCGCAAAACCAAAGGCCACCAGAACCGCAGCTGGTATTGCCAGGATGCCAATCGGGCTAATAATCAAACCAAGCGGCCAGGCGATGGCAAAGAATCCCACTGCATAGGCAAGGCCTCGTAGTAGCGCCCACCCCATTTCACCCAAAGCAACATCCAGTGGACCCATCGAGGTCGAAAGCATCCCCTGATATAGCTTCGAGTGATGCATCTTAAAAAATACATTCCATGTGGAGTCAAAAATAGCGCCGTTCATGGCACTAGTTGCCAATAACGCTGGAGCTATAAAAGCTGCGTAGGGAACTTCGGTTCCATCGGAGGCGGTTACCGCTCCGATTAGGTTTCCAATTCCGTAGCCAAAGGAGAGCAGGTAGAAGACGGGTTCAACAAAGCCTGAAAACACTACGAACCAAGTTGAAGACTTAAGGGCAACAAAGGATCTCTCGATAATTCTCGAACTGCGACCAGAGTAAACTCCGGCACCAAGTTTTTTGGATCTCCGTTCTGCAATGGCGATGGCAGAATCAACGGAAGCGTTGAGCATGCTCATTTGGTTAGCCTCCGCTCAAATTGCCACTTTCCTATTGCTAAACCAACAATTAGGAGTAGAACCAGATAAGAAATGTGAACAACCATCAGCCAGGTTGGAACCTCTAGTCCAAAACTGATCGCCCTAGAAAAGTTGGTGGAGTGCCAAAGTGGCGATATCCAGCCAATCCACTGCAAGAACACTGGCATCTGCTCTAGTGGGTAGAAGGTGCCAGAGAATAAAAACATCGGGTTCACTACAAATCTGAAAATAACGGCAAAGTAGCCATCATCGTCCTTTATGAAAGAAGTAGAGGCTAGCATCACTGCCCCGAAAGACATACCGGCCAGATTGGCAATGAAAAATAGCATTGGGATTGACTCCACGGTTATGGCTCCAAAGAGCCAAAGCACCACAAGATAACTTCCCGAAGTGAATAGGGCTCGGACTAGAGCTGCCAACATAATGCCATCGACCATCTGGCCTGAAGTTAATTGCGTGGAATGCATGCCCTCAAAAGATTTATTCCAAACAAATCCCTCCAAGGTCGGAAACATGGTTTCATCCAGCCCGGCTTGAATGGCAGCAGTCGCCAAAAGGGCTGGCGCCAAAAACTGCAAGTAGGAAACTCCATTCACCCCAGCCCCACCGGTATTGGCATCAACCAAAGCGCCAACCCCTACTCCGAGAGCCAATAGGTAAACCAGCGGATTGCCAAAGCTGACAAAGAAGATTGAAGTTAGCCACTTCCCCATGGCCCTAATTCGGTATTCCGCAACATACAGAGCACCTCGGGAGCGTCCGCGGCGAAAAATTTCCGCATTAGTCATCAGTCAACCAACGATCTACCGGTTAGCCGCAGGAACACATCTTCCAGTGAACTTCTTCTAACAAGTGCTGTAATCGGTTTTAGCCCGAGCTTTACTATTTTTTCCAGAGCCTTTTCGCCATTTTCCGCATAAACCAGAATTCGATCGGGGAGCACTTCGACCCTTTCCCCAATCCCATCAATTTTCTTAGCTGCCGATGAGTTATTGCTCGAGCCGAATCGAACTTCGAGCACCTCCTTGGTTGAATACTTTTTGATGAGCTCGCTCGGTGAACCTTCGGCCATGATCTTGCCTTTGTCCATGACTATCAGTCGATCGCAAAGTTGCTCCGCCTCATCCATGTAATGGGTGGTGATTACTAAAGTCACACCCTGCTCCTTGAGGCGAAACAATCGATCCCAAAGCACGTGTCTAGCCTGCGGGTCTAAGCCGGTAGTGGGTTCATCAAGCATCAAAATTTCTGGTTCATTGACCAGAGCACGAGCAATAGTAAGCCTTCTTTTCATTCCCCCAGAGAGGTCGTCGGTCTTGGAATTTCTCTTTTCCTGAAGTTGGGCAAAATCTATGAGTTCTTCAATTTTTGTTTTTAGAAATGTTCTGGAGAGTCCGAAGTATCTACCGTAGGTATACAAGTTTTCCCAAACTTTTAATTCTCGATCTAGGTTGTCCTGCTGAGGGACTACCCCTAGGTGAGCTCGGATTTCAGGACCCTGCTTATTTGGGTCCATTCCTAAAATACTTAGCTCGCCACCTGATCGTTGCGAGGTGGATGCAATCATTCGCATGGTGGTGGATTTACCTGCACCGTTGGGGCCAAGCAGACCGAAGGCTTCTCCGCGTTTGACCTCAAAGTTGATGTTGTCAACAGCAACAAAGTCTTCAAAGGTTTTTCGAAGATCCTTGGCAACAATCATTGGTTCTTGGGTTGGCTTTTTGGGCACTGGTAGTCCATTTCTGCGTCTCAGCCTGGCGCCGAAGACAGCTTTTTAGGATAACAAACCATTACCAATAAAGCTCATCAGCCTGCCCCAGGAATTGCTTGTTAGCCTAGGAGCATGCCTTTAGACAGCCAAGCTCTTCCTCGGCTTGGTAACACAAGGGTCACTGGAAAAGAGCAGTATTACACCCCAAAAGAGACTGCGGATGCTTTGGTGGACCAGGTGGAAAGGGTTCTTGGTCCACTCAATGGACGTATAATCCTCGAGCCAGCCGGTGGTACCGGTGCATTTATTGAGGCTGCAAAGGCTCGTCAACCTTTGGAAATTCTAAGTTTTGACATCGAACCACAGCACCCTGAGGTTCGAAACGGGAATTTCCTAACGGCAGATTTGAACCTCAAATCTGCGGTGACGATATCCAATCCTCCCTTCGGTAGAAATAATGCCCTTAGCATTCCGTTTTTCAATAAGGCGGCATTGGTTAGTGACGCAATTTGTTTTATTGTTCCAAGGTCTTGGCGGAAGTGGTCGGTCACAAACCGATTAGATCTGAATTTTGAACTGGTATCCGATGAAGACCTTTCAATCGACTACGTAAATCGCAATGGTCAACCTATTTCAAATAAGTCCAGGTTAGCCACCTGTTTTCAAATTTGGCGAAGGACAGAAAATCCCAGATCGCGAATCCGAATTAGAGACATGGATATTGTTCGGAAAACTTCTCCGGAGGCTGCCGATGTCTCGCTTACGGTTTTTGGATACGGCTGTGGAAAAGTAAAGACCGAGTTTCCTAGAAATTCAAATACCACACAAATGTTTCTGAAACTAAATCACCCTAAAGCCTTGAAGGCGCTCAAAACTGTGGACTACTCGCGCTTTCATAAAAACACGGCATACACCGAAGCGCTTTCGCTGCAGGAAATTAACTACCTGCTAAATGAATACATTTACAACGATCCAATGATTGAGAGAAGATGAAATGAGCATGATGGGAAGGGGAAGAAATTTATCCCCAAAAGACCAGGGTCCAAAGGCGAAGTTCTCTCAGCTGACCCCCTACCTACTTGAGCATAAAGGTGCGCTGATTGTTGCGGTAATCCTCTCCGTCATTGGAGCTGCCATCTCCTTGGCTCAGC
Source organism: Actinomycetota bacterium (assembly GCA_046074425.1). GTDB lineage: Bacteria > Actinomycetota > Actinomycetes > Actinomycetales > Microbacteriaceae > Rhodoluna. The sequence continues at coordinate 6,233 of JBJTOG010000122.1, forward strand.
CACTTGTTGTTGGGCAAATTATCACCGCTGTCCAAAACGGCGAGCAGGTCACAGAGATCGCATTGATTTTGGTTGCTGTGGTGCTGGGAGCTGGTGTTGCCAGCGGTTTGATGTATTACGTACTTGCCAAAGCAGGTGAAGGCGTAGTGCTCTCGGCGAGAAATCGTTTGGCAGTAAGGCTACTAAAGCTCAAGATATTGGAGTATGACCTAAGACGTACTGGAGACTTAGTCTCAAGAGTTGGTTCAGATACCACGCTACTGAGGGCTGTTTTGACTCAAGGTCTAATAGACGCTGCTGGTGGAGTCTTGATCTTTGTTGGCGCGGTTGTTGCAATGGCAGTTATCGACCTGTTCTTACTGTTGCTAACTCTTGGAATGATTCTGGTTGCCGTGGTGGCAATAGTCTTCTCGGCTAGGCAGATTAGATCAGCCACCACTAAGGCTCAAACCAGAGTTGGTGAAATGGCGGCAGCGGTGGAACGAGCGCTATCAGCGGTTCGTACAATTCGGGCAGCTCGGGCAGAGAATCGTGAGAGTGAAGGTATTCAGCGCGATGCCAAAGAGGCATACGTTCAGGGCGTCAAGATTGCCAAGATCAATGCTCTAATCTCTCCGATTGCTGGTGTTGCCTCTAATGCTGCTTTCATCGTGGTTTTGGGAGTTGGGGGTTTCCGGGTTGCCTCCGGTGAAACCTCGGTTGCCAACTTAGTGACATTTATTCTGTTGATGTTTCTAATGATTCGACCGCTAGGTCAGGCCTTTGGCGCATACTCGTCGGTGATGAGCGCGCTCGGTGCCCTCGCAAGAATTGAGGAAATTCTTCAGCTGCCGCTCGAAGAAGAGAAGGCACCTGAGCAATCGACTACAAAAACGAAGAGTAATCATGCAATTGAATTTAGGAAAGTTGATTTCTCCTACCCGACTCACGCTGAGGACCGAGATTACAAGAAGGTGCTTAATTCAGTTAGCTTCAAAATCAATCACGGAGATCGAGTTGCGATAGTTGGTCCTTCTGGCGCCGGAAAATCTACAATATTTTCTCTTATTGAACGTTTCTACGAACCAGTAGCTGGAGAGATTCTGGTCAATGGACAATTTGTGACCTCAATTTCACACGAAGCCCTAAGGTCTCAAATTGGATACGTTGAACAAGATGCCCCAGTTCTAGCCGGAAGTATCAGAGAAAATCTTTTGATTGGAGCTCCGGATGCTAGCGATCAGCAATTGAAGGCAGTTCTAACAAGCGTGAACCTAACCTCTGTGCTCAAGCGGGATAAGCGAGGATTGGATGCCGAGGTTGGAGAAGCTGGAATCATGCTCTCTGGAGGAGAGCGACAGCGCTTGGCAATTGCCCGAGCGTTATTGGCAGCTCCGCCGATCTTGCTTTTGGACGAATCAACCTCAGCTTTAGATGGACTCAATGAACAGCGGATGCGGGAGGCAATAGACAAGGTGGCGGAGGGAAGAACCTTGGTGGTTATTGCTCACCGGCTATCAACCGTTGTTGACAGCGACCAGATAATTGTGCTGGATCAGGGAAAAATTGTTGGGGTTGGAACTCACAGTCAATTGGTTAAATCGACCCCGCTTTATAAGGAATTGGCCAAGCATCAGCTACTGGTTTGAGATTTGCTACAAAAGGCTAGGCTGAAGGACATGGAAAATTCGATGTTGAATCCCTTTGGTGACCCTACCCTCCGTGCCACCGCTGAAGCTCTCGATAGTCAAGATGAGCTGGCAAATTACAAATCCGAATTCGTTATTTCAGATCCTGATCTTTGTTATCTCGATGGTAATTCTCTTGGAAGATTGCCTAAGGCCACCATCGAAAAAGTAAATGACTTCATGATCAATGAATGGGGAACTGAGCTCGTCGATGGTTGGAGTCACTGGATTGATGAGGCACAGCCAACTGGTGATTTGCTCGGTAGGGCGACTCTGGGAGCTGCAGCCGGCCAAGTATTGGTCTGCGATACCACAAGTGTGAATTTCTATC
>JBJTOG010000123.1:0-2457 GCA_046074425.1 Actinomycetota bacterium
TTCAATAACTTTGTTACCCGGTGGCATAGCCATGGTCAGGCAACCAAACTGCAGCGCCTTGGCATGCAAATTTTCTAAATCCAAATCACTTGGCAATTCGCGCTCGGTCCAACCCCAATCGGCAGTTCCGTTCACATAAAAGGAATAGCTGGCTCCACCGCGTGTTCCAATTGAGGCCACCGCCAAGCTGGTGGGTTCGTCGGTTGCAATCGAGTGGTCTAAACGGACCCCATTATCTTCAAGGCGCTTTCGAATCTTTTGGCCGAAGGAGTCGCTGGAGAGCCGAGCCAGAAAGGTTTGTGGGGTGCCACGGCGAGCTAGAGCGATTGCCACATTCGCGTTGGCTCCGCCAACCACCGCTTTATAAGAGCCTTTTTCGCTCTTGTCTTCAATCAGGTCGATCAGAGCTTCGCCGATAACAACAATCATGCTGAAAGTGTATTGCCCAGGCGTAAAGTAAAGATATGGAAATACAACTGGCAAAAAGAGCCATTTTGAACCCGCTGATCGGTCTTGTTATCGGCTGGGTAATGTTCATGTTCGCCATTTACTCAGACCTTTTCATCTATCCGGTCTATGACAAATTTGGAAGCTACGTGGGCGAAGCCCAGGTGGTAAGGCCCTCCACCTACCTCTTTCTAGCTGGAATCACGGTCTTTGGAATCGCCTCGCTTTTTGGTCAGCGCATGGCGCTGCACGCTAGAGAAATCGCCGGTCCAGATCAGCCGCTGGCTCGAGCAGCCCACCGCTTTACCAACCTGACGGTAATCATCTCGTTGGTCGGCGGAGCCATTTTTGCAATCGGTAATTTCCTTTCGGCTTTTAACCAATTCGGCAACCGCGAGGATAACCTTGGCCTTCGCTTTTTGCAGGTATACCTGCCAATTCTTTTGGCCACCGCGCTGGTGGTCTTTATCCTGCTTCGCGCTTTTGTCTTTAGAAAGTCCACAGTAAAAGGTCAAAAGCGCGAAGGGCTTTCCGAAACCGAGAAGGCTCTAGGTTTCGGCTATGCGATTCCGGTTATCTTTACCGCAGTTGCCATCATCTTTGGTTTGGTGGTTTATGACGCCACCAGAACTGAATTGCAAGTTTGGGTTTGGGTGGTTATTCAAGCCATCATCGCAATTGGAATTTTGCTTGGAACCAGATTCTCGGCCAAGGCACGCTCGGCGAAAGTTGAAGCACCAAGACCAAGGCAAACTTTGGCGGCTGGAGCTAGCAATCTAAACTTTGTGCTCTCAATTGTTTTTGGTGGTGTGGTTTCGGTGATGTCATTCACCTTTGGAGCTGGGGCCATAGACAAGCTTCGCATCTGGCCGGAATACCAAGAGGGAACGCCAGAAAAACCAGTTATCAATACCTGGGCTTGGCAGGTTGCCCCGTTTAGTTTCGATTGGTTCATTCGCGAAATGTTCCCAGCTCTAATGCTTTTGCTCTTGGCTGCTGTGGGCATCTACCTCTTTATTACCGAGCGCAACAAGTTAGCTCCGGTGGCACCTAGCGTTGCTACCAGCTCGGCTTTGGTAAAAGCCACCAAACCAAACGGGACTAAAGCTTCGGCAAATGGAACAAAGCCAGCTGGGAATGGAAATGCCAAGAAAATAAATGGCAATGGTAAAAACGGCGGCACTAAAGCCAAGTGATAATTCCTGCCCGCGCCCTGCTTTTTGATAACGACGGGGTTCTAGTTGATTCGCACGCCTCGGTGATTTCATCTTGGGCAAAGTGGTCTGAGATTTACCAGGTTGAAGGTTTTGATATCGCCAATCACTTCGGAACCCGAGCTCAAGATTTAGTGCTTCAGGTATTGGGCGAAGAAATGTTTGAAGAGGCTAACGACTTAATCAATCAGCTTGAGCAGCAGTCGGCGCACGAGACGGTGGCGCTTCCGGGTGCCAAAGAATTGTTGGAGGCTTTGCCTGAGGGGAGCTGGACCATCTGCACATCAGCCAACCCCAATCTCGGTCGCGCTCGAATCCTGGCGGCCGGGCTTCCGCTTCCAGAAACTTTGGTGACCGGAGGCGATGTTGAAAACGGTAAGCCCGCTCCCGATCCCTATCTGCTGGGGGCAAAGCGGCTTGGGGTTGCCATCGAGGACTGTGTGGTGTTTGAAGACGCTGTTGCCGGGGTGGCTGCGGCGAGGGCTGCCGGGGCTGGGTTTGTGGTTGGAGTGTCGGAAGGGGCTTTGGCCACCGATGCCGATGTTGTGGTAGCGGATTTGACGGGAATCAGCTTTGATGGTGAATGGTTAGAGATTGAAGATCAGAAGATTTTGCGAAATTAGGAGAAATCAAAAATGGCTGAAGTAACTTTTTATGGTGCTGACTGGTGCGGCGATTGCCGCCGTTCTAAGGCACTGCTTGAGGCAGTTGGTGTGGAGTACGAACTCAAAGACGTTGAGCAGAGTGCTGAATTCACTGAAGAGGCTCAGGCAATCTCTGGTCGCACCAACATTCC
>JBJTOG010000124.1:0-2562 GCA_046074425.1 Actinomycetota bacterium
GTTGCAGCTATTGCTCCGGAACTTTCCTCGATTGCTCCAATTCGCGATCTGGCCCTTACTCGCGACAAGGCAATTGAATATGCTGCCGAACATAATTTGCCAATTGCTCAATCCAAAAAGAGCCCGTATTCGGTGGATCAAAACGTTTGGGGAAGAGCGGTGGAAACCGGATTTTTAGAAGATCCTTGGAATGCGCCAATTGAGGATCTCTACACTTACACCCAAGATCCTGATTTGCAGCGCGAGGCAACCGAGGTGGTTGTGAAATTCGAGCAGGGAATTCCAGTTGCCATCGATGGCAAGACCCTATCTCCAATTGAAATGGTGAAGCAGATGAATGCTTTGGCTGGAGCACACGGTGTTGGTCGCATCGACATCGTGGAAGACCGACTGGTTGGAATCAAGTCCCGCGAGATCTATGAGGCCCCGGCCGCTATTGCCCTAATTCAAGCTCACGAGGAATTGGAAAACCTCACTCTGGAGCGCGATGTTAATCGCTTCAAAAAGGGCATCGAGGATAAGTGGGCGACCATGGTTTACGAAGGTCTTTGGTTCTCGGATTTGAAAAAATCGCTCGATGTTTTCATCGACCACACCCAGCGCCATGTTTCCGGAGAAGTGCGCCTTAAACTTCGCGGAGGAAGGGCAACTGTGACCGGAAGAAGGTCTGAGCAGAGTTTGTATGACTTTGATTTGGCCACTTACGATACCGGCGATACCTTTGATCAGTCCTTGGCTAAGGGCTTTATTGAACTTTGGGCATTACCGAGCAAGATTTCAGCAAAGCGTCACAATGGAAAATGAACCTAAGGCCGGATCTCTCTGGGGTGGCCGCTTTGAAGAGAGTAGCTCGGAGGCGCTAGCCAAGCTAAGCAAGTCCACTCACTTCGATTGGCGATTGGCCAAATACGACATTGCTGGATCGCTCGCTCACGTCAAAGCGTTACTTTCGGCCGGTTACCTAAACGCCGATGAAGCCGAAAGACTTTCCAAAGTGTTGAATCAGCTTTTGGAGCGAGTGGAAGCGGGATCCTTCTCTCCTAAGGAGCAGGATGAAGATGTTCACTCCGCGCTGGAGCGCGGAGTGATTGAAATTGCTGGCATTGAACTCGGTGGCAAGCTGCGGGCCGGAAGATCCAGAAATGACCAGATTGCAACCCTAATTCGCTCCTACCTGCTGGAGGAATCTAAGGCCATCGAAGGCTTGATTCGGGAGCTCATCGAGGTGCTAACTGACCGAGCTCAGGAACATCTTGGGTCTGCGATGCCAGGCAGAACCCACCTGCAGCACGCTCAACCGGTGCTGCTCTCTCATCAACTTTTGGCTCACGCCTGGCCGCTCAGCCGCGATTTGGAGCGACTTATTCAGTGGCGGGGGAGAGCAATGCTCTCGCCCTATGGCGGTGGAGCACTGGCTGGATCAAGTTTGGGGCTGGACCCCATGCTGGTTGCTCAAGAGCTTGGCTTTCACGCAACCACTCAGAACTCGATTGATGGAACTTCGTCTCGGGATGTGGTGGCGGAGTTTGCATTTATCTTGACCATGGTTGGCATCAACCTCTCACGCTTTGCCGAGGAAATTATCATTTGGGCAACGACCGAGTTTGGCTACGTCAAACTAAGCGATGCCTACTCGACCGGATCCTCGATCATGCCGCAAAAGAAAAATCCAGACATCGCAGAGCTCGCCCGCGGAAAATCCGGAAGACTGATTGGAAACCTGACAGGACTGCTTGCAACCTTGAAGGGATTACCGCTGGCGTATAACCGCGATCTGCAAGAAGACAAAGAACCGGTTTTCGATTCCATCGACACTTTGAAAGTTGTGTTGCCAGCTTTTTCTGGAATGGTTGCCACCATGAAATTCGATTTGGACCGCATGGAACGGCTGGCTCCAGCTGGCTTCTCACTGGCAACCGATGTTGCGGAGTGGTTAGTGAAACAGCAGGTTCCATTCCGGGAGGCTCACGAAATTACCGGCAAGCTAGTTTCCTACTGCGAACAAAACTTAGTTCAGCTGCATGAAGTGCCGGATTCCGAAATGGCAAGAATCTCTCGTCACCTAACTCCAGAAGTTAGAGATGTATTGAGCGTGAGTGGCTCAATCAAATCCAGAACCGGTGCCGGCGGCACCGCACTGCCAAGAGTTTTGGAACAGATTAGTGAGCTGAGAAAGAATTGGATTCGCAAATGAGTGTGCTAAAAAATCAGAGCAACGATTCTTCTTTCGCTGGAATTTGGGATGAGCTAAAGTGGCGAGGCCTGATTGCGCTATCAACAGATGAAGCAGAGCTCAAAAAAGAACTTAATTCTTCTTCGCTAACTTTTTACATTGGCTTTGATCCAACCGCTCCATCGCTTCACCTTGGCAACCTAGTGCAGCTTCTTGTAATGCGTAGATTGCAACTTGCTGGACACAACCCACTTTTATTGATTGGTGGCTCCACCGGACTGGTAGGGGATCCGCGTCCAACCGCCGAGCGAACTTTGAACACCAAAGAAACAGTTGCCGAGTGGGTAGAGAAACTTTCTAAGCAGGCAGCCAAGTTTTTAGAATTAGAT
>JBJTOG010000125.1:0-4367 GCA_046074425.1 Actinomycetota bacterium
TCCCCAGATCCCGTAATTGTTGGTGTCAATCCGTAGCACATACCACTCGCGTTAGCCGGGCTTAGTGTTCCAAAACCCACTAGTAACAGACCCGCCGAAGTGGTGGCTAGAAACTTGCTTGCCTTCATGAAAATTCCTCTCTTTGTTGTGAGTCTGCCACCATTTGCCAAATTTGTGAAGGAAAACGCTCTAGGTGAATCAAGTCTCTTTGCCAAAAGTATGGAATTTCCCCTTGATTCCATGGTTGAACTAAGAGCTAAGAGAACTGAGGCAAAAATGGGCAATCTTCCGGCCAACATCACCATGGGTGCAGTCACCCTAAGAGTCAAAGACTTAGATTCAATGCTCCGCTACTATCGGGATGCCTTGGGTTTGGATGTTGTGGCAGATCTAGGTTCGAGCATAATTCTGGGCAGGGGATCAGAACCTGCACTCATTGTTGAGCACTCACCGGAGCTCAAATATGCCGGCTCCCACGAGGCGGGTTTATTTCACACCGCCTTTATATTTGATACAAAAGAACAATTAGCAAATGCCGTTTCCTCTTTGGCGAGGGCTTATCCAACTAGCTTTACCGGAAGCGCTGATCACCTGGTATCCGAGGCGTTCTATTTTGACGATCCAGAAGGCAACGGAGTTGAGCTTTATTTCGACCGCGAGCGAACCAGTTGGAGTTGGCAACACGGTCAGGTGCAAATGGACACTCTTTGGTTAGACCCAAATAAGTACCTAAATGAAAACGCAACCGAATCCAAGCTCGTAGCTTCAAAGGTGGGTCACGTTCACCTGAGCGTAGGAAATATTCCGCAGGCCGAGGATTTCTACGTCAACAAATTAGGCTTTGATGTCACCATGAATTTTGCTGGAACAGCACTTTTTGTCTCCGCCGGTGGCTATCACCATCACATGGCCATGAACATTTGGCGCTCCAGAGGAGCAGGTCCCAGGCAGCAAACATTAGGTCTTGGGGATGTCGAAATTGAATTACCGGATAGCGATAGCCTGGGTGCCATCTCGGAGAGACTTTCTCATTTTGGACTTCAGTTGAGAAATGATGGCCAGAAAGTAAAAGTTGATGATCCTTGGGGTAATCAGGTTTCCCTAACTCTCCAATAACTTCTCGGATATGAACTAAACCCCTCACCAAGGGCGAGGGGTTTAGTTTTATTTAGAACTACTTTCTTGGGGTGCTATCGAGCTTTACCTTGCGACCGTTCAGTGGCTGAACTGGGCGGTTATTGCCAGAGTAAGCTTCTAAGAAGGCGTTGATCTGTTCTTGAGAAACGATTACCGGGTTGGTAAATACGTTCCACTTAACTCCCTCGGTGCAACCAGGGGTAGTCAGGCTTCCGTTATAGCGGATGGTCTGACGATTCTTTGGAAGCAGACTCTCCCAGTCGATGTCGACGGTGGTCTCTTCAGGATCAGCGGTTGCGTCATTCATCTTGTCAACAAATGCTGACCAACCCTCGTTGGCATCCTTACCGGCTTTTAGGAATACGCCAACAACTGCGATGTTTCCTGCCTCAGTCTTGTGCACAAAGTGAATCTCAACCGGGTAGTGCATACCGTTGATCTGGTGCTCGCTAGGAGCGTGGAAGTGGAACTGAACGAATGGGTAGACATCGCCGCCCAGTGTCATGGTGTTCTCTTCTGCACCCAGTGGCTCGGCTTCAACAGTGTGACCATTGTTGAAAATACCTGCTTCGCCTTCGGTGTAATCAAACTTTAGGTTTTTCATAGGTGTTGGAACTGCGTTCTTCAAATTGATTGGAGACTGCATGGTTCCATCAGCACAGGTTGCATAGTTGGTTGGATCAATGGTTGCCCAGTGATTTGAACCAGTATCCCCCGAATAGCTCCAGCTCGCACCGGCAGCACTTGCTGCAACACCAATTGCTACTAGAGCGGTTACTGCAAGGCTTGCAAGTGCAACCTTAATTTTGTTATTCAATTATTTTTTCCTCTGTTCGTAATTCTTGGCAAGCCCCTTGCCTGCCAAGACTTTCCAAAGATACTCCTGGGGTTTGAATGCAGAGGCAATTCCAAAGCATGGGAGTGTTGGATCAAAGAAAGACAGGAAATAAATTTCTATGATTCAGGAGGGGAAGGGGAGTTTCTCCCGTATTCTTCAGAATGTTTTATACCCTTTGGCCAGCTGCTGCTGAATAGCAGTTTTGGCAGCGGCATTTATTTTGAGGGGATAACCGAAGAGCTGGTGGTGTTGGTTTATAAAAGTTGTTAGTTTCCCTTTTTCAGAGCCAGAACAAATAACATCATGCACTGACCCAGCACCGCAATAATTCCGATTGAGCTAATTGCCATCAAGATAGTAATTTCGTTTATTGGGATAACTAGGCTGTGATCCATTTACTTCTCCTAATTGGGTTATTCAGCAATATTACTTTGCAACAGTTCTTACTTCGAGCTCGAGGCAACTTTTCTCATGTTTCTAATTCCCAGAACTATCCCAACCAGCATGATTCCAAGACCAAGTGGAATCGTATAAAGCATTGCCCAAAGGTAAATAATCGACCCAGCACCTTCTTTCATGCTGCCCGATAACAGCACTACCGGAATAAATGGCGAAAAGATAAACAGAAAGCCAGCTAAAGCGGTATACCTTCCAGATCTCAGCTTCTTGGATTGCTCACCGCTTGAAGGCTTGCTGTTGGAATCAATTGCTTTTTTTGAAGAACCAAAACGCCGCCGAAGCGAAACCACAACTGCGCTAAAGACAAATCCAACCGAAGCCGGAATCATCACCAGAGAAAGATAAGTGAAAAAGGCTCCCAAAATCGCGGTTACCGCCCCATCTATTGAAACTAGGGTGGTTGCAAGCACCGGTAGCGCAAAAGCCAAAAAGCCAGCAATTACTCCGGTTATAAAAAGAGATCTGGCCAGAATATCAGGAGCATAAATCTTCAGTATTAGATTTTTCATTTCCCCCGCATTACTTCTTTCTTTTGAACCCCATCGATAAAAATCCAACTAGCAATACTCCTACCGGCGCTACGTAGTCCAAGGCACTATGCCAATCCTGAGTGCTATTGGCGATCACAAAGATCAATCCAGCGACACCCATCCCAACCAGCGCCCAGGAGATTCCTTTAGAGAGCACCGGGTCACCAGCCCTCGGGTCGACTCTTTTTAGCACTTCCCCGCAGGAAGAACATTTGCTAGAGGCTTGGTCATTTAGGTGATCGCAGTTTGGGCATCTCATGGGGTAAGTGTATGACTAGTTGCCAACTGTTAGCTTTACCCGCACCGTGCTCGAAACCTCTAGTTTTTCTTTGTCCCTGACAGCTTTTTTGATCGGAAGCAAATAGTTTCCATTCTTTGGGAACAGGGCGGTTGTGAACTTGGTGCCGCCTATCTCTCCGGTAACTGGAATCACACCCCAACCCCAGGTGAGTTCTCGAGCGATACTCTTAATTTTGGTCGACTGAGCTGCCGGGATTTCAATGAAATAGTAGGGGGCAGGTCCGCGCCATTCAAACATGGTTGATTCAAAGCTGAGCTTCACCTTCCAAATCCTATGCCTTGACCTAGAGTGCGGGTGTGCCAAGAACCTTAAGGAGAAAGTTGGCTAACTGCAGCATTCTTTCTCGCCATCTTTCCTGGGAATATATCGAAGTGTCAGATTCAGACCGCTGCCCTTAGCCTCAACACGGATGAGCCCAGAGCAATAAGGCTAGTGTTTCAGATTTTTGAAGCATTGGACGCTTTGGGCAACCGATTCTTGGTCATCGCTATCAAAGCGAATGGGAAAGCCAAACCCTTATAAATGGCACTACTAACCTCATTCTTGGCTTTGCCTTAGACTTAGGGAATACCTCCAAGGAGAGCCTGTTGCCCAAAATTGAACCAGAAGTTGTGGTTGGCGCCAATATCACAAACCTAAGCCTCAGGCGCTGGCTGCACTCTCTTCCCGGAGTCGACAAAGTTGGTTTGGAAGCTAGGGCAGCGGGTTTGGGAACTCGGTCAATAAAAACGACCTCTAAGGCCTGGGCACTGGATGCGGCCATAAGCATGATGGACCTAACAACCCTTGAAGGCATGGACACCCCGGAGCGGGTGCGCTCGCTTTGCCTAAAGGCAATGACCCCAGATCCAACCGATCTGGATTGCCCACGCCCGGCAGCCATATGCGTCTATGGAGATATGGTCTCGGTTGCCAAAAAGACCCTCGGTACCTCGGGCATTCACGTGGCGGCCGTCGCCACAGCCTTCCCTTCCGGAAGAGCCTCTCTCGCTGTGAAGTTGCAAGACACTAAGGATGCTGTCAAAGCGGGAGCCGACGAGATTGACATGGTTATTGACCGGGGAGCCTTTCTCTCCGGCAACTATATAGAAGTGTTTAAGCA
>JBJTOG010000126.1:0-12231 GCA_046074425.1 Actinomycetota bacterium
AGCCACCTGCTCGGTTGGCTGTGCACCAACGCCAAGCCAGTACTGAGCACGCTCAGAGTTGACCTCAATAAAGGATGGGTTTTCGGTCGGAATGTAACGACCGATTTCTTCGATGACGCGACCGTCGCGCTTGGTTCTAGAGTCAGCGACAACGATACGGTAGTGCGGCGTACGGAGTTTTCCGAGACGCTTTAGGCGGATTTTTACAGCCACAATGCTCCTGTTATTTGAATTGGGGCGAACAATCAACCGTGAGCGTGGGGGCACACTCGGTAGTCAAGCTCTATGGTTTTGCCTTTTCGAATCCTGGTTAGAGGGTCAGGACCCAAGGCAACTTCCTTATTCTGCCAGAAATAGTCTTTTGGCGCTAGTTGCCTAGCCCAAAGGCCGATCCAGAACCCGATTCCGCGGGTTTGATTCCCATGGCCCTGGCTTGCTCCTCTGCTGCTCGCTTGGCTGGATTGCCGCTTCGCGAGCCAGATTTCTTTTTATCCTTGGACTTCTTTCGAGCCACAACTCCCCCAATTCCCTGCGGCATACCTGGGATTTGGGGAGTGCCACCCTTGGCCACGGTCTTCATCATTTTGGCCGCTTGCTCGAAGCGATTTACCAAACCATTCACGTCGGTGACGGTCATCCCTGATCCGCGAGCAATTCGGGATCGCCGCGAACCGTTGAGGATTTTGGGATTCACTCTTTCGCTCGGAGTCATGGAGCGGATTATTGCCTCGGTTCGGTCAATTTCCCGCTCGTCCAGGTTATCGAGCTGCTGCCGCATCTGTCCGGCCCCTGGCATCATTGCAAGCATCGACTTGAGCGAGCCCATCTTGCGAAGCTGCTGCATTTGATCCAAAAAATCTTCCAAAGTAAAAGTTTCCTTGGCGAGTTTGAGTGCCATTTCCTCGGCCGCTTCGGTGTCGAAGGCCTTTTGGGCTTGTTCGATAAGCGTAAGAACGTCACCCATATCCAAAATTCGCGAGGCCATTCGATCTGGGTAAAACGGCTCGAAAGCATCTAGCCCTTCCCCAGTCGAAGAGAAAATAATTGGCTTACCGGTTACTGAAGAGACCGAAAGTGCAGCACCGCCGCGAGCATCGCCGTCAAGCTTGGTGAGTACTACCGCTGAGATTCCAACGCCTTCTTCAAAAGCCTTTGCAACGTTTACCGCATCCTGTCCAAGCATGGAATCAATAACGAAAAGAGTTTCATCGGGATTGACTGCATCGCGAATGTTTGCGGCTTGCTTCATCATCTCTTCGTCAACGCCGAGTCTTCCCGCAGTATCAACAATTACTACCGAAAGTCCTTTGGATTTGGCATGTGCAATGGAGTCATTCGCAACCTTAACTGGGTCACCTTGACCTGAGCCTTTTTCTGGAGCAAAGACTTCGACTCCGACTTTTTCGCCCAGCACTCTAAGTTGCTCAACGGCATTCGGACGTTGCAAGTCGGCGGCCACCAGTAGTGGAGTTTCCCCTTCACCAACTAACCATTTGGCAAGTTTTCCAGCCAGTGTTGTCTTTCCCGAACCCTGCAAACCAGCAAGCATGATTACCGTCGGTGCGGTTTTTCCCCAACGAAGCTTTCGTGGTTCTCCACCTAGAATGCCAATTAATTCTTCTTGGACGATTGCAACTACTTGCTGAGCAGGATTGAGAGCCTTTGAAACTTCGTCGCCCAGAGCGCGATCTCTCACAGCCTGAATAAAGTTCTTTACGACTTCAAGAGCAACGTCAGCTTCCAATAAAGCTTTGCGAATTTCCCTAAGGGTGGCGTCGATGTCGGCAGCACTTAGGCGACCTTTACTACGGAGGTTTCTAAAAGTCTCCGCAAGACGTTCCGATAAATTTCCAAACAAGTTGATACTCCCTACTCGTCTAGGTTAAGCCACAAGTCCAGCGGCGAATTCCTTGGGGTCAAAAAAGGCAAAATCGTCTATCCCCTCGCCGACTCCAACCAACTTAATGGGAATTCCAAGTTCTCGTTGAATTGCAAATACTATTCCGCCTTTGGCAGTGCCATCGAGTTTCGTCAAAACAATTCCCGTAACTTCCGCTGACTCAGAAAAGGCTTTAGCTTGGGCAAGCCCATTTTGTCCGGTGGTGGCATCAAGGACCAGCAAAACCTCAGAAATCTTTGCGCGTTTTTCTATAACACGGCGGATTTTTGACAGTTCGTCCATCAGTCCGGCCTTATTTTGCAAGCGTCCTGCAGTGTCGATAATACAAATGTCAGCTTCTATTTCGATTGCCTTCTCTACCGCTTCAAATGCGACCGATGCTGGATCTTGACCCTCAGATTTGGGCTCAATAAGGGTGCTTTCTGATCTTTTAGCCCAGGTGCCAAGCTGTTCCACGGCGGCCGCTCGAAAAGTATCGGCCGCGCCCAGGACTACTGACCAAGAGCCCTCCCGCAGCCAATTTGCTAGCTTTCCGATAGTTGTGGTCTTGCCCGCTCCATTCACGCCGACGACCAAAAAGACATACGGCAATTCCCCGTCAGCTAAATTCAATTCACGTTTATCGTTTTCCAGAAGTCGCTGAATGACTTCGGCAAGAATTTCCCTTAGCTCCGCCTCTGTCTGGGCGGCTCGAGATTTAGCGATTTCCGCAACTTCCGAAACAATTTCCTCGGCTGCGGATATTCCAAAGTCGGCTTGGATCAGGATGTCCTCAAGTTCGGTCAAATCGTCCGGGTTGAATTTAGCTTTGGCAAATAGTGATCTGATTCCCTTTTTGGAACTCCGCTTTGGCAAAGTAGTTTGAATTAGGTCTGGAACAATCTCAATCGAGGCTGAGTCGGTTGGAACAACGGTTTGAGATTCACTGTCTTCTTTGCGCTTTTTGCGCCAAAAGAAGAGATCAGCCATTAGACATTTTCTTTCTCGCGCAGTCTTTGACCTACCACAGCGGATATTCCATCTTGCTTCATAGATACCCCGTAGAGCGCATCTGCAATTTCCATGGTTCGCTTTTGGTGAGTCACGATAATCAGCTGCGAATTGGAGCGAAGATCTTCGAATATGGAAAGCAGTCGTCCTAGGTTGGCGTCATCCAAGGCTGCCTCAACCTCATCCATCACATAGAAGGGCGAAGGCCTGGCTTTGAAAATGCTCACCATCAGAGCAACAGCCGCAAGTGATCTCTCGCCTCCGGAAAGAAGTGAGAGTCTCTCAATCTTTTTACCAGCCGGCTTCACGTTGACCTCTAAACCAGTGGTCAAGAGGTTATCTGGATCGGTTAGGAATATGGATCCGGTTCCGCCCGGGAACAGAACTGGAAAGACTTTTTCAAAGGCTCTCTTGGTGTCCTGGAAGGCATCGTGGAAGATCGACTTCATCTTCTCGTCAAGGTCGGCGATGATTTTTATGAGGTCTTTTCTAGTTTCAGTCAGATCGTGAAGTTGATCAGTTAGGAATTTGTGCCGTTGCTCTAAAGCGGCAAATTCCTCAAGAGCCAAAGGATTAACTCGCCCTAGCTTCTCAAGTAGACGCTCGGACTCCTTCAATCGTTGCAGTTGCTGCTCGCGATTAAAAGCACCTGGTTCCTGCTCTGGATTCTGGGAAGGAATTGGTTGATCTGGACCATATTCGGCCACGAGGGTTTCTCGGTCCAAGCCCAGTTCGTCCTGAGCTCGGGTAATAAGGTTTGCTAAGTTAAGTCTCTTTTCGTGATTTTGCAATTCAATGTCGTGCACCGATTGGGTCAGGTCGGAAAGCTTCTGCTGAATAGATGCGATTTCTCCACGAACTCTGGTTAGTTCGGCAAACTGAGCGGTGCGTTCATTTTCCATCAAGTTGTAATCCCGCTTAGCAAGATTAGAGCTTTCCGAAACAGCCTCAATAAGTTTTGGGAGAAGGCCTAAAACCGCACGAGCAGATTTAAGCTGGGCGGTTCTGGCTATGGCCGCAGCAACGGCCTGTTCGATTGCGGCTCGGGAGCTTTCGAGCTGATTGCCGAGGTTCTCCGATCGCTCTTTTTCAACTCTTAGCCGCTCTTCAGCAGCACCGAGTTCAACACGGATGTCCAATTCCTTTGAGCGCTCCCGCTCTAGTGAATCAACTAAAGCCTCGCGGTCTGAGATTGTTGCTTCAGGTCGACCTTGACTTTCGAAATTTGCAAATCGCTCCTGGGCAGAACGCAATTCATTTTCCGCTGCCTCAATGGCCTGCTCGTTGGCAGTTCCAGTTGTTGCGATTCGATCTAGCTCACTCTGTAACGCCTCTACCTGAACTCTGATTCTTCCAAGCTGTTCCGCCTGCTTGGCAAGGGCCGCATCCTGTTCGTTTAATTCGGCCAGTGCTGATTTAGCTGTTGCTTTGGCGGCAACTTCGTTGGACTTCGCCTGAGCAAGCTGAGCCGAAATGTTTTCAATCCTCGAACTCAGTTCTGAAAGTTTAGATTCGGCGCTGTCTCGTTCGGCAATAAGTTCAAGCTTCGAGGGTTTAGATTGTGAGCCACCGCGCAAGATGGCAGAGGTTAGGACATCCCCGGCTTTGGTTATTACTTGGCCCTCGGAGGAGGACCGGAAGTAGTCTTTTGCTGCGGCAAGGTCATCCACTATTACAAAATTGTCCAAAAGTCTGAGGATGGCATCTGGTGCGGAAACTACATCTGATGCTTTACGACCTAGACCAGATTCACCAGAGACTGGCCGAGTGGTTCTAAGGTCCACGTCGGCAATAACAATCTCCACGCGACCACCGTCAGTTTGCTTCAAGTGTTCAAGCGCTGCGAGTCCCGCATCAATGTTTTCAGCGACTAGTGCATCAGCAAGCGAACCCAAGGCCGCTGCGATTGCCTGTTCGTACCCTGGCTCAATACGCAGGTGATTTGCCATCAAACCACGAAGACCACGAAGATCTGAGCTATTAAGCTCGCTCGCGCCGTCTTTTTGTTCCAAGGTTAGATTGAGTGCAGAGCGTTTTGCAGCTAGAGCGTCGCGTTGGCGTTCAGCCTCGTGCAACTCATCCCGAAGTGCTTCAATTCTTCCAGCGGCATCTGAAACTGCTTTTTGTGCAGCTTCATATTTGGATTCGAGATTTGATTCACTGGGGTGATTTTGAGCTAGAAGATTTTCAAGTTCCTGATACTGCCGAGATTGCTCATTGAATCTCGAACGTGCTTCCTCTACTAATTCTCTATGGCGAAGCTGTTCGTTTTTCAGCGCGTCTAGCTTGCCTTGGGCCACTTTCACAGAGTTCGCGTGTTCGGCAAGATCGAGATCATATTTTGAAATCAGAGAGTTCTGCTCTTGAGCTTTGGCATCAAAAATTTCAAGATCTTCTCTTGCGCGGTTGCGGGATTGTTCGGCGATGGAAAGTGTTTCCTGAAGCTTTTCCACCTCATGAGAAAGTCGAACAATTTCAGCATCGGCCTTTTCAATATCCTTGGCAATTGACGACAAATCAAACTTGCTCTGTTCTTGGTCGCTGGATTCCAATAGGGCAACTCTGGCGCTTGCGATGTTGGAAATAGATCTAATTCTTTCTTGTAATGAATCGAAATCGAAAGAAATCTGTCGAGCGCGATCAAGCTTTTGATTTAGCTCTGGAGATTCCAACTGGCCAAGTCTCTGCTGGTTCTCGGCCAATAATTCCTGAAGGATATTGCGTTCGCTCCGACGCTGCGATTCACTGGTCGATGTGGCTTCCAGTGAATGCTGGATCTCAAGAATATCGAAAGCTAGAATTCGCGACTTTGCGTCTCTAGCGGCTGAGGCAATGGATTGAGCCTCGCGAGCAATTTCAGCTTGCTGGCCAAGCGGTTTTAGTTGCCTTCTGACTTCACCAGCGAGGTCGCTAAGCCGAGCGAGGTTTGCCTGCATGGCATCAAGTTTGCGTTCGGTTTTTTCTTTACGTCTGCGGTGCTTAAGAATTCCCGCGGCTTCCTCGATGAAGCCTCTTCGCTCTTCGGGAGTTGCCCTCAGCACACTATCGAGCTGACCTTGGCCCACTATGACGTGCATCTCCCGCCCAAGGCCTGAATCGCTCAACAGCTCTTGAACATCGAGCAATCGACATGGTTCGCCGTTTATGGCGTACTCAGAACCTCCGGATCTGAATAGGGTTCTGGAAATGGTGACTTCTGTGTACTCGATGGGTAAAGCGCCATCGGTGTTATCGATTGTCAGCATTACCTCGGCCCGACCAAGCGGTCCCTTGGTGGAGGTTCCAGCGAAGATGACGTCTTCCATTTTTCCGCCGCGCAGGGTTTTAGCTCCCTGCTCGCCCATCACCCAGGCCAAAGCGTCAACCACATTGGATTTACCAGAGCCGTTTGGACCAACAACACAGGTGACACCGCGTTCGAATTGGAATGTGGTTGGTTGGGCGAATGACTTGAAGCCTTTCAGGGTAAGGCTCTTGAGATGCAAGTGAGTCAACCCCTTATTTGTCGGTTCGCCCCAAAGCGGAGCTATCTAAAATTACCCCATTTTCAGCCATCGGACGCACCGCTAGCTTGGGCGCTGGCATTTTGGGCAGTAGTGGGACCCCCGGTTGGCCCAACTATCCCTTTTTATTGGGGTTTTACATCTAGCGCAGGGAAGGTCGGTTTGACCGTAGGCAAAGAGCTCCTGTGAGAAATAGCCTGACTCGCCATTTACATTCTTATATTGCTGGTCAAAACTTGTCCCACCTTGGGCAACAGCATTTTGAAGAACTTCTTGAGCCAAACCGATTAACTCTCGAATTTTTGCCTTCGAGAGGCTATCGGCCGCTCGGTTGTAGTGCAATTTGGCTAACCAAAGTGATTCATCGGCGTAAATGTTGCCAATTCCACTGAGCACCTGCTGGTCTAGCAACACCCGCTTGATGCCACTTTTTTTGGCTCGAATCCGGTGCACCACTTGTTCGATATCAAACTCTTCATCCAATGGGTCTCTGGCAATGTGAGCGGCCGAAGCAGGAACTAGGTTTTGCCAAGGTTTTCCTAGATTCTTGCCATCACTAAACCCTCCTTTGCCCCCATCAGCACTTTTCACAAGCGGCTCGATTGCAAGAGATCCAAAAATTCTTTGATCCACAAATCGCATTTCATATTCTTTACTTCGAGAAGACCTAAACCTAATGGTGACTCGATTTAGTTTCTCCGGTTCAAACCCTGGAGCTCGAATTAGCATTTGACCACTCATGCCTAGGTGCCCAACTAGCGCCTGCTCTCCGCCTGTGATCGGCAGCCAAAAGAATTTTCCTCGCCTAACAACATCTAGGGTGTTTGAACCCAAGAGTTTGCTTTCAAAATCTTTTGGTCCAGAGAGGTGACGCTTTAAGGATCGGACATCGTGGACTTCAACTGAGGTTACTTCAGCACCTCGCATTACCTTTGCCAAGCCGGCTCTAACCGTCTCTACTTCGGGAAGTTCTGGCATTTACTTTCCCGAGAATATTTTTAATGCGGAAATTGCCGCATTTGTTTCAGCTTGCTTTCTAGATCTTCCTTCTGCACGCGTAAGTAGTTGGCCATCTATGGCCAACTCACAAAAAAAGTTTCGGTCATGATCTGGTCCATCAAAACTAATTCGGTATTCAGGGCTACCTAAGTCTTTCTGCTGAAGCAACTCAATGAGGGTTGTCTTGGGGTCAGCTGAGAGAAGTAAATCATCCGCTTCGACGAGCATTGGAAGGATAAATTTCTCGACAATCAAAGAGGCTGCTTCCAAACCAGCAGAAACATAAGCTGCACCGAGTAGCGCCTCAAAGGCATCTGCCAATAGGTTTGGTTTTTCTCTACCTTGCGTCTGTAGCTCACCTTTGCCAAGCAACAGATAATCGCCGAGTTGTATTTTCTTGGCTGCCTCAGCCAAAGATGTGGCGCTAACGAGGGCGTTTTTTAGTTTGGTCAATTCACCTTCGGAAAGGGTTGAGAAGTGATCGTGAATGTGGGCAGTCACCAGAAAACCAAGAATTGCATCGCCCAAAAATTCCAGACGCTCGTTGTTCGGGCCACGGCCGTGTTCGTAAGAGTAAGAACGATGAGTTAGAGCGAGTTCAAGTAATTGGGTTTCAATTTCAACGCCAAGGGATTTAGTCAGTCCCTGAAGATTCATTTCTTAGGCGTCGGCAACCTTGCGGCCCTTGTACTCCATGAACAGAGCGGTGCCGTTGGAATCCTCAACTACCTTTGCGCGGTGAGGAAGGCTGTATACAGTGCGACCGTTTTCTACGGTCTTTACAAGAGTTAGAGGAGCGGCCTTCCACTGTGAGCGGCGAGCGCGAGTGTTCGATCTCGAGAGGCGTCTTTTAGGTACTGGCATTTCTTTACTCTTTCTTGAAACTTTCTAATTCACTCCAGCGCGAATCAATCGGTGCTAGGTGAACGTGGTTCGGATTCTCAGCCAATTTCACACCACATTCAGAGCACAGACCAAGACAGTCTTCGCTACAAATCGGCTTGAACGGAAGGCTCAAAACTACCGCGTCGGTGATCGCCTGCTCAAGATCGATTTTTTCGTCTTTAACCAGGAAATCGTCTTCCTCCACTAAAGAATAGGCGAAAAGCTCCTGAAAATCCACCTCGATTGAGATTTTGAGTGGTTCCAGGCACCTCGCACACTCCGCTTCGGCCACGCCCCTCAGGGTAGCGGTGGCCAAAATGCCCTCATAAACAGACTCCAGCCTCAGATCTATTTCAAGCGTGGAGCCTGCCCTTACCGCAACGGCAGCATTTCCTAGATCGCTGGCCAAGGCTATATCAAGTTCTAATTCCTTCATCTGACCAGGACGTTTGGTCAAGTCATGAACTGGAACCTCGAATCCGGTCAACTCAGACCCCCAAGTGCCTTGGCGACGCAGTCAGAAACGTAGTTTTCTACCGGACCGCCCAAAGCGGCTACTTGGCGAACCAAAGATGAGGCCACCAAAGAGAATCTTGGGTCGGCGGGAATGAATACGGTTTCGATGGCGCCGAGATCACGATTGACTTTAGCCATGGGTAGCTCGTAATCAAGGTCAACGTTGTTCCTAAAACCCTTGATCAGTGCCACGGCCCCTTGTTTGGTGCAGTACTCAACTAAAAGGCCGGATTCCAGGGTTTTTACTTCGAGATTAGGAAGGCTTATTCCAGACTCCAGCAGCGATTCTCTTATCAATTCGGCCCTTTGGCCCGGTGAAAACAATGCCTTCTTATCCGGATTGTGAACCACTAAGACTTCAAGCACGTCAAAAAGCCCAGCAGCCCTCGCCATTATGTCTAAATGTCCGAGAGTAACTGGATCGAAGGAGCCGGGGTAAACGGCTAGTTTTGCCATGGCTCAAGGTTAGCAAAGGGCTAGCCTTTGGCTAGATTCTCTGCCTCAATTGCTGCCAAGGATTCCTTGAGTTCAGGATGCTCTATAAGCTCAGGATCCGAAGTGAACAGAGTTTCGACTTCTTCCCGCACCTCACGAATTAGATCGGCATCTTGAATTACCAGAAGCAATCTAAGGCTTGATCGCCCTCCGGACTGAGATTGACCGAGCACATCTCCTTCGCGACGCAATTCCAAATCCACCTCACTGAGCTTGAATCCATCACTTGTTTCGGCAACCGCCTCGATTCTTTGAAGGCTAATTGAATCGTCTTCGGCTGAGGTGAGCAAAAGACAAAGTCCTTTGGCGCCACCGCGCCCGACCCTGCCTCGCAACTGATGAAGTTGTGAGATTCCAAAATTGTCGGCGTCCAAAATTACCATTACTGTGGCGTTTGGCACATCGACACCGACTTCGATAACGGTGGTGGCAACCAATATGTCAGTTTCTTTATTGAGAAACTTTGCCATCACCTCAGCTTTGGTTTCGCTGTCCATTCGGCCGTGGAGCGCATCAATTCTCAGTGAGTTCAGAAATGGATTTTTAGCTAGGGAACCGAGAGTCCTCTCAACCGAGGCTCCCGAAGCGTCGGAATCAGTCTCGTCAATCTTCGGGCAAACCACAAATACCTGGTGCCCCTTTTCCACCTCTTCTCGAACTCGCTGCCACACCCTTGCCAACAATGCTTTATCTCCAGCCCGAACCACGTGAGTGTCAATTGGCTTTCTTCCACCTGGAAGCTCGGTCAGAGATGAAATTGCCATGTCACCAAAAACTGTGACGGCCAAAGTTCGAGGTATCGGGGTTGCAGTCATCGTTAGAACATGGGGAGAAAGTTTCCCTTTTAGTCGAAGTAATTCCCTCTGTTCAACTCCAAAACGGTGTTGCTCGTCGATAACGACAAGTCCTAGGTCGTAAAACTCCACCTTCTCAGAAAACAATGCATGAGTACCAATTACAATTTTCGCTGCACCAGATACCACCTGGAGCATCGCTTTCTTTCGGTCAGCAGTGCCAAGCTGACCGGTAAGCAGAGTCAGGCCAATTTCTTTAGCCAAATCAGGTCCAAGGCCTTTTTCAATCGACCGTAAATGTTGCGAAGCTAAAACTTCTGTGGGGGCCAGTAGTGCGCTTTGCCCACCGCTGTCTGCGACTCTGAGCATTGCCCTCAAGGCAACCAGAGTTTTACCAGATCCAACTTCACCCTGAAGCAATCGGTTCATGGGGTGGGTATTTGAAAGATCGGAAAAAATCTGCTCTCCAACACTTTTCTGACCTTTTGTCAGCTCAAACGAGAGCGAAGAATCAAATTTATCTAGAAATCCTGAAGGTTTGGCGACGCGCGAAGTTGAGGGAGTTTGCTCATTGAGGTAGCGACGCTGAACCAAATTTGCCTGTAGTAGAAACGCTTCGTAATACACCAGAGTCTTGTGGGCACTCTTCCAATCACTTTGGTTTGTCGGTCGATGAATTCTTTCTAAGGCAACTTCAAGGCTGAGAAGTTTATGTTTTTGAGAAAGCTCTTTAGGGATTTCACTAGGTATTGGTTCGAGCCCATCCAAAACAATGCCCACTGCTTTAGCTATCGTCCAGGTTGTAATTCCGGAGGCAGCTGGATAAATGGGGATTGGTTGATCTGCCCAGGCCTTAGCGTCAAAGTGACTGACCTCATTGGGAAACAATTCGTAGTCGGGGTGAGCCAGCTGCAATTTCCCTTGATAAGCACTTATCTTTCCTGCGAATAGGCCTCTAGTTCCTGGAACTAAGTCTTTCTGCCGCCAGGGCTGATTGAAGAATGTCAGTGATAGAAAGCCACTTCCATCGGTAATTCTCACCTCGAGAATGTGCTTTATTTTTCCTGAACTTCTTCGCTCCTTGGCATCCACAACTTCGGCAACAATTGAAACACTTTCCCCGATAGGCAAATTGGTAATCGGGGTGAGTTCTCCCCTACTGGAATACCTCCTTGGATAATGGGTGAGCAGGTCAGCAACGGTTACCAACCCAAGGTTTTTTGCAAGACTCCTGGCAGTCCTCTCCCCGAGGACGCGTTCTAGGGAGGTTTGTGGCAAGAGCATACTTCCATCTTCTCCGAGAGATTCACCAAAAGCGGTTAGGCTCTAGGCACTATGACCAGAATTATCGGCGGTGCGATAGGTTCTCGAAAGCTCACCTCTCCTGCCAAATCAACCAGGCCAACCTCCGATCGAATTCGAGAGAGTATTTTTTCCTCGCTGCAGTCAAAAGAGGCTCTAATTGGTGCCACAGTTCTAGATCTCTATGCCGGAACTGGCGCCTTGGCACTTGAGGCCCTAAGCCGCGGGGCCAAAGAAGCAACCCTGGTTGAAAGTAATAAACAGGCGGCCGCGGTTTGCATCAAAAATGCCCGATTGGTTGAAGATGCTTTGGCTGCTGAAGGGATGGAAGTGAAGGTTCAGGTTCAAATTCAGCCAGTTGCAAAGTTTTTGGAATGGGCAAGTGGAAAGTTTGATTTGGTCTTTATCGATTCGCCCTATGAAATAGACAACGCAGAAATTGAGGCAAACCTCGCAGGTCTTAGACCAATGCTCAAGCAAGAATCGCTGATACTGGTTGAGAGATCATCTCGAAGCGCTCAAATAGCTTTGGAAGGTTTTCAGCTAATCGAAACAAAATCTTTCGGCGACACCAATGTTTACTGGCTAAAGATTAGCTAAACGCTTCGCTCTTGGGGGCCGAGGTAAACCTGCTGCGGGCGTCCAATCCGATTTGCTGGATCCTGCATCATTTCTCGCCAGTGTGCTATCCAACCCGGCAGTCTTCCAACAGCAAAAAGCGCGGTGAACATGTGCGGAGGGAAACCCATCGCTTTGTAAATAACGCCAGTGTAGAAATCTACATTTGGATAAAGCTTACGCTCGCTGAAGTAAGGGTCAGCTAGGGCTGAAGCTTCCAACTCTTTAG
>JBJTOG010000127.1:0-3865 GCA_046074425.1 Actinomycetota bacterium
CTCCACCCAAATCGGCAAACATCTTTTCGAATATTGGAACGACCCAAATCAACATCGCGATTACGGCAACCACTGCTAGAGCCAATACTGCCACCGGATAAGTCATTGCTGATTTTATTGTTGCTTTGAGTGCGGTGTCTCTTTCAAGGGTTGCGGCCACGTTTTCAAGTGCCTGGTCTAAGAATCCACCCTGTTCTCCAGCTGCTACCAGGCCAATCATGATTGGTGGGATATCTTCGGGGTGCTTTGCCATTGATGTTGAAAGAGCAATTCCCCCTTCCACGTCAACACTTACCTCTTCTAAAACTTTGGACAGTTTTTTGTTGTCGGTCTGCTGAGCAAGAATTCGAAGCGTTCTTAGAACTGGTAAACCCGCTGAAATCATGGTCGCCATTTGACGGCTCATGATTGCTAAGTCCTTTGGTTTAACGTTCTTGCTTCCACCTCCAGAAATATCTAAACCAAAAAGTTTTCCATCACCTTTCGGCTTGGAGATAGATACTGATGAAAAACCCTGGGCTTGAAGCAAGGTCTTAGCGATTTTAATATCTTCTGCGTCAATTTCTCCTCTTCGCGGAGATCCGTCGCGGGCGATTGCTGTGTAACTGAATGCTGGTGACAAATTAGAAACCGCTCATTCCACCAAGGCCGGAATTCTCGGCACCAACTTCAAAATTAATTCCTGGAAGCAATTGCTTGAAACCTATCGGGTCGTGCGCTCTTTCCAGTCCTGCAGCAGGGGATATCGCTCCGCTTCTAACCAAAGCCGCCAATGACTGATCCATGGTGTGCATGCCTAGTTCTTTTCCAGCCTGGATAGCCGATGGAATCTGAAAGGTCTTTCCTTCTCTAATAAGGTTTGAAATGGCCGGAGTAGTAAAGAGAATTTCCGTTGCCGCAACTCTTCCCTTACCGGCCTGCAGAGGCAATAGGTTTTGGCAAACAATTCCTTTCAGGCTGGTAGCAAGCATGGTACGGATTTGAGCCTGCTGATGCGGAGGGAATACGTCAATGATGCGGTCAATGGTTTGTGGGGCATCTTGAGTGTGTAAGGTTCCAAAAACTAAGTGTCCGGTCTCTGCCGAGGTTAGGGCAGCAGAAACGGTTTCAAGATCTCGCATTTCACCAATCAAGATGACATCTGGATCCTGACGCAGAACGTGTTTCAAGGACGCCTCAAAGCTAAGGGTGTCAGAACCGACTTCGCGCTGATTGATAAGAGCTTTCTTGCTCTGGTGCACAAACTCGATTGGATCCTCAACCGTCATTACGTGATCGCTTCGGGTCTGATTGATTTCATCGATGAGCGCTGCCAAAGTTGTTGATTTACCAGAACCAGTAGGGCCAGTAACCAAGACTAACCCTCTGGCCAAAGTTGCAAACTTGGCAATCTGCTTTGGCATCTTCAGATCATCCAAAGTCAAAATCTTGGTTGGAATTGAGCGCAAGGCTGCCCCTAGCCTTCCGCGCTGTAAATAAACATTGACACGAAAGCGCTCACCAGTTGGAGTCGTATAGGACTGATCGAGTTCTAGATTCTTTTGAAAATCTTCCCACCTTGCCTCAGGAGTTATCGCCCTGAGGGCAGCTTCAATCTGGGCATCGGTAAATTCGCTAAAACCTTCCAGCGGGCCCAAGGCTCCATCTAAACGAATAGTGAACTTTCCTTGGGTTAAGTGCAAATCTGAGGCACCCATCTCAACCATGAGTTTCAGAGCAGAATTAAGGGTTTGTAGTTCGGCGGGAGAGTTCTGGTCCATTTGGGCCTTTCCTAGTCAACTACTCGGAATACTTCTTCAATGCTAGTAAGTCCCATGGCAGCTTTGGTTAGGCCATCCTGCTTTAGCGAAATCATTCCTTGTGAAATTGCGATGTCTTCAATCTTGCTCGCAGACTCCCGCTCCATAGTTGCTATGGCGACTTCCTCTGTGACTTCCATAACTTCGTGGAAGGCAAGTCGTCCACGATATCCAGTTTTAGAACAGGACGAGCAACCAACAGCGGAGTAGAACTTTGGCTCTTGATCAAAATTAAAATCACGAAGAATGGATTCTGGGGCTGTGGTTTCTTTGCGGCACTTTAGGCAAAGTCTTCTCGCCAATCGCTGGGCAATAACCGTTGAGACCGATGAAGCAACTAGAAACGGTTCAACTCCAAGCTCGACTAGACGAGTCACCGTGCTTGGTGCGCTATTGGTGTGCAAGGTAGAGAGAACGAGGTGCCCTGTGAGCGATGCTTCCATGGCAATTTGTGCAGTTTCACGGTCGCGAATTTCTCCAACCAACACAACGTCTGGGTCGGCTCGCAGAATTGAACGAAGAGCAGAAGCGAAGGTTAGTCCAGCTCTTGGATTCACCTGAATTTGGTTAATACCCTCGATGCGTGCTTCAACTGGATCCTCCACCGTGATGATATTAATTTCTGGTGTAGATACCGCGGTAAGAGTCGTATACAAAGTTGTTGACTTACCTGATCCAGTTGGCCCAGTAACCAAAATCATTCCATTGGTCTTCTTGATAGCCCGGTCAAAAATTTTCCGATTGTGCTCTAAAAATCCAAGATCTTCGATGGAGTTAGCGACCGAAATTTTATCCAGAATTCGGAGAATAATCTTTTCGCCCCAAACGGTAGGCAAAGTCGCCACACGAAGATCTCTGGCATCATCACCTCGGCCAAAAGTCATTCGGCCATCTTGAGGCTTACGGCGCTCGGCGATGTCGATATCGCTCATGATCTTGATTCTTGAAATTACACCAGGTTGGATCTTTTTAGACTCCCTCTGCATCTCGTGCAGAACTCCATCAATGCGATACCTAATTCGCAAAACATGCTCTTCAGGCTCAATGTGAATATCTGAAGCCCGATCTTGAATAGCCTGACCAATAACTGCGTTAACAAATCGAACAATTGGAGCGTCGCTTGCGCTGGTTTCGGTTTCAGCAAGCTCGGCAATCGGATCTTCGTCGAAAGAAGAGGAAACATCGCTTAGGTTTTCCCCCATTCGATAATTTCTGGCAATACTTTCAAGCAGCAGTTGTTTCTCCACTAAAACTGGACGAATTAGCTTTCCAGATGCCGCACGAACATCGTCAATTGCGATAATGTCACTCGGATTTGTCATTCCGAGAAAAAGCTCATCTTGCTCAATCCGGAGAGGTAGGACTTCGTGCCTCCGAGCCAGCTCTCCTGGAACCAGTGCGGTGGCCATGTGGTCGATGTTGAAATCGCTGAGGTCAATAAAAGGTAATCCGAGTTTCTCGGCTCTTGCTTGAACAAAATCAGTCCAAGAAATTTCCTTTGCCTCAACTAAAGATCTGGCGAATTGTTCATCCCCCACGGGGTCAATAGGGGCTGTCTTGGCGCGATCTGAACTGATGAGACCCTTTCGCTCAAGAATCTGGGCAAGCAACACTGGTAAACCCCTAATAAGTGGTGACTTCGACGAACTCTAAGAAGTTTAAGGCATTCGGCTCCAAATGAAACATCTATATGTGGAGAGCAGAGGGAAATTTGGTAGTTGATCCTGAAAGCTTCGTTCGCGTAGACATTAGAAGCGCATCCAGAAGATATTCCTTCTCAAAGTAAGATTGAGCTTGTGTCCGCCTCCTCTGTCCTAAAGGCTCTAGAAGCCGAATCCATTGAGATTTTCCGTGAAACTGCCGCCGCTTTCCGCAAGCCGGTAATGCTTTATTCAATTGGTAAAGACTCCTCAGTCCTTCTGCATCTTGCCCGTAAGGCCTTTTACCCTGGCAAAATCCCCTTTCCCTTGATGCACATCGACACCACCTGGAAATTCAAGGAAATGATCTCTTTCCGGGATGAAACCGCCAAAGAAATTGGCTTTGAGCTTATTGTTCAAACAAAC
>JBJTOG010000128.1:0-7415 GCA_046074425.1 Actinomycetota bacterium
ATCACCACAATAGTGCCTCGGAATTCTTTCCGAATTTCCGAGCCAAAACCATTCGGATGCGAATATCTCTAATTTGGCAAGGTTGGAGGAGGGGCTGTGGCAGGATAAACTTACTGAATTCCCCTGTTTCCTTGGACCAAAGGAGTCGCGTTGAAAAAGCCCCTGCCAGAGAACCCGATGCTTCGTGAACTTGTGCAACTCTCCAGAAAGCACCAGATGAGCCGAAGGGCCGCTCTCGCCGGTCTTGGAGGTTCTGCAGCAGCAGTCACATTAGCTGCTTGTGCTCCAGCCGCTAATCAACTTGAACCGGCTACTGATCTTTCCGATAGTGAAAAGTTTTTAATCTGGCACAACTGGGATCTTTACATTGACGAAGATGACAATGGAAACTACCCGACTCTTCAGCGTTTTGAATCCCAGACTGGAATCAAGGTCGAATACAAAATTGAAATCGATGACAATGACTCCTACTACGGCAAGGTAAAAGACCAGCTTGCACTAGGGCAAGACATCGGTGCCGATGTTGCTTGTCCAACAGAGTGGATGGCAGCACGTTGGGTGAACCTTGGTTACACCCAGAAAATGGATGCGGCTAACATTCCAAACAAAAAGAACTTGGCCCCTGCTTATTTAGGTGCATCATTTGATCCAAACCGTGATTACACACTTCCATACCAGGGAATACTTGCGGGTATCGCATACAACAAAGAGCTTTACAAGCAGGCAACCGGTAAAGATGCCCCGATGACTGTTGAAGATCTTTGGGATCCAGCTTTGATGGGACGCGTTGGTGTGCTTTCTGAAATGCGTGACACCGTTGGTGTGGTTTTGCTTTCGCAAGGAATTGATATTTCCAGCGAATCCAGTCTGACCGAAGATGCCTTCAATACCGCTGTTGATTTCATCAAGGCAAAAGATGACGAAGGCAAAATCTACAACATCAAGGGCAACAGCTATGCCGATGACTTCCGCAACGATCAGATCATCGCGGCCATCGCCTGGTCAGGTGACATGGTTCAACTCAACTTGGAAGCTGAATATGACAAGTATGGCTTTGTCCTTCCAGAATCTGGAGCCACAATTTCTGCAGACTCCTTCTTGATTCCAATCGGTGCCACTCACAAGAAGAACGCCGAAGCTCTGATCAACTACTACTACGATCCAGTAAATGCAGCCGAATTGGCCGCCTGGGTGAACTACATCACACCAGTAGTTGGTGCCTACGACGAGGCGCTAAAGATTGACCCAGCGCTTGCCAACAACGAGCTGATTTTCCCGACCGAAGACACTCTCTCCCGCACCCACGCGTTCCGTGCTCTTAGCGGAGCGGAAGAGCAAAGATTCTCAGCTGCCTGGCAGCGAGTAATTCTCGGAGCATAGTTGGCAACCGAGTTTGTCGCTAGGGGTCAAGACCTCGAGCTGGTTGGAATTCGCAAAGAATTTCCAGGCTTTGTTGCAATTGAAAACCTTGACCTAAAGATTCCAGCGGGTGAATTCTTCGCCCTGCTAGGACCGTCCGGTTGCGGGAAGACCACAACTCTTCGTCTTGTTGCCGGATTGGATTCTCCAACCAAGGGCAAGATCCTGATTGGCAATAAAGATGTAACCAACACCAAGCCACATCAGCGCGAAGTTAACACCGTTTTTCAAAACTACGCTCTCTTTCCTCACATGAGCATTGTTGAGAATGTTGCATTTGGTCTTAGGCAACGAAAAGTTCAAGATCCGCTTCCCAAGGCTGTTGAGGCGCTAAAGATGGTTGAGCTTGAGCACCTTGCCCAACGACGACCAGCCCAGCTATCGGGTGGACAGCAGCAAAGAGTTGCTTTAGCTCGCGCTCTTGTAAACCGCCCATCGCTACTGCTTTTGGATGAGCCACTTGGAGCATTGGATCTCAAGCTTCGCCGTCAAATGCAGATTGAACTCAAAGCGATTCAGATCGAAGTTGGACTCACCTTCCTGCACGTCACGCACGATCAGGAAGAAGCCATGGACATGGCGGACACGGTTGCCGTTATGAACAAGGGGAAAATTGAACAGATGGGTGCGCCAGAGGCCCTTTACGATCGCCCGAGAACAGTTTTTGTTTCTCGCTTTTTAGGACAGTCCAACATCTTTGTTGGCCAAGCTACCGAGTCCAGCGCAAACTCGGTTTCGATTGATGTCGCCGGCAGCAAGATTTCCGTTCCGAAAGCTCGCGCCGAGAAGACCAGTGGCAAGATTGCCATTGGAGTGAGGCCAGAGAAGGTTGCGTTCCACGAGGACAAAAAGCCAGCTGCATCCAGTGGCCTGAACATTCTTGGTCCTGGTGAAATAACCGATATTCGATTTACTGGAGTGAGCAACCAGTATCTGATTGACATTCCAAACGTTGGAGAGGTCACAGTCTTTGCTCAAAACGTTGGAAAGTCTCCAGTTACCGAATTGGGCGCCAAGGTTTGGGTGAGCTGGAAGGTGGAGCACAGCTTCGGTTTGGCAGATTTGCCAACTTCTTCCAATGAGGCTCAGTGATGACCGCTCTCGCAGTGGCCAAGCCTAAAAAACAGGCAACTACCGGAGGAAAAATCGCTCTGGTTTTGTTAGTCCCCGGCCTTGCTTATCTGGGGCTTTTCTTCATCACACCTTTGATTTCTTTGGTGCTCACCTCGCTACAGGTTCCAAGCCCAACTGGGGATATCGGAAGATACGATTTCGGTTTGGAATTTGGCAACTACGCTTACGCAGTTGAACAATACGCCCCGCAAATTCTGCGCTCGTTTAGCTTTGCTCTGATTGCAACTGTAATCGCGCTATTGATTAGCTATCCGCTTGCCTATTTCATCGGAGTCAAAGCTAGGCGCTGGCCGCTACTTCAGTCGCTGATGCTGACACTGGTTATCGCACCCTTCTTCATTTCTTTCTTACTTCGCACCTTCGCCTGGAAGCAGATTTTCGCTAATGATGCTTTTGTTTCGAACCTGCTAAAGGACATTGGTTTTCTAGGTGCGGATGACTTTTTGGTTGGCTCATCGGGAATTGTGGTATTTGGTTTGGTTTATAACTTCATTCCGTTTATGACTTTGCCGCTTTATACCAACTTGGAAAGATTAGACGTTAGCTACCTGGAAGCCGGAAGCGATCTATACGCCTCGCCAGTGAAGACCTTCCTGAAAGTTACTCTTCCGCTTTCGCTTCCTGGAATTACCTCGGGAACCCTTTTGACCTTTATCCCAATTGCCGGTGACTACGTCACTGCAAGCCGGGATTTCCTAGGGGGCAGCGACACTGCGATGCTTGGAAATGCCGTTGAGATTAACTTCTTTAGAATTCAGGACTACCCAACCGCCGCTTCACTTTCGGTTGTCTTGATGAGTGCAATTGTGGTCTTGGTGGCTTTTTATGTGAAGCGAAGTGGAACGGAGGATCTGCTGTGAATAGGTTCTCACTCGGTAAGTATTTACTTCCCACCTACACCGTGTTGGCCTTTATTTTCCTGCTGATTCCAATTGCCTACACCTTTGTCTTTTCCTTCAATGACACTTTTAAGTCGAACACAATCTGGCGCGGCTTCACCCTGAAAAACTGGATTGGAGTTTGCAATTCTCCGGATGTTTGCACCGCCTTCGGTAATTCGATTTTGGTGGCAACGGTGGCAACCCTGATTTCAACAATTCTCGGAACCATGATCGCCATTGCACTCGGTCGCTATCAATTCCGGGCTCGCTCCGCCATCAACCTGCTGCTATTTTTGCCGCTTGCCACCCCGGAGGTGGTAATGGGTGCTGGCCTTGCCGCCCAGTTCCTTACCGCTGGTGTTCCTAAGGGTCTGCCTACCGTAATCATCGCCCACGTTATGTTCACCTTGAGCTTTGTTGTGGTGACGGTAAAAGCCAGGGTTGCAACATTGGATCCCAAGTTGGAAGAAGCTGGCCGAGATTTATATGCCCCTCCGGCCGAG
This sequence comes from Actinomycetota bacterium, assembly GCA_046074425.1. Classification (GTDB taxonomy): domain Bacteria; phylum Actinomycetota; class Actinomycetes; order Actinomycetales; family Microbacteriaceae; genus Rhodoluna. The sequence continues at coordinate 3,938 of JBJTOG010000128.1, forward strand.
GTTTTCCGAAGAATCACTTTCCCACTGCTGCTTCCCGGCATTATGGCTGCCGCGCTTTTGGCCTTTGCGCTTAGCTTTGATGATTACATCATCACGGCGTTTAATTCAGGTCCGGTAACCACCTTCCCGAAATTTGTTTACACCGCCGCCGCCAGAGGGTTACCGGCCGAGGCAAACGTTATCGGATCGGCGGTTTTCCTGGTCGCAATCGCAATCGTCGTTGGCATTCAGCTCAACGGTGCTCGCAAGCGCAAAAAGCTTGCCAAACTTTCCTAGGCGGTAAGTGCCCTAGCCGCCTCGCGGAAGTGATCGGTGTGACGTTTGACATCTTCCAAAGTGGTGGCGGGGGAGATTAGTGCCATGTTGTGAAATGGCGTCATCAGAATTCCACGATTTAGCGCGTGCAGGTGCAGATACTGCTGCAATTCAAAGTCGTCAGCGTCGGCCGCTTCCTTGCCGGTCCTTGGCGCAGTGGCGCGGAAACTGTATTCGGCGCGGCAGCCAAGCCTTGATACCTGCCAGGGCAACTTAAACTCATCGATTATTTCCTGCACGTCTTTGGTCCACTCAATACAGAGCGCTTCCATCTTTTCAAAAGCACTCTCGGTTAGAACTTCACTTAGGGTGGCTCGAATCGCTGCCATTGAAAGGGCGTTGCCGGCCAAGGTTCCACCCACTCCACCAACGTCGATGTGTTCTAGGTGCAGACTGTCGGCGACTCTTTTTGCCAGCTCCTCGGTCATACCAAAGGCACCGGCTGGAATTCCAGCACCTATGGTTTTACCAAGTACCACGGCATCCGGTTTTAGGTTTCGCCTTCTGGTCATCCCGCCAATTCCCTCCGAGAGGGTGTGGGTTTCATCGTGAATCAAAATCACGCCATACTTAGTTGCCAACTCCCGCATTCCCTCGAGGTATCCCTCTTCCGGTAGCACGATTCCGATGTTGGTCATGGCTGGCTCAATAAGTGCTGCCGCAATCTCGCCGGAAGCAAAAGCCTTCTCGGCAGCATCTAGGTCATTGAAGGGAACTACCAAGGTAGTTTCACTTAGGTTTACCGGAGCTCCGATGTTGTTGGCTCTGGAAACCGTGTTCCCGTTTTCATCCAAGTTCGCAAAAGTTTCATCCACGGTGCCGTGGTAGCAGTAGTCGTGAATCAGGATCTTCTTGCGCCCGGTTAGGTGACGGGCATAGCGAATGATATGCCGATTGGCATCGGTTGCGGTCAAAGTGAATTGCCACTTTCCCAATCCAAACCGATCGGCTAGCAGTTGCGCTGCAATTCGGGCATCTTCGGTTGGAAGCATGAAGGTAATACCCTTATCCAACTGATTCTTGATGGCTCGAATCGAAGCATCCGGAGAGTGACCAACCATCGCTCCGGTATCGCCAAGGCAGAAATCAACGTAGTCATGGCCATCGACGTCGCTGAAGTGTGCCCCTTTGGCAACGTCAACGTAAACCGGAAACGGACCTGGCCACTTCGCCATCCAGGACATTGGGACCCCGTTCATCATTGGCCCCGCTGCCTTTTCGTGCAGCGCCTTGGACTTGGGGTGGTTTTGGACGAAGAGGGCTGCCTCTTCATCAAATAGGTTTTTTAGGTTTGAAAAAGAGGTCATTGTATAAATAGTTTCCTCGCTTAGAGGGCTGCGATTCCAGCCTCTAGGACATCAAGAGCATCGGTCAGTAGTTCGTCGGAAATAGCAAGTGGTGGCAAGAAGCGAATTACGTTTCCGAAGGTTCCAGCCGTTAGTACCACAACACCGTTTTGGTGAGCATGCTTGGCAACTGCTTCCACCGCCTTAGCGTTGGGGTTTCGAGTTCCCGGTTCAACGAATTCCAGGGCCTGCATCGCTCCGCGGCCACGCACCTCGCCAATCACCGGATACTTCTCTTTCATGGCTTCGAGTCTTGGTCGAAGAATGGCTTCGATCCTTTGAGCCTGTTCGAAAACTCCGCCCTGTTCCAGCTGAGTCAAAACTGCAACTGCAGCGGCGGCGGCAACTGGGTTTCCTCCATAAGTGCCGCCAAGGCCACCGGCGTGCGAGGCATCCATGATCTCGGCTCTTCCGGTTACTGCACTAATTGGCATACCACCAGCGATTCCTTTGGCGATGGTAACTAGGTCGGGTTCGAAACCCTCTTCCCATTCGCTGGCAAACCACTTGCCGGTTCGAGCGATGCCGGCTTGAACTTCGTCGGCAACCATGACGATGCCTTTAGATTTTGCCCATTCCGAAATTGTCTTCAGGAATCCCGGAGCTGGCACGATAAAGCCACCTTCTCCTTGGATTGGTTCGATAACAACTGCGGCCAAGTTTTCTGCTCCGACTCGCTTTTCCATATAGGTGATGGCTCGACGAGCGGCTTCTTCCCCAGTCATGCCTTCGGGATCGCGGAAGGGATAAGACATTGGCACGTGGTGAACGCCCGGAGCAAATGGCCCGAATCCGGAGTTGTATGGGTGAGCTTTAAAGTTCATGGCCATGGTCAAGTTGGTGCGACCGTGGTAGCCGTGGTCGAATACCGCAATCTCGCCCCTGCCGGTAAATTTGCGGGCGATCTTGACGGCGTTTTCTACCGCTTCGGCACCGGAGTTAAACAAAGCGGAGCGCTTTTCAAATTTGCCGGGGGTGTGACGATTGAGAATCTCACAAACCTGAACATAAGGAACGTAGGGAGTGACGGTGAAAAGCGAGTGGGTTAGGTTTTGCACCTGGGCCATAACGGCATCCACCACTCCTTGGTTGGTGTGACCGATGGTTACCACCCCAATTCCGCTTCCTAGGTCGATCAAGGAGTTTCCATCGACATCGACCAAAATTGCCCCGTGGGCCTTTTCGATGTAGACGGGGAGCATGGTGCCCACTCCGGCACTAACTTCCTTTACCTTTTTCTTCTGAAGTTCCTGGGACTTGGGTCCTGGAATAGCGGTGACGAGATTACGTTTCTGGGGGATAGATGCACTCATACCATAGATTCTACGCCTGCGGATTGGGGCATTTGGCATGGCATTATTGAGGAATGCGTCGCGTCATAATCCTTGGATCAACTGGATCCATCGGAACTCAGGCAATTGAAGTAATAAACCAAAACCCTGAGGAATTTCGCGTTGTCGGCTTAGCGGCTGGGCGCAACCTAGAACTCTTAGAAGCTCAGCGTCAGCATTTCGGACTGAGTGCTTCCCAGGCGGTTTTGGGAGCTGAGGCTGCACAAAAATTAGTCGAAGATACCGACGCTGATGTGGTGCTAAATGGGATTACAGGTTCAATTGGCCTGGCACCGACTCTGGCCACCCTTCGAACTGGAAAAACCTTGGCGCTGGCCAACAAAGAGTCACTGATTGTTGGCGGGGAATTGGTCACCTCAATTGCCAAACCCGGCCAAATTGTTCCGGTAGATTCCGAACACTCCGCAATCGCTCAGTGCCTTCGTTCGGGAACCCAAGCTGAAGTAAAAAAATTGGTTTTGACCG
>JBJTOG010000129.1:0-34936 GCA_046074425.1 Actinomycetota bacterium
GCGAGTCTGCCAATTCCTGATAGGTCATCTACAATTCCGAAGTTGGTGGTGCCGGAGGTTGCAACTATTGCAAAAACGCTATGTGGCTCACAGCTATCAAGTGCTTTAGCAACACTTTCGGCGGTCAAGCGACCGCCTTCCGTTGGCTCTGCAAGTACGATTTCACAATCCATCACTCGAGCAGCAGCCTTGAGGGAGCTGTGAGATTCACGAGATGCAATGAATGAAAGTTTTGATGGCGGCACAATTCCCTGAGATTTCAGTTGTTCGCGATGCGAGTGACGAGCGGTAACCAAAGCAGAGAGATTTCCAATAGTGCCGCCTTGAACAAAGTTTCCACCGGCACTTGCTGGTAATCCCACTTCGTTTGCAAACCATCGCAACACCTGGTTCTCAGCAAAAACTGCACCTGCACCCTCCAACCAAGATCCGCCATAAATTGACGAGGCCGAGACAACAAGATCAAAAAGGCTTGAAGCCTCGGTTGGGGCATTTGGAATGAAAGAAACAAAACCTGGGTGGTCGGTGGAAACGGTGGCGGGGGCAAGCACCTCTTCAAAAAGCTTTAGAGCGACTTCACCACCTAGACCCTCTTCAGTCAAAGTCATTCCAGCTTCAGCAAACAACTGAGCTTCAGTTTTAGGTGAGTCTAGCGGGATTGGATCAAATTCCATTCGAGTACGAACGTACTCAAAAATTCTCTCTCTCAGCTCTCTGGTCTCTTCGGTTACTTTGTGCATGCTCTAGCGCTTCTTTCTTCTAATTGCTGAGACTGTAAATCCAACTAATGCCACGGTGAATAAGATCCATCCCGCCCAAGTCCTTTGATTGGCAATGTCTTGGCAAGATGCTATGCCCTCAACATCTGGAACAACGCAGCTTCCAACATCGAAGTATCCGAGTAGGAGCGCTACCAAGCCGGCCAGAGCTACGGTAGCCAGCATGGCAAGTGAATTATTTTTCATTTTTCGCCTTTGAAAAATTCTTTGCTAGTTTTCGGATTCCTGTTTTTCGACTTCTTTGCGGATCTCTTCCATGTCGAGTTCTTTCACCTTTGAAATGATTTCCTCTAGGGCAGTCTCTGGCAAGGCGCCGGGGGAGTTGTATAGCAGTATTCCTTCTCGGAACACCATGAGGGTTGGAATTGAAGAGATACCCAGTTCACCGGAGAGCTGTTGCTCAATCTCGGTGTCAACCTTGCCAAAGACAACATCAGGGTGACGTTCGCTGGCATTTTCAAAAATTGGCCCAAACATGCGACATGGTCCGCACCATTCTGCCCAAAAATCAACCAAAAGGATATTTGATGAATCAATTAGTGGACCGAAGTTTTGTGCTCCGACTTCAACCGTTGCCATTTTGTGGCTCCTTTGCCGTTTCAGCATTTTTGACCCTAGAAGTTTGGGCCAAAACTATCCCTGCAATCACCAGAATTCCTCCAAGAGCCTGCAGCCCATCTATCTTCTCATTCAGCCAGGCCCAGGCAAAAAAGAAGGCCAAGACCGTTTCTCCGGTGGAGATAACCCCGACCGAAGTTGCGCTTAGGTGAGTAAGGGCTAGATAGGAAAATAACATCGGCAGGAATGAGCCGAATATGCCAATCCACAGCAGCATTACCCAAAGGGGAAGCTGGTAATCACTTAGGTTCCCATTCAATGAAATCGCTTCAGTGAGTAACTTTGGGTTAAATTCCCACCAGGGGGAAGCGATGAGCCAAAAGACTGCTGAAATTCCCATTGAGTAAAAAAGTGTTGAGAGGGTATCTCGCTTCCTTAGTGTGTGCTCACCCATAAGGAAATAGAAACTTAGAAATAGCGCTGCACCCACAGCAAAAACTAAACCAAGTGGATTTAGCCCACCATCCCATATTCTGCTCACGACAACCAAGCCGATTAGCACAAAAATAATCGCCACCCACAATCTAGGAAGCACCTTTTCCTTGAAAAGCCAAAGTGAAACCAGTGGAACAATTACTATCGCGGTGTATTCAATAAGGAGTGCAATTCCTATTGGAAGATATTTAACGGCAGAAGAGTAAGACCACTGCATTAGGGCAACACCGAAGATTCCAAAAAGAATTAGGCTCCGCCATTCCTGCTTTTGAACCCTAAAGGCTCGAGGTTTGGTCAGCGCAAGCGCCAATCCCGCACCAAAAGCGGTGGCGATAGATCGAAAAAGCACGATTTGCTCAGGGGTGATACCAGATTGCATCACGACCTTTGAAGTTGATGCATTTAGTCCAAATAGCACCACGCCGGCCGAGGCAAAGATGAATCCCAGCAAAGGATGTTTGGTTCGCACTTTAGGAAGCCGCTCCGATAGTAAGTAATCGATCGATTTCGCGCAATTCATCTGGAGAGAGCTTGGCTGAATTTATCGCAGCATGATTTTGTTCAAGTTGTAAAACACTCGAGGCTCCAATTAGCGCACTAGCCACAACTTCGTGGCGTAACACCCAGCTCAGTGCCAATTGGGAAAGAGATTGCGAACGAGCCTTGGCAAAATCATTTAGACCCTTAGCCATCTCTAGGTAATTTGGGGATAGAGATTCTTCTTTTAGATGCTTTCCTTTTGTGATTCTTGAATTCTTCGGAATCTTGCGCGAAAGGTATTTGTCGGTCAATAAGCCTTGAGCCAAAGGAGAAAATACTATGGCTCCCAATCCGATTCTTCCCAAGGTGTCAAAAAGCGTTTGTTCAGGAATGCGATGAAGCATTGAGTATTTGGGTTGATGAATTAGTAGCTCGACTCCCTTTTCTCTCAAAAGCTGCTGAGCCTTTTGGGTTTGCTCAGAATCGTAATTGGAAATCCCAACGTATAGCGCTTTGCCGCTTTGCACTGCGGTTGCAAGGGCGGACATGGTTTCCTCAAGGGGTGTTGTGGCATCAAAGCGATGGGAGTAAAAAATATCTACATAGTCAAGCCCCATTCGCTTCAGAGATTGATCAAGCGATGCCAAGAGATACTTCCTCGAACCGCCATCGCCATATGGACCTTCCCACATGTCGTATCCGGCTTTTGTGGAAATAATCAACTCATCCCGAAAACTTCTAAAATCCTTTTCCAGATGATCGCCGAAATTTAATTCTGCTTCGCCATAAGGGGGTCCGTAGTTATTAGCTAGGTCAAAGTGGGTGATCCCTAAGTCGAAGGCTCGGCGCAACACCTTGCGCTGATTTGAAAAGGAGTGCTCGGACCCAAAGTTATGCCAGAGGCCGAGAGAGATTTCTGGGAGTTTTAATCCGCTCATTCCTACTCGGCGGTAGGCCATCTGACCATAACGGTCCTGGGCGGGATTAAAGCTCATGAGGCTAGCTTAAACTAGCGAGATGGAGTCTTTTGTTCTCGGCGGTGGCTGCTTCTGGTGCCTAGATTCAAGCTTTATGCAATTTCGTGGTATCCAGGACGTCATAGTTGGCTATAGCGGTGGTCACAAGCCCAAACCAAGTTATGAAGAGGTATGTTCGGAATCAACTGGGCATGCTGAAGTCGCCAAAGTGAATTTTGACCCGGCTATCATTCCGGCAGAAATCGTGCTCGATATCTTTTTCACCTTGCATGACCCCACTCAACTAAACCGTCAAGGTAACGATGTTGGGGAAAGTTATCGTTCCTGCATGTTTTACGAAGACGAAGCGCAACGGGAGGTTTTCTCTCAGGCGCTAGAGCGCGCCAAAAAGATTTGGGGAGATTCGGTAGTCACCAGCATCGAACCGCTTGGCGAATTTTGGGTGGCTGAGGAATATCACCAAGACTTCTTCCAGAAAAACCCCTTTCAGTCATATTGCAATTTTGTCGTTAAGCCCAAGATGGAAAAAACCGCTAAAACATTTAATTCCTATTTGAGGTGAGTTTTCCACAACTTGGTCATTAACTGACATTTACCCTTTCTAGATTGAGATTGTTATCTCACCACTAAAGAAAGCGGGAGAAAATGTCAGAGTTCACCACAGTCTCCGGACTTGTAGCCACAACCCCTCGTCACCTCGTGACTCAGGATGGACTTCCAATCACTTCGTTTCGGTTAGCCGCGGCCCATCGGCGGTATGACAGAGCGAAGAATGCTTGGATTGACGCCGAAACAAATTGGTTCACGGTCACGGCTTTCCGACAGCTGGCAATAAACATCGCTCAATCGGTAAACAAGGGTGAGCGAATTGTGGTCACCGGGAAACTCAAGGTGCGAGATTGGGACAACGGTGAACGAACCGGTACCTCAGTGGAGATTGAAGCTGAGGCGTTGGGACACGATCTTTCTTGGGGCTCTTCCCAATTCACTCGAACGGTCCTTGTAAGGGAGGACCCCGATGAAGAGGAAGTGGCGCCGGAGCCAGTTGGTGCCGGCAAAAAATAGACCAGATCGGTATACCTTCCCCCATTCACACCGATCGGTAGGCACCCCTTCGCCAACGATGCAATAGGTTTCGACCCAGGAGTCAAACCATAGTCGGATAAACTTATCCGAAGCATCCTTGGATTGAAGGGGTGTCTTATTTTTCGCCCCAACGCAAGAGGGAAAATGGCCGAGTTTATTTACCAAATGATTAAGGCGCGCAAAGCGCACGGTGACAAGGTAATTCTTGATGATGTCACTTTGGCATTCTTACCTGGGGCCAAGATCGGTGTCGTCGGCCCTAACGGGGCTGGAAAATCTTCTGTACTAAAAATCATGGCTGGGATTGATACCCCATCTAATGGCGAGGCCCGCCTTAGCGAGGGATACACGGTAGGCATCCTGATGCAGGAGCCAAAGCTCAACGAGGACAAAACTGTTCTAGGCAACGTTGAAGAGGCCGTTTCCGAAATTAAGGCCAAGGTAGATCGGTTCAACGAAATTAGTGCCGAACTAGCCAATCCAGACGCTGATTACGACTCGTTGCTAGAAGAGATGGGATCGCTTCAAGAACAAATTGACCACCTAGATGCTTGGGATTTAGATTCACAATTAGAGCAGGCCATGGACGCGTTGCGTTGCCCACCGGGCGACACTCCAATTACCAATCTCTCTGGAGGAGAAAAACGTCGGGTTGCCCTTTGTAAGTTGCTGTTGGAGAAACCGGACCTGTTGCTATTGGATGAGCCAACCAACCACTTGGACGCCGAGAGCGTGTTGTGGCTCGAGCAGCACTTGGCTAAGTACCCAGGCGCTGTCTTGGCGGTAACTCACGATAGATACTTCCTCGACAATGTCGCTGAGTGGATCTTAGAACTCGATCGTGGACGAGCTTATCCATATGAAGGTAACTACTCCACCTACCTGGAGAAAAAGCGTGAGCGATTGGAAGTCCAAGGTAAAAAAGATGCCAAGCTTGCGAAGCGACTGCAGGATGAGTTGGAGTGGGTTCGCTCTAGCCCTAAAGCCAGACAAACCAAATCGAAGGCTCGTTTGGCTAAGTATGAAGAGATGGCAATTGAAGCCGACAAGACTCGCAAACTCGATTTCGAAGAAATTCAAATACCACCTGGTCCACGTCTAGGAAATGTGGTTTTGGAAGCTAAGGAACTTCAGAAGAGTTTTGGGGATCGGCCCCTGATCTCAAATCTAAGTTTTTCACTTCCGAGAAACGGAATCGTTGGAGTAATCGGACCAAATGGAGTTGGTAAATCTACGCTCTTTAAGATGATTGTCGGTCAAGAGAAGCTTGACGCCGGGGAATTAAAGATTGGAGAAACTGTAAAGATTTCTTATGTTGACCAATCGCGTGAAGGAATAGATCCGAACAAGAGCCTTTGGGAAGTAGTTTCTGGTGGTTTGGATTACATCCAAGTTGGCCAGGTAGAGATGCCTTCGCGGGCCTATGTTGCTGCTTTTGGCTTCAAAGGTCCAGATCAGCAAAAACCGGCTGGGGTTCTTTCCGGAGGTGAGAGGAACCGCTTGAACCTAGCTCTAACTTTGAAGCAGGGTGGAAACCTGTTATTGCTAGATGAGCCAACTAACGATCTAGACGTTGAAACCCTGGGAAGCTTAGAAAATGCTTTATTGGAATTTCCAGGCTGCGCTGTTGTGATCACTCACGATAGATGGTTCTTGGACCGAGTGGCAACTCACATTCTTGCTTACGAGGGTGACGACACTAATCCAGATAAGTGGTACTGGTTTGAGGGGAACTTTGAATCTTACGAGGCGAACAAGATTGAAAGGTTAGGTCCAGAGGCAGCTAAGCCTCACCGTTCTACTTATCGAAGACTGACAAGAGACTAGCTATTTTGCCCTCGGGCACTCTAACCATGCCTTCTTGGGCGACACTCGCAAGTAAAACTCCATCACGACTAAAGATTTTGCCAAGTGCAAGACCGCGTGAGTTCTGGGCGGCGGGGGATTCTTGAACATAGAGCATCCAGTCATCGACCTTGGCAGGGGCATGGAACCACATCGCATGATCTAAACTGGCAGTTTTTAGTCCTGGCTTCGCCCAGGAAATCCCGTGGCGTCTATAAATGCTCTCGAGGATCGTAAAGTCTGAAGCGTAAGCGAGAGCGGCCTGATGCAATGTCGGACTCTCCGGAAGTTCCCCGATTGCTTTGAGCCAAACCGCCTGGTGAGCCACCTGTTCTCCTTTTACTTCGAAATAAATTGGTGATTCGACATGCCTTAGATCAAAGGGCCGCGCCTTTGCCCAATATTGCGCAACCGGGTGAGGAATTCCCCCCAGAATCTCAGCCGCGCTTGGAATGTCCTCGGGTTCCCTAAGGCCCGCTGGCATTTCCAATTGGTGGCTAAGCCCTGGACTCATAGTTTGGAAAGAGGCGATCATGGAAAATATTGGCTCACCCTTTTGGTAAGCCTGAACCCTTCTCGTTGAAAATGATTTTCCATCGCGCAGGCGGTCAACTGAAAATGTGATCGGGAGTTCAATATCTCCAGGTCGGAGAAAATATCCGTGTAGCGAATGAATAGTGCGCTCTGGCTCAACGGTTCTGGTTGCTGCCACTGTGCACTGAGCTAGCACCTGTCCGCCAAATACCCTTCCATGTGGCATCCATTGACTGGGTCCGGTAAATATGTCCTCTTTGGTCCTAGCTCCGCCAGCATCGGTTAGATCCAGCGCAATCAGGAGGTCGGCTAGGGGGTCTTGAGGAGCTTCTCGCACTTGAATCGGTGTCCTAACTTGGGAGTATGTCCCACAGGGGTTAGTTTAGTTTCCTAATGAAAAATGATTTTGAGCTTTGGGATGAGCAAACCGCCATTGATTTCCGTTCGTACCTCACAAGAGCTAAAAAGATGGATCAAGCCGGTGCAGTGAAGCTTCGTGCATTTGGCAAACTGCTTACCGCCTATGTTGCCCCGCTTTACAACAGCGGAATCTTGGATGAGGGACCAACGGTACTTGGCCTCAGAACAATGGAGTTGAGCGAAGATGCCGAGATTAATTCGGTAGTGTCAATCGCCTCAGTTTTGGACCGGCTTGCCCTTTCACTTAGCAAAACCGGGGATGACAGATTTCGATTCGACTTGCCTTCCACTGAACGAGTCCCTTGGGCTGGAATATCTCCGCCAAGAACTGGCTGGGAGAGCGCTGGCACCATACCTGAGCCTCAACTAACTCAAATTGCGAAAAAAGGTATTGCTGAAGTTGCCGAGACGATTCCAGAATCAGTTGGCGGTCCGATAGCGGCTCGCATAAGAGCCGAGGTTTGGGGCAGAGCAATTGACCCCACCAATTTGGTTCCAGCGGGAGCCGCTTTTGCGGCTGCTGGTCTCGGCTTCTTAACCAAAGATGAAGAAGTTGAAGTTTATAGATCTCAAGGTTGGATTCGACTTTCTTCTCACTTTGGCCACGTACTATCCAAAGAGGCAAGACATTTTTAGTTTTCGAAGCTATTAAGCATCGCCGTCGCAGCTCGATCGAGATATGCCCAAAGCTCAGCATCCTGAAGCGGAGGAAGGGCTAGTTCATCCAAGGCAGCTCTCATGTGTCTAAGCCATCGCTCTCTTGCCAGCGGATTTATCTTGAAGGGTGAGTGTCTCATTCGAAGTCTGGGATGCCCGCGTTGTTCTTGATAAGTTGTTGGCCCACCCCAGTATTGTTCCAAGAACATCCTCAGTCGTTCAGCAGCTGGTCCAAGATCGTCCTCGGGATACATGGGTCTGAGAACTTCATCATCCTTTACACCTTGGTAGAAACGCTCAACCAATTTCCTAAAGGTTTCTGTTCCGCCAACAAGCTCATAGAAATTTCCGCCAACTCGCTCGCCACTTGGCCCCTTTATTCGCACGCTCTCCACCCGAGCAGCGTCCTCAAAACCGTTTGGCATCGGTCATTTCTTTTTGGGTACTACCTGAGGGTGAGAGAGTGGAATTGACGCTTTATCCAAAGCTTTTTTGACCTCTGCACGCAGCGCTCTCGTTAGTTCATCCTTTCGAGAAGGGCGCACCTGTTGCACTAAGCGAAACACCAAGCCCTCACCAGCTAAGGATTGCAATCCCCAAACCTCGGCCTTGCCAATCAGGCCAGATTTCATTCCTGGTATCTCTGCTAACTTAGCGGCCGCTTGCTCGAGCACGAGCTTGGCTTTCTCCAAATCAGCGTCGTAGGCGAGTGGTAAATCTAGAATAATTCGCGACCAACCCTGGGATTGGTTTCCAACTCTAAGGATCTCGCCATTTCGGACGTACCAGATGGTTCCCTCGCTGTCGCGAACCTGAGTTACTCGCAATCTAATTGATTCCACAACTCCCTTTGCGGAACCTAGGTCAACAGTGTCACCAACTCCGAATTGATCCTCCACCACTATAAATAATCCGGCCAAAAAATCCCGCACTAAAGTTTGGGCTCCAAAACCTAAGGCTGCACCTAAAATTCCAGCACCAGCCGCCAGAGCTCCAATTGCAATTCCCAGCTCACTCAAAATGGCAATCAGTGCACTGATTGAGAGTCCGGCAGTTATTAGATTGCTCAGAACCAATCCAATTGTTCTGGCGCGTTGAACTAAACGAGCCCGCGCAAGCGGGGATGCGTCAAGTGCCTTGGTGTCAGCGACCCCTTCACGTTTTTTTACCCCGGTGGTTACTCCGGTTACGATTCTTCGGACCGCAACCAAAAGAATCCAGCGCAGAATAATTAGGCCAATAATTATCAGGAGGATTCTGATTGCGAATCCCCATTCGCCCCAAATCTGCTCCAGGTTTTCCATAATTTATTGCCGATCTCGCTGCTGAGATTTTAGGGCTCGTTCAACCGCCGCTAGGTTTTCGATGATAATTCTCCTGAGGGCGGGTTTCTCTTTAACCTCTGGCTTCTCGAGGAATGCTTTTGTTGCTGAGACTAGCTCGGCATTAGCAAGTGGAAGCGGATAGAGATTTACCAAAAGATATTCGGCAATCTTGTATGTCTTGGATTCCCAAATCTTCAAGGCGTTGTCGAAATACTGTGATACAAATCCTTCAAGTAATTTGGAATCCAATACCTTCACAAGCCCTAGGCTGGCCGCCTCAACTAGTGAGTTACTAAGGTCCTTCTTTTCGATCAGGTGATCAAACATTTCTTGCTTTGAATTCAGGTCCGGAAGCGCCGCCACAGCACCGATATGCGCCTTCTGACCATTGGCGGTGTTGTCTGTTTCTAACTCGCCATCAAGCCTTTCCTTAGATACTGAGCCAGCTTTAGCCAAACCAGCCAGGATTTCCCATCGCAGGTCGGTATCGATTTTCAACCCATCGAGCTCAATCGAACCACTTATTAATCCCTCTAGGTTCTCAATTTGTTTTTCGCTGCGTGCAAATTGGGCAAAGAACTTCACAAACTGAAGTTGAGAATCCGAGCCAGCCTTGGCCTTAGTTGCCAACTCAAACAAGCCATCGGCAACTCTAAGTTGCGAGGACTCTCTATTTTCTTCAGCTACATACAGGTTTGCTACCGTCAAGAGCTGTCGCAGCACCGTGAGGATAGTTGTGGACTCTGACTCTTTTCCTAAGTTTGCCAGTGCCAGTTCAATAAAATCTCTTGGAGAGGTTTCCCCATCGCGGGTGGCATCCCAAGCTGAACCCCAAATCAAAGCGCGGGCTAGCGGGTCGGAGATTTCCGAAAGTTTGGAAAGCGCCAGCTTCCAGGAGTTATCGTCCAAACGAATTTTTGCATAAGTCAGGTCATCGTCGTTGATCAAAATTAGGGCTGGCCGCTTCTTGCCAACCAAATCAGGAACTGAAGTTTCGGCACCGTGAACGTCGAGCTCAATTCGCTCTTTACGGACCAGTGATTCTCCTTCGATTTCATATAGACCTACCGCCAGACGATGTGGTCTTAGGTATGGGTGGTCGGAAATAGCGGTCTGCGAAATTTTGAAGGATGAAATAACACCATCGGCTTCTTCAAGAATTGGTCGTAGCGTGTTTACTCCTGCAGTCTCCAGCCAAAGTTTTGACCATTCAGATAGCTCCCGCCCACTTTCTCTCTCTAGTTCGACTAGCAGGTCCCTAAGTTCAGTGTTTTTATAAGAGTGCTTTTTGAAGTAAGCAGAAACACCTTTCATGAAGGATTCTTGTCCCACCCAGGCAACGAGCTGCTTTAAAACCGAAGCCCCCTTGGCATAAGTAATTCCATCAAAGTTAACTTGAACATCTTCTAGGTCATTTATTTCGGCGACTATTGGATGAGTGGAAGGGAGTTGATCTTGCCGGTAAGCCCAGGACTTTTCTAGGGAAGCAAAGGTTGCCCAAGCTCCGTGCCACTCGGTGGCTTCATATGTTGCCAAAGTTGATGCATATTCAGCGAAGGATTCATTCAGCCATAAATCGTTCCACCACTTCATAGTTACTAAGTCGCCAAACCACATGTGAGCGAGCTCGTGGAGGATTGTTACAACTCGTCTCTCCTTAGTGGCATCGGTTACTTTGGAGCGGAATACGTAGGCTTCTACAAAAGTTACAGCCCCGGCATTTTCCATGGCTCCGGCATTGAATTCTGGTACGAACAGCTGATCGTATTTCTCGAAGGGGTAGGGAACTCCGAATTGCCCTTCAAAAAATTCAAATCCTTGCTTAGTTTTGTCGAAAATGTATTCGGCATCCAAGTATTCAAAAAGTGAACGTCGGCAGAAAACTCCTAGAGGCACAGTACGACCTGAGGATGACGTTAGTTCGTCCCTAACTTCAACATAAGGACCAGCAATTAAAGCCGTAATGTAGCTTGAAATCACCGGAGTTGGGGCAAACTGCCAAACCGAGACACCCTCTCGAAGCTGCTGTGGTTCTGGAGTGGGGGAGTTTGAAATTACTTTCCAATAGCTAGGAGCGGTGACATTGAATTCGAAAGTGGCCTTCAAATCTGGTTGCTCAAAAACTGCGAACATCCGCCTTGAGTCGGGAACCTCAAATTGGGTATAGAGATAAACCTCGTTATCTACCGGGTCAACAAAGCGATGTAAACCTTCACCAGTATTGGTGTACTTACCCTGAGCTACGACAACTAACTCATTTTCTTGCTGAAGGTTCGGAAGTTGAATTCGAACGCCATCTGAGACCACAGCTGGGTCCAAGACCTCGCCATTTAGGACGACCGAATGAACAGCACCGGTGATTGCATCGATAAAGGTGCTTGACCCCGGCGCGGAACAGCTAAAGCGAACCCGAGTGGTGGAGCCAAACAGCTCTTCACCTTGGGTGAGGTCTAAATCAACCTGGTAGCTCTTGGTTGAAATTATTGCTGCACGCTCACGCGCCTCAATTCGAGTTAGGTTTTCGCCGGGCATCTTTGACCTTTCGTAATCTGTTATTAATACAAAGCCTAACTTGACGCGATAACTGGTATGAAACAATGGTCTGGTGGGCAATCCATTAGGGGCATTGGCAGGGACGGCGGAGACTGCCCTGACTCTTGCTGAAATCGGGGGCATGCTTCTGGTGCTCGGTGTAATCGCGTTTTTAGCCTCAAAATTAAAATTTTCGGTAGTTCCGCTTTATTTGATTGTTGGTCTTCTTGTTGGCCAAGGTGGATTTGGAATTATCGAGCTCAGTGAAGATTTCCTTGACATAGGTGCCCAAATTGGCGCCATTTTGCTACTGCTGCTGCTGGGCTTGGAATACTCCGCGCGTGATCTGGCAAGTGCCTTTAAGGAGAGAAAGTCAGCCGGTTTTTTTGATGTTGCTGCAAACTTTGTGCCCGGGGCAGCTCTGGCTCTTCTATTCGGCTGGGGTCCACTCGCTGCCTTAGCGGTTGGTGGCATTACCTACGTTTCGTCATCGGGTATTACCTCGGAATTACTGCGAGAGACCGGTTGGCGTCGATCGGAGCTTTCAAAACGAATAGTCACGATACTGGTGTTCGAAGATTTGGCACTCGCTCCATATTTACCTTTCCTTACTGCACTTGTGCTGGGGCTATCAGCTGCGGCCGGATTAGTTTCGGTATCAGTGGCTTTGATTATTACTGGACTGGTACTAATAATTTCCTATCGAGGAAAGGCTAATTGGCAACGTTTTCTGAATCCCGAAGTCCCATCTGGATTACTACTAACTGTCTTTGGATCCGCTTTGCTGGCGGCAGGCGTTGCTGATCTTGCCGGTTTCTCAGGAGCGGTAGCGGCATTCTTGGTTGGACTGCTGCTAACGGGAGAAGTTGCCAATACGGTTCGCGGGCGACTTGGGTCACTTCGAGATCTATTTGCTGCAATCTTCTTTCTGTTTTTTGGATTAGCTACGAATCTTGAGGATCTGATTGCAGCACTTCCAGCCATGGCGCTGTTTGTAGCCATTGGAGTTGCTGGCAAATTTGCAGTTGGTTGGTGGATTGCTAAAGATTTGACTGACAAGATGAGCTGGAAACGAGCTGGTGCTTTTCTAACTCCGAGAGGAGAATTCTCGATGGTTATTGCCGCCTTGGCAGCGCCAGCGGTTGCCACCGTTAACCTGCAGGCGCTAACTCTAAGCTATGTAACAGTCACAGCCATCATCGGATCTCTGCTGCTTCGCTTTATGCGCAGTGGTTTTGATAAGTAAGGAAAAATGAGAGTCCATATCGCCACCGATCACGCTGGATTGGAAACATCGCACTTCCTGATCGATTCACTTCGGGAAATGGGCCATGAAGTCTTTGACCATGGGCCAAAAAGTTACGACCCTCTCGATGACTACCCGAGTTTCTGCATCAACGCTGCATTAGCAGTGGTTCACGACCAACAGGCAGGCGTTGAAGCCCTAGGAATTGTTCTCGGTGGAAGCGGAAACGGTGAGCAAATCGCGGCAAACAAAGTGAAGGGTATTAGGGCCGCTCTGATTTGGAATGAGTCAACGGCACGCCTAGCTCGTGAACACAACGATGCCAATGTTGCGGCCATCGGGGCTCGGCAACACTCTCGCGAAGAGGTACTGAATCTAATCAAGTTATTTTTGGCCGAGCCCTTTAGCTTTGACGAGAGACATTCAAGAAGAATCGGGAAAATTTTTCAGTTCGAGCAAACCGGAGAGATTTCATAACCAATGAGTTCGGCTCGGTGGCAATTTCAAACCTGGATTTTGGTGCCAATCTCAATTTTTGGATTTCAAATCATACTGAGAAACCTTGCAGGTTCAGCAAGTATCCCAGATCCGATAGCAATCCATTGGGGTCTAGATTTTCGAGCAGATGGTTTCATCGCGCTTGATACATTTTTGCTTGTAGTTCTCAGCTCTCAACTATTGCTCTGGATAGGAATTCTGTCAGCAAGATATTTAATTCGGCCAAATTACCTGCGCAAATTTCTAACAGTACTTTTCTCAGTATTGTTCTGGTTCACTTCTGCGCTATTTGCAGCGGGAACTTTAACCCAACTCGGTTCCGAATCTGCAAAAGAAGCTGGATTCCCGATGGCGATATTTGTACTTTTGGCATTTCTTATTCCATTTAGTCTTTGGATTTTCCTTGCCAGGCCAGAAATTGAAATTGCCGATGCTCTGCTTATCAGACTTCGCAAATTCAAAATGATGGAGATTCCACTTAGCGACATAGTCTCCGCCTCCATAAGTGAAGTTGACCCTAGAAAATTTGGGGGCTACGGGCTGAGAATTATGGGGAATCGCATCGGCTTCATTTCTTCCAAAGGAAAGGCTTTGGTATTGAGGCTCGTTAGCGGCGAGGAAATCACAATTCGATCCGATGGTGCCGAAGAGCAGCTTCGAGAGTTAAAGGGACTAAGCCGATAAATGCCGGAAGGTCATTCTGTTCATCGAGTTGCCAAACTCTTTCGGGAGAACCTTGTGTCGCAATCGGTCAAGATTTCATCGCCTCAAGGCCGGTTCGCCTCGGCGGCTAGATTAGTAAGTGGTCAAGTTTTGCTGGATTCCCGAGCCATTGGTAAGCAAATGTTCCTAACCTTCGATAACGATCTAAGCATCCGAATTCATCTTGGAATATACGGAAAGTGGCAATTTCAAGAGCTCGATGGCAGTATCCCGAAACCGGTTGGTCAGGTTAGAGCCCGGTTTCTCGGAGGTAATTTCCTTGCCGACTTGCGAGGACCAACCGCTTGTGAAGTTCTAACTCCAGAAGAAGTGAAGAAGTTGGAAGCACGATTAGGCCCAGATCCACTTTCTAACAAACCATCAAATTCGGAAGCAGTTCGTTTTGTAAAAAACGTTCATTCGAAGAAGGCTCCGATTGGGGCTCTCTTGATGGATCAGAGTGTCATAAGTGGGATTGGAAATGTATATCGGGCGGAGTTGCTCTTTAGGAATCGCCTTAATCCTTACATGCCAGGAAACCTGGTTCCAGAGCAGGTCTTGTTAGAAACTTGGTTGGATGCGGTAAAGCTCATGAAAATTGGAGTCAGGCGTGGAGTGATGTTGACTCGTGATGATTTTCTTACAGGCAAAGTCTTGGCTGAAGATAGACACTTTGTCTATAAAAGGGAAGGGCTTGAGTGCCGAGTTTGCGGCAGCCGGATTCAGTTGGAAACCCTATTGTCTAGAAAGCTATATTTTTGCCCAGACTGTCAGAGGTAATTGGAGCGAGTGACGGGAATCGAACCCGCACCATCAGTTTGGAAGACTGAGGCTCTACCATTGAGCTACACTCGCGTAAGTCGCAACCTCTCTATTCTATGGGATAGACTTGGCGAGGTTGTCGAAGCCCTAAAGCTTCGATTCACCGGGGTGTAGCGTAGTGGCTAGCGCGCCTGCTTTGGGAGCAGGATATCGCAGGTTCGAGTCCTGTCACCCCGACCATTCAATTAGAACAACTAGCCCCTTCGGGGGCTTTCTTGCTAGGAGATCAGCTTGGAAACCAAGATCGAACGCCTGAGTCCAACTCGTGTAAAACTCGCTGTTGAGATTACTCCTGACGAGTTCAAACCTTCTCTCGATCATGCCTACGAGCACATTGCAGAACAAGTGAACGTGCCAGGTTTCCGAAAGGGAAAGATTCCGGCTGCAATTTTGGATCAGCGAGTTGGTCGGCCAGCAATTTTGGCTCACGCCATAAACGATGGTCTGGATTCGATTTACCGTAAGGCGCTTGAAGAAACCAAGCTTCGTCCGCTAAGTCAGCCTCAAGCGGATGTTAAGCAGACTCCAGATGAAAACACTTTCCAAGGCAATTTGATTGTGGAAATTGAAGTTGAGGTTAGACCCGAAATCAAGCTCCCAGATTACAAAGGCCTGAAAGTAAAGGTCAAGGAAATCAAGGTTTCGGGCAAGGAAGTCGACGAAGAACTTGATGCCCTAAGGGCACGCTTCGGAACCCTAAAGACAGTTGAGCGCGCTGCCAAAAAAGGTGACTTCGTCTCAATCGACCTCTCAGCAACTATCGATGGCAACGCTATCGATTCTGCAGACAACATTTCGTATGAGGTTGGCGCAGGAAACCTGCTAGATGGAATCGACGAAGCCATCGATACTCTGACGGCAGGGGAGACCACAACTTTCCGGTCCAAGCTAGTCGGTGGTGAAAAAGCAGGCGAAGAGGCTGAAGTAACGGTTAAGGTAAATGCCGTTAAGGAGCGCGAACTCCCAGCCGCAGATGATGCCTTCGCACAGCTGGCTAGTCAGTTTGACACCCTAGAGGAGCTTAAGAAAGACATCGAAGCCCAAATTGCTAAGGCGAAAAGTTACTCACAAGGTATCGAAGCCCGTGATTTGCTGACCGAAGAGCTATTGAAGATGGTTCAGATTCCTGTTTCTCAGGAACTCATTGCCTCAGATGTTCATCGTCATTTAGAAGGAGAGGGAAGACTTCAGGACGATGCGCACCGTGCCGAAGTTACCGCCGAGTCGGAAAAAAGCTTCCAGATTCAGATGCTTCTTGACGCAATCGGTGAAGCCGAAGGGGTTCGAGTTGGCGAAAATGAACTTATGCAGTACCTGGTCATGAGCAGTCAAAACTATGGAATGAACCCTAATGAGTTCATCGAAACCATAAGTAAGAACGGCCAAGTTCCGGCCTTTGTTGGTGAAGTTGCTAGACGTAAAGCCCTTTCAGTTGTTCTGGCAGCGGCCGAAGTACTAGACGCTTCCGGGAAAGCCGTTGACCTAGCTGAGTTTTTGCAGAACGACGTCGCAGAAGAGGACCACAGCGGTCACGACCACGACTAAAACACGGTTAAAGCCCTAGGCGAACAAGGCCGAATCCCTGGTTATTTCCAAGTATCTTTATTGAGCACGCCTGAGTAGCTAGGAGTTGGGCCGAAATGGCAGAAAAACCAATGGATAAGAATTCCACTGTTGAGCGCCTTCTAAAAGACCGCATCATTTGGATGGGTAGCGAGGTGCGGGATGATATGGCCAACGATATTTGTGCCAAGATCCTTTTGCTTGCCGCTGAAGATTCCGCTAAAGACATCTACCTTTATATAAACTCACCGGGTGGATCAATTACTGCTGGAATGGCGATTTACGACACTATGCAGTACGTACCGAACGATATTGTGACCGTGGGAATCGGAATGGCAGCTTCCATGGGACAGTTCCTACTGTCCTCGGGCACAAAGGGTAAGCGCTATGCAACTCCAAACACTAGAGTTCTACTTCACCAACCGCACGGCGGATTTGGCGGCACTGCATCCGACATTCAAACCCAGGCTGAGCTAATCATGTCGATGAAGCGCCAGTTGGCAGTAATCACCGCTGAACAAACCGGTAAGAGTGTTGAGCAAATCATGGCTGATGGCGATCGAGACCGTTGGTTCACCGCCCAAGAGGCATTGGAGTATGGCTTTATTGATC
This sequence comes from Actinomycetota bacterium, assembly GCA_046074425.1. Classification (GTDB taxonomy): domain Bacteria; phylum Actinomycetota; class Actinomycetes; order Actinomycetales; family Microbacteriaceae; genus Rhodoluna. Next base: position 17,132 of record JBJTOG010000129.1, read on the forward strand.
ACATTCAGGCGTCGGCAGGCTCTGCCACCGGTGTTGGATCGAAATAGGGAGAAGAATTAAATTGTCTAACTTAGACCCAGCTATGTTTCCTCAGAGTCGCTACATCCTCCCAAGCTTCGAGGAGCGTACTTCCTACGGCTTCAAGCGCCAAGACCCCTATAACAAACTATTTGAAGATCGAATCGTTTTCCTAGGGGTTCAGGTCGATGATGCTTCGGCTGACGACATAATGGCTCAGTTGTTGGTTCTTGAGAGCCAGGATCCTGACCGCGACATCACAATGTATATCAATTCCCCAGGTGGATCATTCACTGCCATGACCGCAATCTACGACACGATGCAATACATTCGACCACACATTCAAACTGTTTGCCTGGGCCAAGCTGCGTCTGCGGCTGCCGTATTACTTGCAGCGGGTTCACCAGGGAAGAGATTGGCTCTGCCAAATGCCCGGGTACTGATTCACCAACCTGCAACAGGAGATTCTGGCCGTGGTCAAGCCTCTGACATCGAAATTCAGGCCAAAGAGATCATGAGACTTCGCGAGTGGCTGGAAGAAACTCTTTCCAAGCACTCTAAGAAATCTGTCGCAGAGGTGAATAAGGATATCGACCGCGATAAAATCCTCACCGCCGATGAGGCTCTTGAATATGGCTTGATTGATCAGGTGCTAACTTCACGAAAAAACCCTGTACCAGCTAAATAGCGACTTGTTGGTCTAGTTCCGCTACTTTGTCTTGACCTGGTTATAAGGTTTTAGCTATGACAAAGCTCAGTGAGTCAGGTGACTTGCTCAAGTGCTCTTTTTGCGGAAAGAGCCAGAAGCAGGTACGCAAACTTATTGCTGGGCCAGGTGTTTACATCTGCGACGAATGCATCGAGCTTTGCAACGAGATTATTGAAGAAGAACTTGGCGCAGCAAGCGCCAAGGAAATTGAGAACCTCGAACTTCCTAAACCAAAAGAGATCTATGGTTTCTTGGACGAGTATGTAATCGGGCAGGACAAGGCCAAAAAAGTTCTCTCAGTCGCGGTGTATAACCATTACAAGCGAATTCGCTCACGTGGAACATTGACTGCTGCCGGAAAAGAGCATGACGCGATCGAGATTGCTAAATCAAACATTTTGATGATTGGCCCTACCGGATGCGGAAAAACTTATTTGGCACAAACTTTGGCCAAACGATTAAACGTTCCTTTTGCCGTAGCTGATGCCACCGCTCTCACTGAGGCTGGATATGTAGGCGAAGACGTCGAAAACATCCTGCTCAAGCTTTTGCAAGCAGCGGATTTTGACGTGAAGCGTGCAGAGCAGGGAATTATATACATCGACGAGATTGACAAGATATCCCGGAAGGCCGAGAACCCTTCAATTACAAGAGATGTTTCTGGGGAAGGTGTCCAGCAGGCGCTTCTTAAGATTTTGGAAGGTACGGTTGCCTCAGTCCCACCTCAGGGCGGAAGAAAACATCCGCAGCAAGAATTTATCCAAATTGACACCACCAATGTCCTATTTATAGTCGCAGGAGCATTTGCAGGGCTTGAGGAAATCATCTCCAATCGATCCGGCCGACGAGGCATAGGATTTGGTAGCGAAGTAAAGTCTCATGGTGTTGACCCAGACATATTCAACGACGTTCAATCCGAGGATCTAAGAAAATTTGGTTTGATTCCAGAATTTATTGGAAGACTCCCGGTTATAGCGACTGTAGAGCCATTAGATAGAGTCGCATTGATCGACATTCTTACCGTTCCAAAAAATGCGCTTACAAAGCAGTACCAGAGGATGTTTGAACTTGATGGTTTCGAACTTGAATTTGACTCAAAGGCATTGGATATGATGGCGGATATGGCTATCGAGCGAGAGACTGGAGCCAGAGGACTGAGGGCAATTCTAGAAAACATCTTGGGTCCAATCATGTTTGAAATTCCAACTATGGAATCCCAGGGAATTGTGAGAATAACCAAAGACGTAGTTCTTGGAAAAAAACAAGCCGAAGTAATCCCTTTCAAAGCTCAAAAGCAAGAGAAGTCCGCCTAATAAATGACTGAGCCTAAGGGCCAAAAATTGGAATTCAAGGCCCCGATTCTTGCGGGCTTTGTTGCTTCAACCTCGGGGTCTTTAGCAACTTTCGGTATTGCTATTGCAGGTTTGGTCGCCATGGGTGCTAATCGCGATCAGACTTTCACGGCTTTGTTTGTTTCACTAATTGGCTACGGAGTTCTTTCGATGGCCCTTAGTTACCGATACAAATTGCCAATATCTATTGTTTGGTCAACACCGGGTGCCGCATTTCTAGCAGCATCTTACGGACTTGGTCTCAGTTTTGAGCAAGCAGTCGGTGGCTTTTTACTCTCTGGTTTTTTACTCACCCTTACTGGATTGTGGCCAGCGCTAACCAGATTGGTAACCAAAATTCCTTCCACAATTGCCTCAGCGATGTTGGCAGGTGTTCTTTTTGTTTTTGTTCTTTCAACGGTTAAGGCATCGGTTCACTACCCGCTTTTAGTTATGCCGGTAGTTGTAATCTGGCTTTTACTGAATCGCCTGGCGACAGTTTGGGCGACCCCAATCGCAATCGTCCTTGCGTTTCTACTGGTAAATATTGACATTGGTTCAGCTTGGCTGGAGGGAGCAAAGCTATTTCCGGAATTCCGCTTGGTGTTGCCAAGCTTTGATTTAATCCCGATGATTTCCATCGGCATACCGCTCTATTTGATAACAATGGCCTCCCAGAATCTCCCAGGAATCGCCGTGATGAAGTCCTTGGGCTACGAAGTTCCAGTAAGAGCAGTGCTTGGATCCACTGGATTAGCTACCATGTTCATTTCCTTCTTTGGAGCTTTTGGCCTCAACCTCGCCGCCATAACTGCAGCAATTAACGCTAATGAGCATGCAGCAAAGGACCCCTCGAGACGCTGGTTTGCATCCTTCGTGGGCGGGTTGGTTTATTGGTTATTTGCCGTAGGAGCGGGTTTATTTGCAGCATTTGTTCTGGCTGTGCCAAATGAACTGCTGCTTGCCGTTGTCGGTTTAGCGCTCCTGCCGAGCTTTATTTCCTCAATTGGGGCATCGGTTGAAGACAAAGAAACCAGATTGCCTGCAACCATAACATTTTTGGTTGGTGCTGCAGGTATAACTATTTTTGGAATCGGTGGAGCCTTTTGGGCTTTGGTTACGGGAATATTAGTTTTAGCCTGGCAACGATTTCCGCTTAAGACCAAGAGCTAATTACTCGCCTCACTGAAAACTACGTGGCGAATATTTAATTCATCACCGAGGTCAAACTTCAGCTCAGTAATTCTTCCAACCGCTTTCAAATCTGATTCGATGTCTCTAAGAGCACCAATAACACTCTCGGTTGCGGTGATAGTTAGCGTTTCTATGTCTGCCTTCATCGAAAGCTTGGCATCAGATTTAGCTTTTCTTATGCCTTGAAGTGCTTCAGAAGCTATCGAGAGCAGTTCCGAGTTTGACTCTCCGGAAAATTCACTTAAGGCTTCTGAGCTTGGCCATGCTGTTCTGTGAATAGTGCCTTGCTGCCACCAACTCCAGGCTTCTTCGGTGGCGAAGGGAATAAACGGGGCGAGAAGCTTAAGTAAGTTGCTGAGGGCTATTCGAAGAGCCAGAACTGCGGATGCTTGTTCGGGACCGCTTCCGTTATAGGCACGTTCCTTCACCAGCTCTAGATAGTCATCGGTGAAGGTCCAGAAGAAAGTTTCGGTAAGTTCCAGAGCCTTTGTGTGATCAAAATCTTCAAAAGCTTTTGTTGATTCATCCACAACTTTGGCTAGTGCCTGAAGAATTGATTTATCAATCGGTTCGGTGACTGCGGAATCTGGAGCTGGTGTTTCAAAAGTTAAGACAAATTTGGCGGCGTTGAGAACTTTAATGGCTAGTCTTCGCCCCACTTTCATCTGGCCGATATCAAATGCGGCATCAGTTCCCAAACGGGCCGAGGCTGCCCAATATCGAACAGCATCAGAGCCGTGTTCGTCGAGTAAGTCATTTGGCACCACAACGTTTCCTTTTGACTTTGACATCTTTTTGCGGTCCGGATCCAAAATCCAACCCGAAAGTGCAGCATCGCTCCAGGGCAGAACTCCCTCTTCCTGGAAACTTCTCAATACAGTTGAGAAAAGCCAGGTGCGGATGATGTCTTGACCCTGCGGGCGAAGACTGAAAGGGAATACCTTGGAATATTTTTCGGGGTCTGAGATCCAGCCGCCGGCTAGTTGTGGAGTGAGAGAAGAAGTTGCCCAAGTATCCATAATGTCGACCTCTCCAACGAAGCCGCCTGCCTTACCACGTTGGGTCTCATCAAAGCCTGGTGGGGTTTGAGATGAAGGATCAACCGGGAGGTTTTCATAATCGGGTGTCAAAACCTCATCAAAGTTGGGGTTTCCCTCACTATCCAATCGGTACCAAAGTGGAATTGGGACACCAAAGAAACGTTGTCTGGAGATTAGCCAGTCGCCGGTTAGCCCATTTACCCAGTTCTCATATCGGACCCGCATGAAGTCAGGGTGGAAACGAAGCTGCTTCCCAAGACTGATTAGTTGATCTCTCAGCTCAGGGTCGCGACCACCATTTCTTATGTACCACTGTCTTGTCGAAACAATTTCCAATGGCTTATCGCCCTTTTCAAAAAACTTAACAGGATGAGTAATTGGTTTTGGCTCCCCGATCATTTCACCTGAGGCAGTAAGCATCTCGACGATTGTTTGCTTGGCGGAGAAAACCGTCTTGCCAGCTAATTGAGCGTATGCTGCTTTGCCCGCTTCGGAAGTTATGGCTTCGGGAGCTTCACTTAGGAGTCGACCGTCCCAACCTAAAATTGCTCGGTTTGGAAGATCAAGCTCTCGCCACCAAATGACATCGGTGACGTCACCAAAGGTACAGATCATGGCAATGCCAGATCCTTTGTCTTGCTGTGCAAGTCTGTGAGCCACAATTGGAACCTCAACACCAAAGAGTGGGGTGAGGGCGGTTTTCCCAAAATATTTTTGATACCGCTCATCGTCAGGGTGGGCGACAAGGGCAACACAAGCTGGGATCAATTCTGGTCGGGTGGTTTCTATGAAAATCTTTCCATCCGGCCCATCGAAAGCGATGCGGTGGTAGGCACCAGGCTGATCCCTATCTTCCAATTCTGCTTGGGCGACAGCGGTTCGAAAGGTTACATCCCAAAGTGTTGGTGCCATGGCCTGGTAGGCCTCTCCGCGGCGGAGATTTTCTAAAAACGCTTTCTGTGAAACTGCTTGAGCGTCTGGAGAGATGGTTTGGTAGGTTTGCGACCAGTCAATGGATAGACCCAGCTGACGCCAAAGCGCTTCAAAGTGCTTCTCATCTTCGATCGTAAGTTTTTCGCAAAGTTCGATGAAATTTCTTCTAGAGATCGGAATTTGATCGGCTGCCTTGGTCGACTTTCCATCGCCACCTTCAAAAGGTGGAGTGTAATTTGGTTGGTAGGGAAGGCTTGGGTCACACCGAACTCCAAAATAGTTCTGAACCCGACGCTCGGTTGGAAGACCATTGTCGTCCCAACCCATCGGATAGTAAACCTCTTTGCCGATCATCCTCTGGTAGCGAGCGATTAGGTCGGTGTGAGTGTAACTGAAAACGTGCCCAACGTGAAGGGAGCCAGAGACCGTTGGCGGGGGAGTGTCAATAGAAAATATCTCCGACTTGTCCCTGGTCGGGTCGAATTTGTACGAATCGGATTTTTCCCAAGTTTGGCCCCATTTAGCCTCTAAGCCTTCGACCCCGACTTTTTCGGGTGTGGAGGCTTGGCTGAAGAAGGACTCGGACGAGTTTTGCGCGCTATTCAAGGCTTAAGTCTCCAAAAATTGGGTTCGTTACAGGTTAACATTGTTAGAGATTACCGAAAACAAAGCCAAGAAAGCCCTAAATGTATCCCCTGAAATCGGCCGGAGAGGCAATCGGAGTCAACCCCAGTCCATCCTTCCCGCAGCTGGAGCAGCAGGTATTAGCATTTTGGGCTAAAGACGGAACCTTTCAGGCCTCAATTGACGCTCGAAGTGAATCCGAAGAATTCGTCTTTTATGATGGACCACCATTTGCCAATGGGCTTCCACACTACGGACACCTCCTAACTGGTTATACCAAGGACCTGATTCCCAGGTTTAAAACGATGCAGGGCTTTAGGGTGGAACGACGTTTCGGTTGGGATACCCACGGTCTTCCCGCCGAAGTTGAGGCAGAACGTCAATTAGGAATTTCTGGACGGCCAGAAATCGAGAAATACGGTATTGATAAGTTCAATTCCTATTGCCGCACTTCGGTTTTGAAGTACACAGAGGACTGGCGAGCGTACGTCACCAGACAGGCACGTTGGGTTGATTTCGATAATGATTACAAAACTTTAGACACCAACTACACCGAGAGTGTTATTTGGGCGTTCCAGCAGCTTTATCAAAAAGGCCTTATCTATGAAGGTTTCAAAGTACTGGCCTACTGCTGGAGATGCGAGACCCCATTATCAAACCACGAACTTCGAATGGACGACGAGGTTTATAAAACTCGTCAAGATCAAACGGTCACAGTTACCTTCCCGATCCAAGGTGGGGAACTCGATGGCGTCAAGATTTTGGCTTGGACCACCACTCCCTGGACTTTGCCAACCAACTTCGCTCTCGCTGTCGGTCCGGAGATTGAGTACGCAATCGTACCTGCCGGCCCGAATGGTTCCGCCGATGGGAGCGGCGGATCGTTCCTAATTGCAAAGACTTTGCTCAGCGGTTATGTAAAAGATTTGGGTTATGAGGACCAAGAATCCGCATTGGCTGGAGTTTCAAAAACTATAACCGGTAAAGATTTAGCGGGAATTCGTTATAAGCGACTATTTGATTACTACTCAGATCAGTCAAAGTTTGAAGTTAGCAATGCCTGGCAGGTAATTGTTGGGGATTATGTTGCCGATAACGAGGGCACAGGAATTGTGCACCAAGCTCCCGCCTACGGTGAAGATGATCAAAAGCTCTGCGAAGCAGCAGGCATCCCGGTCTACGTTTCGATTAACGAACGTGGCCAATTTAATTCAGTCGTTTCTGATTTTGAAGGTCAGCACGTATTTGACGCCAACAAGCCAATTACTCAAAAACTTAAGTCCATGGGTAGGTTGCTAAGGCAGGCAAGCTATGAGCACCCTTACCCGCACTGCTACCGTTGCAAAAACCCACTAATTTATAAGGCCGTATCTTCGTGGTTTGTTGAAACAACCAAAATTAAAGAGCGCATGCTGGAGCTCAATCAACAGATCGATTGGACCCCGGAACACACCAAAGATGGTTCATTTGGAAAGTGGCTCGAAAACGTCAGGGATTGGGCAATTAGCCGAAATCGGTTTTGGGGAGCTCCAATTCCAGTATGGAAATCCGATGATCCAAATTATCCTCGGATTGACGTTTATGGTTCGCTAGCCGAATTAGAACGGGACTTTGGAAAGGCCCCACAGGATTTCCACAGACCCTTTATTGACGAGTTGGTGAGGGCAAACCCAGACGATCCAACTGGGAAATCTATGATGCGAAGAGTGCCAGAAGTCTTGGACTGCTGGTTTGAATCCGGTTCAATGCCTTTCGCGCAGGTTCACTATCCCTTTGAAAATAGAGAATGGTTCGAGACTCACAACCCTGGAGACTTCATAGTTGAATATGTTGGGCAAACGCGTGGCTGGTTCTATACCCTCCATGTTCTAGCAACAGCGCTTTTTGATCGCCCGGCATTCAAGAGCGCAATTTCGCACGGAATTGTTCTTGGCAATGACGGCGCGAAGATGTCTAAGTCTCTAAGAAATTATCCAGACGTTCACGAGGTATTTGATCGTGATGGCTCCGATGCAATGCGCTGGTTTCTTATGTCGAGTCCTATTCTTAGGGGCGGAAACCTCATTGTCACTGAGCAAGGCATTCGCGAGGGTGTTCGTCAAGTACTTCTTCCGCTTTGGAACACTTGGTATTTCTTTTCGCTTTATGCCAACGCGTCAAAGTATCAAGCAAAGATTTCGCACGATTCGAAAGATGTACTGGATCGTTATTTGTTGGCTAAAACACATGATCTCATTCAGGCGGTAGAAGCAGATCTTAATCACTATGACAGCTACGGCGCTTCCGCCAAACTACGTGATTACAGCGACGTTTTGACCAACTGGTATGTCAGGAGATCGAGGGACCGGTTCTGGGATGGTAACGAGGCCGCCTTCGACACCCTCTATACAGTTCTAGAGGCAGTTTCTAGAGTTGCGGCGCCGCTACTTCCTATGGTTGCTGAGGAGATTTGGCGAGGTCTTACCGGGGGTAGAAGTGTTCACCTCGAAAACTGGCCCGATGCTAGCTTGTTCCCCTCTAATGAAGAACTGGTTGACGCAATGGACCGAGTCCGCTCGGTATCATCAGTGGCGCTCAGCCTTAGAAAAACCAATGGACTCAGAGTGCGCTTACCTTTGTCTTCCCTGACGGTTGTTACCCCCAAATCTAATTCCCTCAGCGAATTCAGAGACATTATTGCAGATGAGCTTAATGTGAAATCAGTGGAGCTAGTTGAACTCGCAATTGAATCCACAATCCAGTTTGGAGTTGAGAAGCGGTTAACCATTAACTCCAGAGCACTTGGCCCAAGACTTGGCAAAGCTGTACAGGAAATAATCCAGGCTAGTAAAAGCGGTAACTGGGAAGAGCGCGATGGAAAGCTATTTGCCAACGGGGTAGAGCTACTCGAAGGTGAATTTGAAATAGATCTAGTTGCTAAAGACTCAACCAACGAATCCAAATTAATTGGGATCCTTCCTAGCGGTGGATTCATCATACTTGACCGAACCATAACGGCAGAGCTTGAAGCTGAAGGAATTGCTAGGGATGTCGTCAGAGCAATTCAGCAGAGTCGAAAAGACGCAGATTTCGACGTTTCTGACCGAATTAGGACAAATTTAATCGCCAGTCAATTTGTGATTGATTCAATCAGAGCCCACGAAGAAATGCTCAAACATGAAACCTTGACCCTGGAATTGGAATTAGCAGTGGGAACCATCTCTGGAGGAGCACTTGTGGGGGATGATGAGCAAGTTCAGATCTTGGTGAAAAAGCTTTGAGTCAAGAATTGGAAGATGACCACTACTGGGCAATGAAGGCAGAGGTGGTTCTGGAAAAGTTATTGCAACGTATTCCAGAAAATAAAATCCGTCCACGTCTTGACCCAACTAAAAGAGCTGTTAATTTGCTTGGGGATCCCCAAAAGAGCTACCAGGTTATTCATATAACTGGAACCAATGGCAAAACTTCGACTACACGTTTTATTGAACGAATCCTCCGCGAGCACGGAATCCGCACTGGTCGATTCACATCCCCCCATCTACTCAAACTCAACGAAAGAATTGCAATTGACGGCGAGCCAGTGTCGGATGAAACGTTATTTCGAATTTTCAGTGACATTGAGCCGGTTTTGGAATTTGTAGATCAAGAGTTAGAAGAAGCAGGGGAATCCAGGCTTACCTTTTTTGAGGCGCTTGCAGTTTTAGGCTTTGCAATCTTCGCAGACGCACCAGTCGAGGTCCTAGTTCTCGAAGTTGGTATGGGGGGATTGTGGGATTCCACCAACGTTGCGGATGGCGATGTTGCCGTTTTTACTCCCATTGGGCTTGATCACATGGATCGACTTGGAAACACTATTGAAGAAATTGCCCAAACTAAGTCGGGAATTATTAAGCCAGGAGCATTTGTCGTAAGTTCGAAACAGGATGCCGACGCCGAGAAAGTAATTCAACAAGTAAGCCAATCCATAGCTGATTCTCTTAAATTGGCTAACCAAGACTTCTCGGTAATTTCCACAACCCCAAGCGCTGGGGGCCAAAACGTCAAAATTCGAGGATTGGCTGGGGAATATGGACCATACGAAATGCCAATCTTTGGTTCTCACCAATCCGAAAACTTATCGGTTGCCATCGCTGCGGTTGAATCATTTTTTGGCGTTAGGGAACTCTCGGATGACATCCTAAGAAGCGCAGTTGCAGACCTTTCTTCGCCCGGTAGGTTGCAGTGGATTAGTGCTCACCCCCCACTAATTTTGGATGGCGCACATAACCCAGCCGGCGCCGAGGTTCTTGCCAGAGAACTAAAGGATCGTTTTGGGGATCGACCCCTGGTGGGAGTTCTGGCAGTACTCGCAGAAAAGGACGCAGCAGGTCTAATTTCGAAATGCCACGGCTTATTTGAGAATTTGATCTTAACTTCTTCGTCTTCGCCCAGATCGCTACGTTCAATCGAGCTAGAGGAGATTGCAAAATCTGTCTATGTCACGGCTAGCGCAATCGAGAATTTTCCAGAGGCGCTAAAGAAGGCCAGGGAAATTGCTATTAGCCTTGGAGGGGTAGTGGTTATTACCGGGTCAATTTCGCTGGTAGGAGATGCCTTACAAGTTTTGCAAGAGGAGAGTAATGCGTAATCGCAGTACAAAGGCCACCCTGGCATCACTAGTTGTGGTGTTTGAGTCGGTGGTTGTATTTTTTGCCACCTTGGTCGGTTTTGGTTTGAAGGTGTATCCAGATCCTGCTGTTATTTGGACTGTTGGACTTTCACTGGCCGTGATTCTTATGATCTCCCCAGCCATTTTCGGTAAGCCAGGTAGCTTTGCATTTGGTTGGACACTTCAAATTGTGGTTTTGTTCTTGGGCCTCTGGGTCCCGCTCATGTACATAGTTGGAACAATATTTTTAGGACTTTGGATTTGGGGAATGATTGCTGGAAGTACCATTGACAGGGCCAAAGCCAATATCCAAAAACTGGCAACTGATGAAGTGAAAGAAGGTAGGGAATGACTGAAAAGACTTTAGTTCTCATAAAGCCTGACGGTGTTGCTCGCGGCCTATCCGGTGAGATCATTCGTCGAATTGAGCAAAAAGGTTATCGAGTAAGCGGAATCAAAATGCTGAGCGCCACTCAGGAACAGCTCGCAGCACATTACTCCGAGCACTTAGGCAAACCATTTTATGAACCGCTGATCGAGTTCATGTCATCTGGACCACTAGTCGCATTGATATTAGAAGGTAATCGAGTTGTTGAGGGTTTCCGCGTTTTGGCTGGAACCACTGATCCAACCACAGCCGCTCCAGGAACCATCAGAGGAGATTTAGGTCGCGACTGGGGCGAGAAAGTTCAAAAGAATTTAGTTCACGGTTCAGATTCTGTTGAGTCTGCAGAGCGTGAGATAAGTATTTGGTTCGGCTAAAAAGCCGTTGGCCATAAATCCCAAAATCGCCAGATAATCGCTATCAGAATTCCGAGCGCGGTCACAAGGCTAACTAGCCAATGCCAGTCGTAGGCGGCAACAAAAAAGTTGACTGACTTAATTGGAACTGGAATAACTCCCTCACTGGCCCCATACAAAGCGACTTGCCAAAACATTGGAATCATTCCGGCCCAAGCCACCATGCAGTAGGGGCAAAGAACGCCGATATCAAAAACAGCCTGATCGAATAGCCAAAGCACGAAAATGAAACCCAAGCCCATCCCAATGGTAAAAAGTTGCCAAAACCAGCGAGCAAACTTTGCCCCAGATAGAAGCGCAAATCCAACAACTATCGGAGCCATGAATGCAGCGATTCCGATAAGCGGATTTGGAAAGCCAAAAAGTTTTGCCTGCCAAGTCAGCATCACTGATTTACAGGAAATAAATGGGTTTATGTCGCAACTGAGAACCGCATCTGGATTTGCTGCCACATTAATTCGCTCTAAAGTAAGGACAAACGCCGCTGCCCAGCCTACAATTCCACCGATTATGAGCATCCAGGCTAGAGACTTAGGGGCGCCAATTAGCCTTGTTTCAGAGCTTTTTTGATTCATACAACAAGTATTCCACCCCGCTTAGCCATCTTTTTAGCTTTTGCTGTCATACTTGGAGATAAGCATTCCAAGCCACAACATTGGATTGCTGCAGATTTTTTGGGCATTTGGCTCCAAGGCGTAAGACCCATCAGGGCAGCTGGCAGGGCGACGTGACAGCAATGACTCAAAACTAAGATTTGGTCGAAGTGAAATCACCTTCGACACCGAACTTATCGCTGGTTTAAGGCGAGGTGTGTGGGCCTTTGCTAGCCAGCAGCTTGGAGTGCACCAAAAATGGTGAAAAAGGAAACAGCAAAAGCCGTAAAGGCGCCTAAGGCGGAAAAATCCGCCAAAGTTGAGAAAAAAGTTGTAGAGCAAACTTCCTCAACAAAGAAGAAGCCAGTCAGTAAAAAGCCAAAAGTTGAGCTTGAGTCGCCAAGTAAGGGTAAAAAAACTGAGCCAACCGAAGTGAAGGTGGCACCAGCGCTTAGTGCCACCTCCCTAATTTTCAAGGCTCCTGATCTTCCCGCCCCGGAGCCTCGTAAAAAAAGCTCAATTAAGAAACAAAATGATTCGGAAGAATCTCACCTAAGGCGTCGATCTCGACGCCGAGCAGGTGAACCAATCGACGTCAACCCAGATGAACCCAACGTAGTTGTAAAAGTCCGCACCCCTCGCGCTCCTAAAGAGCCAAGTAATGAACCCCAGAGAGTAAAAGGTTCAACCAGACTTGAGGCAAAAAAGCAACGTCGGCGTGAGGGACGAGATTCTGGTCGAAGACGCCCAACAATAACCGAAACTGAGTTCTTAGCCCGGCGAGAGTCTGTTGATCGGATGATGCTGGTTCGATCTAAAGATGACAAAATCCAATTAGCTGTGCTGGAAGATAAAGTTCTGGTTGAGCACTACGTTGCTAAGACGCAGGATGGTTCTCTAATTGGGAATGTATACCTAGGAAAAGTTCAAAATGTTCTTCCTTCGATGGAGGCGGCGTTCGTGGACATCGGAAGGGGTCGAAATGCCGTTTTATATTCTGGTGAAGTCAACTGGGACGCTGATGGCCTAGAAGGGCAACCAAGAAAAATCGAATTGGCGTTGAAATCTGGCGACACCGTTTTGGTCCAGGTGACCAAGGACTCAGTAGGTCAAAAAGGTGCTCGCCTTACCTCCCAAGTTTCGCTTCCTGGAAGATATGTCGTTTATGTTCCAAATGGCAACATGAATGGAATTTCACGCAAGCTCCCAGAGAGTGAAAGAGCAAGACTCAAAAAGATTCTGAAAGAGATTCTGCCTGAAGAGGCAAGCGTAATTGTCAGAACCGCTGCTGAAGGGGCCACAGAAGAGCAGCTCGCTCTGGACGTCAAGCGTTTACAAGCTCAGTGGGCAAGCATCCAGAAAAAACTCAAAAAAGCTCAACCGCCTACCTTGCTGCATTCTGAACCAGATTTGTTGGTGAAGATCGTGCGCGATGTTTTCAACGAAGATTTCCAGAAAATGATTATTTCTGGGGAAGATGCCGACTCTACTATTCGCGAATACCTTGAATCTGTGGCACCGGATTTGTTGGAGCGAATTGAAAAATACGACGGTAAAGAGGATCTTTTCGATCGATACCGCGTTGGTGAACACATCGCTAAAGCACTCGATCGCAAGGTGTATCTACCGTCGGGCGGTTCGCTAGTTATTGATAGAACTGAAGCGATGACCGTGGTTGATGTTAACACTGGAAAGTTCGTCGGTTCAGGTGGAAACCTCGAGGAAACCGTGACTAAGAACAATTTGGAGGCGGCAGAAGAGATTGTTCGTCAACTTAGACTTCGCGACATCGGTGGAATTATCGTCATTGACTTTATTGACATGGTTTTGGAATCGAACCGTGATTTGGTATCCAGGCGTTTAATTGAGTGTCTTTCTCGTGACCGCACCAAGCATCAGGTTGCCGAGGTCACTTCTTTGGGATTAGTCCAAATGACCAGAAAGAAGCTCGGAATGGGGCTACTGGAATCATTCAGCGAACCGTGCGAAGCATGCTCTGCAAGGGGAGTGGTAGTTCACCATGAACCAATTTTGCGCTCTAGGTCCTCCCTGGAGGGCAAAGGCGAAAAGAAGCGCAAAGGTCAAATCGAGACCGCCCATGTTGTCACCCCAGAGCGAGCCGAAGAAATCAACTCTGTGGTTGCCAAAATTGCCGCCTCAACCCTCGGAATCGGGGCCTCCCCAAAGCTTGAGGAGGCTGAAACTTCGCTAGATGCCATTTTGGAGGCTTTGCCGCCAGCTAAAGCAGATACCCCTAAAAAGCCTCGCCGGGCAACCAGTTCTGGCAAGGTTGACCACAAGGCATAAGGCATATAGACTAGGGAGCTGTTGCCCAGGTGGTGACATTCCAAACTTTAGAAAAAGGTAGATCAGTGGTTTACGCAGTAGTTCGCGCCGGAGGGCGTCAAGAAAAGGTGTCAGTTGGCACCATCGTGACCCTTGACCGCGTCAAGGCTGATGCCAATGGCAAGATTCAGCTCCCAGCTCTTTTGCTGGTTGATGGGGACAAAGTGACCACCGATGCCAAGACTTTAGAAGGTGTCAAAGTAACTGCAGAAGTTCTTGGAGACCTTCGCGGACCGAAGATTATCATCCAGAAGTACAAGAACAAGACCGGATACAAAAAGCGTCAGGGACACCGTTCCGAGCTAACCCGTGTCAAGGTTCTAGAGATCAAGTAAGGAATTAGAGGAAATGGCATCCAAAAAGGGAGTTAGCTCCACTAGAAACGGTCGCGATTCTAACGCACAGCGTTTGGGAGTAAAGCGTTATGCCGGCCAGGAAGTCAACGCAGGAGAAATTCTGGTTCGTCAGCGTGGCACTCACTTCCACCCGGGAAAGAACGTAGGCAAAGGCAAGGACGACACTTTGTTTGCACTTGCTGCTGGCGCAGTTGAGTTTGGAACCAAAGCTGGCCGCCGTGTAGTAAACATCGTCGAGGCTGCATAAGCCAGGACCAAAGATTTTTACTAAAGGCGAGCCAAAGGCTCGCCTTTAGTTATTTGTGAAGGAGGAGAAACACATGGTTTCATTCGTTGACCAAGTCACCCTTCACTTACGCGCTGGAAACGGCGGTAAAGGTTGCGTTTCCGTGAAGCGCGAAAAATTTAAGCCGCTTGGTGGACCAGATGGTGCCGATGGTGGCCGAGGCGGCAGCATCTCCCTGATTGCTGACCCAAACACCACAACTTTGTTGGATTACCATTTTCATCCACATCGAGCCGCCGGCGATGGTGCAGCTGGTGCAGGGGACTTCCGAAATGGTGCACAGGGTGCAGATTTAGTTTTGCCGGTCCCAATCGGAACAATTGTGAAAAAACCAAACGGTGATTTGATAGCCGACTTAGACGAAGCCGGCATGGAACTCGTAGTTGCCGAAGGTGGTACTGGCGGACTCGGAAATGCCGCTTTAGCCAGTGCCAAGAGAAAAGCTCCTGGCTTTGCTCTTTTAGGAGTCCCGGGTTGGTCTGGCGATGTTGTCCTAGAACTAAAAACCGTTGCTGACATTGCACTTGTTGGATTCCCAAGCGCAGGTAAGTCAAGTTTGATTGCAGCTTTATCATCGGCCAAACCAAAAATCGCTGATTACCCCTTCACTACATTGCACCCCAATTTGGGAGTTGTACAGGCGGGAGAATCTCGTTTTACAATTGCCGATGTTCCTGGCCTAATTGAAGGTGCCAGCGAAGGTAAAGGCCTCGGACTTGAATTTCTAAGGCACGTTGAACGCTGCTCAGCCCTTCTTCACGTAATTGATTGTGGCACTTTGGAACCAAATCGCGACCCAGTATCGGACCTTGAAACTGTATTAAAAGAACTGAATGCTTATGCGGTTCCTGAGGGTCAAACTCCGCTTACTGAGCGACCAGCTCTAGTTGCGTTGAATAAAGTCGATCTACCTGATGCCAAAGAACTTGCTGAATTTGTCCGTAAGGATTTAGAAGATAAAGGCTACGAGGTATTTGAGGTTTCCGCGGCTTCCCATCTCGGGCTGAGGGAACTCAAATTTGCTTTAGCAAAAATTGTTGAAAGTGAACGAGCTGCGAAAGCTCATTCGCCAATCAAGCCGAGAATTACTCTTATGCAGCCTAAACGTGATGATTCAAAATTCAGCATTTCCCGCGAGGAGTCAGGTGGCGAAGAGTTTTTCCGGATTCTTGGCGCCAAACCCGAACGATGGGTTGCCCAAACTGATTTTGGAAATGAGGAGGCTGTAGGTTTCCTTGCCGATCGCTTGGCCAAGTTGGGAATTGAAGACCAGCTGTTCAAAGCTGGGGCTGTTTCCGGTTCAACTGTGGTTATCGGAGAAGGCGACGGAGTGATTTTTGATTGGGAACCAACTATTTCCTCCCCAGCTGAACTGCTGGTTTCACCTCGAGGCACTGACCCAAGATTCGGTCCGGTAAACGAACGAAGAACAACTGCGGAACGTCGCAAACGCTACCAAGAAATGATGGATTCTCGCACTGCCCTAAGGGCGCAAATGGAGCAGGAAAGAATTTCTGGGGCTTGGAGTCAAGATGGCGAGGAAGAGAAGTAATTGACGACTCCAGGAGAGTGGCTGAAATCAGCAAAGAGAATAGTCGTGAAGATCGGTTCAACTTCGGTAACCGGAGACAACGAACATAAAATTGACCGATTAGTAGATGCTCTCGCAGGTGCTAAGCAGCGCGGCGCAGAGGTTGTGCTGGTGTCTTCCGGTGCTATCGCAACTGGAATGCCACTTCTTGACTTTGAGGCCAAGCCGACCGACCTCGAAACCTTCCAGGCCTTAGCGGCAGTTGGGCAATTCCGTCTGATTTCTAAGTATCAGAAGTCGCTTGAGCGGTACTCGATCGTTGCTGGTCAGGTTTTATTGACGGTTAGCGATCTTGAAAAGCAGGAGAGCCGCGCTAACGCCGCAAAAGCGCTGGAGAGGCTTTTACAGCTCGGCGCCTTGCCGATTGTCAATGAAAACGACACGGTAGCAACCACTGAGATTCGCTTCGGAGATAATGATCGCCTAGCTTCACTGGTGGCAATTCTCATTAGAGCTGATGCCCTCGTGCTTCTAAGTGACGTAGATGGTCTATACGACATGCCCCCAACTAATTCTTCGGCAAGGCTAATTTCTAGTGTTCCTTTTGGTTCTGATTTAGCTAAATTAGAAATCGGTGGAACCAATACTGGTTTTGGTACAGGTGGTGCGATTACTAAAGTGGCAGCTGCCCAGAGCTGCACGGCAGAAGGTATCGGTGTCGTTATCACCAGCGCCGAAAAGGTTCTAGAAACCCTTTCCGGAGATTCGCTCGGAACCTGGTTTGAACCAAACCCAGAAATCAAAATCAGTCGAGACTAGGGAAGAAAGATGGAAACCGCAACGAATCGAATTCGTCTGGCTAAAGCTGCAACTACAGCGCTAGCCATTGCATCCACCGATCAAAAAAATCTTGCTTTGGAAGCGATTGCAAAGTCATTAATTTCTAAAAGTGCCGAGATTATTGCCGCCAATGAATTTGATCTCAAGCGCGCCCAAGAAGAAGGTCTTTCGACCGGGCTTCAAGATCGCTTGACACTAAACGAAGAGAGAATTCACGCACTTGCAGCCTCAATTCGGGAAATAATTTCACTCCCTGACCCAATCGGAGAAGTCGTTCGGGGGATGCAACTTCCAAATGGACTAAAACTTTCCGAGGTTCGAGTTCCGTTTGGTGTCGTTGGAGCAATTTACGAAGCACGGCCAAATGTCACCATAGACATTGCAGCTCTTGCTTTGAAATCTGGAAATGCTGTTGTCCTGCGCGGCGGAACTGCTGCTGAGAATACGAATCTAGCCCTGACTCAGGCCCTCAAAATTGGACTAGTGGAAGCCGGTTTGTCTCCAGAATTAGTGCAAACGGTTGATGATTTTGGACGTGAAGGCGCGAACGAGATGATGGCGGCCCGTGGCCTT
>JBJTOG010000130.1:0-2452 GCA_046074425.1 Actinomycetota bacterium
CACTTGGAACCAGCAAAACCTCTTTACTGGCTGGGTCGATGTCGACCTGAGTGACCAAGGGAGAGCCGAGGCGAAAAGGGCAGGAGAGTTGCTAGCGGAATCGGGCCTTAAGCCGGATTTGCTATATACCTCGAGGCTGACTCGGGCCATAAATACCGCCAACATCGCTTTGGAAGTTGCCCAGAGGGGTTGGATAGATGTCAAGCGATCTTGGCGTCTCAATGAACGTCACTACGGCGCCCTGCAGGGCAAGGACAAGGCACAGACTCTCGAAGAATATGGTCCTGAGCAATTTCAGATTTGGCGGCGAAGCTTTGATGTTCCACCACCACCGATAGCGGACAGTGATAAGTACTCCCAAGCCAACGATGAAAGATACTCGGAATTGGGGGATCAAGTTCCAAAGACTGAGTGCCTAAAAGACGTGCTAATCAGAATGCTGCCGCTTTGGGAAAACGATATCAAGAATGATCTGAAAGCGGGCAAGACTGTTCTAGTAACAGCCCACGGAAATTCCCTTCGAGCGCTGATAAAACACTTGGATGGAATTTCCGACGATGATATTGCTGAGCTTAATATTCCCACCGGTATGCCGCTGGTGTATCGACTGGATGAAAATCTTAAGCCACTGGTTAAGGGCGGAGAATATCTAGATCCCGAGGCTGCGGCAGCCGGTGCAGCAGCAGTTGCAAATCAGGGTAAGAAATAAAAGCTACTCGGCTTCGTGCCACTCACCGGTGGTTAGGTAACTTACTTTGCTGGAGATGTCCACCACGTGATCGGCAAATCTCTCAAAGTAACGAGAGGCTAAGGTCACGTCAACTGTGAACATTGCGTTTTCTTTCCACTCGTCTGAGAGCACAATATCAAATACTGCGCGGTGTAATTCATCGACTCGCTCGTCCTCGGCCTGAATTGATCTTGCCAAGTCAACGTCGGTGTTGGTCAGTACCTCGACAACCTTCTTAGCCAGCTGAACATCTAAAGCGCCCATTTCTTCAAAAGTTTTGCGCAGCGATTCTGGAACTGCGGAACCAGGGAAGCGGTAGCGGGCAATTGAAGCGATGTGGCTGGCAAGAGCACCCATGCGCTCAAGTGAGGCACTTATTCGAAGTGCTGATACCAAAATCCTCAAGTCTCGGGCGACCGGAGACTGCCTGGCCAAAATTCGAATCACGAGTTCATCGAGGGCGAGAGCCTTTTCCTCATTACTCTCGGAAAGCGCTATGGCCTCATCAGCTTTGGCAACCTCATTGTTTAAAAAGGCGGACGTGGCTCGCTCAATAATGGTTGAGACTGACTCGGCGATTTCTACCAAGCGATCCTGAACTTCGTGCAGTTCCCTCTGAAATACTTCGCGCACCGCTATTCCCTTCTAGCCCTAGTGCTTTGACTTTGACACCCGATGGTTAACAGAAGCCAAATAAAAGCCAAACCTTAGACAAAATTACCGCTATTTCCGCGTTATTTGGCCCCCTGGCCCAACCTGCTGGTCATATTGTTAACCTTATGAACAACTACAGCCTAGCGGCCATCTTTTTGGTGATTGCCATCGCCGTGGTTGGCGCAGCCATAGCTGGGTATGCGGTTGGTCGGGGTAGGTATGGCAATAACCCAGACGGATCCGATCCGAGTGATTTTCCAACCCTCGCGGCCGAGGTCCTAGAACTTTTTGGATCGGTTGGAATTCTGCTTGGACCAGGAAACCAAGTCATTCGAATGAACAATCGCGCAGAGCCATTTGGGCTGGTTTCTCGAGGCTTGCTGGTTCATAACGAACTAATCGAAATCGTAAATCGCGCACGCTCTAGCTCCCTGGTCGAAAGCTTCGATGGAGTACTGAGGGTAGGGCTCCAGCAAAACAAAATTGAAGTTTCTGCCAAGGCTTCTTTGGTTGCGGAGAATTACGTGGTTTTAGTTTTGGAAGACAGAACCAGAGATCTAAAAATGGACCGAATCCGTCGAGACTTCATCGGGAACATCTCTCACGAGCTAAAGACTCCAATCGGTGCCATCTCGTTATTGGCTGAAGCTCTGCAGGGAACCACCGATCCAGGCACCATCGAGAAGTTCACAAAAAGCTTGCTCAAAGAGTCCGCTCGACTGACTCAATTGGTTCAAGATGTTATCGAACTCTCAAGATTGCAATCCGCCGAGGTTCTGGCCGAAGCTGAATCAGTTGACATCTCATCCGTAATTTCTGATGCGGTTGAGAGAAATGAGCAACTTGCAAATTCTCGCGGAATTAGAATTCTTGCCGATCAGAAACCCGGAATCAAAGTTTTTGGAAACCGAGACATGCTGACTATGGCGATTCGAAATCTTGTGGAAAATGCTGTTGTCTATTCCGAGCCCGGTTCCCAAGTTGGAATTGGAACCTCATTGCAAGATGGAATCGTAGCCATCGCCATTACCGATTCCGGTGTTGGTATTTCGGCGGAGGACCAGGAGC
>JBJTOG010000131.1:0-3532 GCA_046074425.1 Actinomycetota bacterium
GCATCAGCTTGGTTATTGGGTGTCAGGAACGGTTTCTACGCGCTTAGATTAGCTCCGGTAATTCAGGTTCCGGGTTTGATTAGACCTTTAGCGGCCCAGTTGACAATCGATGAGTCAAACGCGGTCTCTCTTTCGCAAGCCCCAGACGCAACAAAAGAAAAGTTGGGATTTTGGCTCACTGGAATATCCGTTTTCGTTTTTTGGAACGGCTTCACAGCGCTCGGTGCTCTTATTGGTTCGCAGATTGGAAATCCAAACGATTGGGGCTTGGATGCAGCTGCTGCGGCAGCTTTTCTTGGACTGATCTGGCCAAGGCTAAGGGATAGAGAACTTCTTGTCCTAGCAGTAAGTGCTTGCCTGGTTGCTGTAGTTCTATCAATAATTTTGCCAAGCGGGCTGCCCGTCCTTATGGCGGCAGCCGTTGCAGTAGTTTTTTGGGGAATACGTAATAAAAAATGAGTCTTTGGCTGACAGTAATCGCGGGCAGTGCTCTGGTTTACTCATGGAAAATATTTGGTTATCTGGTTCCCGAGCGATTTGTTTCAAACCCAAAAATTCAAAGATTGGCAACTTTATTGACGGTGGCCCTTCTTGCAGCACTGGTGGGAATTCAAACTTTTGGAACAAGCGATGGATTGGCTTTGGACGCTCGATTGCCAGCTCTATTTATTGCTGGAATACTTTACTGGTTGCGAATTCCTTTTGTGATCGTGGTTGCTGCCGCTGCAGTTTTGGCCGCTTTGCTTCGCCTATTATTTTAATCTTCGAGATGGTCTTTGCCGGGGAGCCAGGAACAGCCAGGTTTGTTCCAACCACGCTCTTGCATAACTTCAAATGCATTCTTGCGCAAATTGAAATTTAGTTTGTCAACGTAGATAATGCCATCTAGGTGGTCATACTCATGCTGAAAGATTCGAGCGAACCAGCCTTCAGCTTCTATTCGGATTGGTTTTTGCTCTAGATCAACTCCCTCGAGTGTGACCTTGGTTCCTCGGCAAACAGGGAATCTTTCTCCGGGGAAGGAAAGACAACCCTCGCTATCTGTTTCTTCATCAGGCTCTAAATTCTCTACTGCGGAATGTGTCAGGACTGGATTAATTACTACCCCTCTGCGCGGATTGTCTTCTTCGTCAGGGTAGCTATAGACGAAGACCCTTAGACCCACTCCGATTTGCGGTGCAGCTAGACCAACACCAGGAGCGGCATCCATAGTTTCATACATGTCTTGTACTAAGTCGGCAAGTTCCTGGTCAAAGTTAACGACTTCTACTGCTCGCTGATGCAGCACTTGGTCCCCATAGATACGAATTGGTCTAATCACCTGATAAATCTACCCGTTGCCATCCAGCGCATCTGGTAATCGGGCAACTAGGCTCGAAGAATACTGACGAGGTTGTGAATTGGGTCATGAACTAAGACTATTAGCCATACTTCTAGCGGTGGGTGCCGCAGTGGCTTTAGCTTACGGTGCTCAATTTCAAAACCAGGCGGTTTCTAAGGGGCGAAAGAAAACCACCAAGGCCCGACTCTCAATTGGAGAACTAGTTCGTTTGCTTACAAGACCCAGATGGATGTCCGGGTTAGGGCTAATGGCTGTTGGGATGATACTGCAGCTGGCCGCACTTTCGCTTGCACCGCTGATAGTGGTCCAGCCAGTTGGTGCTATTGCGCTAGTTATAACTTCGCTTCTGAACGCTAAGGCAACCCATACCAGACTTAATCGCGGAACAGTATTAGCTATTGGTTTATCAAGCTTTGGTGTTGGTGGATTTGTTATTACCGCATCAACTGTTGCGAAACAAGTTGAACTTACTGATCAAAATTTGCTAACGGTGCTCGGATTACTGGCTGCAATCCTAATTATCTTTGCAGTTCTATTTTTCACAATAGGGAAAAGGACTAAGGCCCTAACCTACATCGTCGGAGCTGGAGTTCTTTATGGGTTCGTTGCAACTTTGGCAAAAGTTGTAATCCAAAGGCTTTATCAAATGGACTATGACTTACTAACCTTGCTTGCACTTTCGTGCATGGTTGGAGCGGTATTTTTGGGTGGTTGGTTCGTTCAAAACGCCTATGCCTCTGGTCCACCTGATCTGGTAATTGCCGGACTTACGGTAATTGACCCCATGGTTGCAATTGCGATAGCAATTGGAGTTTTAGGTGAGGCGAGAGAAGCCAGCTTTCTCTCCGGATCGCTTTTTGTTGCATCCGCTGCGGTCGCTATTTCGGGTGTTCTATTGCTTTCCAGGGTTCATCCAGAGCTTAGGCCAAAGGGAAAAACTCTTCCAAGTTAGAATAATTCCAGCTTCGGAATTGGGTGAAAAAGTTTGGACATGCCAGAAAAGCCAGTACGCGTTGTGCTCGGTGGGGATACTTTCCCTCCCGACATTAATGGCGCGTCCCGATTCGTTGAACGTCTCGCCTCAGGTTTAGTGAGAGCTGGACACGAGGTTCATATCATTGCTCCCTCTCACAACAGAGGATTCGGAAGCTCGGTCGAGGTTCACGACGGCTCGGCCATGATGGTGCACCGGATTCGTAGCTACAGAGTTGTTCATCATAAAACCCTTAGGTACATCTGGCCCTTTACTCTCAAAGCAAAGACAGATCGACTTTTGGATTCAATAAAACCGGATGCCGTCCACATCAATTCGCATCTGATTGTTGGTCGATACCTCATGAAATCCGCGCATGAGCGCGGAATTCGGGTTATCGCTACAAACCACATCATGCCGGAGAATCTAATCAAGTACTCGCTTATAGTTCCTCGTTGGGCTGAGAAATGGGCCATGAATTTGGCTTGGAAGGACGCTGGCCGGGTTCTTAGCAAAGCTGAAGTGGTCACCACTCCAACTCGCAGAGCCGCTCACCTTCTTGAACAAGCGGCCGGCCTTAGCGGCGTATTAGCAATTTCGTGTGGAATCGAGTCAGCAAAATTCGCCAACAATACCCCAACCAGTAATTCGGAACCGAGAGTTCTTTTCCTGGGCAGATTGGATTTCGAGAAGCACGTTCACAATTTACTCAGGGCAGTAGCAATGCTTCCGAAGAAGTTAAATGTCAAGGTGGAGATTGTTGGAGACGGAGGGGAGCGGGACTACTTAGAGAACCTTGCCAAAGAGCTAGGTATCAACCAAAATGTTCAGTTCTTAGGTCACATTACTGAAGCAGAGCTTCCAAAGGCTTACGAGAGGGCAACTGTTTTTGCCATGCCCTCGATAGCGGAATTGCAATCGATAGCCACCATGGAAGCCATGGCTTCCGGGCGTCCGGTGGTTGCTGCCGACGCCATGGCGCTACCTCATCTGGTTCACGATGGGGATAACGGCTATCTTTTTCCTCCAGATGACGTACAAGCTTTTGCCGATAGGTTGCTACGAGTTCTCACCGCAGATCAAAATGAACTAAACCGGTTATCAGAAAACTCTCTCCACCTGATTCAGTCTCATGACATTGATAAAACCGTTGCGATCTTTGCTGATCTTTATCGTGGCTCTGAAAGCCAGCAGCAAGAAAGCGCGGATAATTTGGA
>JBJTOG010000132.1:0-13065 GCA_046074425.1 Actinomycetota bacterium
AAAGTCTAGCAAGAAAAAACTAGCCTTCGACCACGGGGATGCGGGCCTTTAGCACCGCAACTGAGTCGATAGCGAGTGAGCCCAAAACCGCTGCCACCACAGTGAAAAATAGCACTGGGCCATTCAGATACTCGGCATCTTTCAGGAATCCAACCAGAATTGCAAAGCCCAGCAGCTTGAATAGCCAACCCCCCATTACCACGCCAAAAAAACCAGCAAGCGAGAATCTCCTGCCAACTAGCATGCTGATAGCAGTGAGGCTCGTGAATACTAGGGCCAAAGCGGCTCCAATCAAAGCACTCACCACCCCCTCCACCTCAGCCACCAAATAACCAACCCCGGAACCGACCAATGCCACTACCAGAGTCAAAATGGCCCCCTGAATCAGAGCCTTTTTGAAAACATCATCCGCGGACTGAATTGAACTCATGCTTTGGCCCTCTTTCTTCTTCTATCGATAACCGGCCAAGCCGTAAAAATAAGTGCTGGGATGGAAGCTGCTACGGCGCCAAGTAGCGCCCACTGCCATTGAACAAAAAGCAGCGACAAGGTTGCCAGGGAAATCAGTGCACTCCAGACATAAAACACCATGACTGAACCAAAGTGACTGTGTCCAAAATCCTGAAGCTTGTGGTGGATGTGCTTGCGATCGGCAGTGAAGGGTGATTTTCCAGCCCGTAATCTTCTGAGCACCGCCAATGTTAGGTCCAAAAGTGGCAGCAAGAGTATTGCAAATGGAAGCACAAGGGGAAGAAATGCAGGTGCAAATAGTTCGGTGGAAACGGAAGCCGGATCAATCTGTCCGGTCACCGACAGCGCCGATGTTGCCATTAGTAAACCGAGCAGCATTGCACCGCTATCTCCCATAAAAATTTTGGCTCGGTGCCAATTCAGCGGCAAGAAACCTAAGCAAATTCCAATCACAATTGCCGAAATCAAAGACGCGAGATTGAAGTAGTTGGTGGGTGAGGTTTGCTGAGCCAAGTAATAGGTGTAGCCAAAAAAGACTGTAGTTCCAATCAGAACAACTCCGGCGACAAGGCCATCTAGCCCATCTATGAAATTCACTGCGTTCATAACTAGCACGGTCAAGAAGATTGTCACCAGCATGGAGACGCCGAAGCTCCCAATTACAATCCCACCAATTGGAAGTGAAACTATTTGAACTCCTTGCCAAGCCAAAATTCCAGCAGCCATAAATTGCCCGGCAAGCTTGATCGTCCAATCCAAATCCAAGATGTCATCTAATACCCCGACCACCGCGATCAGTGTTCCGGCCGCTGCGATTGCAAGAATGTGCGATGGATCAACAAAGACAGTTCTAAACCAGCCGAGTGAGGCAGCTACTGCTAGGGAGACTAATAATCCAATTAGCATCGCCAATCCACCGATTCTCGGAGTTGGATTTGTGTGTACGTCACGCTCGCGTATCTCGGGCATGATTGAGTGCCTTCGGCTCACTCGAAGAGTGAAAAAAGTTGCCATGAATGTGACCGCTGCGGCCACACCCATAATCAACAGATAGGCCTTCAATTACTCTCCTGTAAAAGCTCACCGAGAATTGATTTGATTTTTTCGACACTCAATGCTCCGCGTCGAACAATTCGAGCCTGACCGGTGGTTTCAACTTTTCCGTCTTGGCTCACAATTTCAGTCAGAGAAGTCAGGTCGACAATGGTTGAAGCCTCTCCTTTGGGGCTTGGTCCACCGTCTAAATAAACGCTTACTTTATCTTTTAGATAACCTTCCGCCTGTTGGCAGGTTGTTGCAGCCGGTTCTCCGGTTAGATTTGCACTCGATACTGCAAGCGGTCCGGTTTCCTTAAGCAGCGCCAAAGCTATTTTGTGATCTGGCATTCTCAGGGCAACTGTTCCCTTGGTATCTCCAAGATCCCAAGAGAGCGTTGGTTGAGATTTAAGAATTATCGTTAGCGCACCAGGCCAAAATGTCTCAGCAAGTTTCCTTGCCACCTGCGGCACATCCTCGGCGAGACCGTCAATAGCTTCCATCGAACCAATCAAAACCGGTGGCGGCGATTTTCGGCCCCGGCCTTTGGCTTCCAAAAGTTTTTCAACGCCGCGGTGTGAGAAAGCATCGCAACCCACTCCGTAAACGGTGTCGGTTGGAAGCACAACAAGATCTTGACGACCAATAGCCACTTTCGCTAAGCGCATGCCGGTTAGAAGATCGGTATCCAACGAGCAATCGTAAATTCGCTCCACGAATCACTCCCTGTTTGGTCTCTATGCTTTGGTGGCGGAAATCATTCTGTCTTTGCCAGCTAGGTCCTTCTGGCTATCGATTGACACCCACCCATCAGCTAATAGTAGTTCACTTATGGCGGCAGCCTGAATGTCCGCATGCTCCAAGACCAGTAAACCAGAGGGTTTTAGAAGCTCTTGAGCTCTTTGGGAAAGGATACGAATCACATCCAAACCATCCTCACCGCCGTAGAGCGCAAGTTTGGGCTCGTGCAATCTCACCTCAATATCTACTGGGATGGCGTCGGTCGGGATGTATGGAGGATTGCAAATCACGAGATCGAAGCTCCCTTTTTGTTCCTCAAAGCCATTAGCTAAGTCAGCGAGCTGCAATCGGTCAATTGGGAAACCATGGGAGCTGGCGTTTACCAATAAGAATTCGAATGCTTCAGGGGATTTTTCAACCGCATAAACCTCGGCACCTTCTACCTCAGTAAACAAACTGAGAGCTATTGCACCACTACCCGAACAAAGGTCAATAATTTTTGGGTTGGCAATCTTGCCAATAAGTTCAATTGCGTACCCCACCACCTGTTCGGTTTCAAAGCGCGGAACAAAGACACCTTGACCAACGTTCAGCTCGAGGTGTCGGAAATAGGCTTTTCCGGTGATGTGTTGAAGTGGAACTCGCTGAGCGCGAAGTTCAATAGCGGACTGAAATTTCTCTAGTGCCAAATCATCGAAAGATTGTTCGTTGAGAATTGACTGGGTCAATTCCGACCTCGATGCACCCAATGCCCAACTCGCCAACCACTCGGCATCTATTTGGGGAGATGTGACACCAGCTTCGTTAAGTTTTCGAGAAGCGGATGAGATGGCCTTAGCGATGAGCAATTACTTATCCCCCAGCGCTGCCAATCTAGCTTCTTCGTCAGTTTGAATTGCCGATTGAACTACCGGCTCCAAAGCTCCATCCATCACCTGATCGAGGTTGTAAGCCTTGTATCCAGTGCGGTGATCTGCGATTCGGTTTTCAGGGAAGTTGTAGGTTCTAATTCGTTCGGAGCGGTCAACTGTTCTAACCTGAGACTTTCTTGCAGCCGATTGCTCTGCCTCAATGGCTTCTTGCTGAGCTGCCAGTAGCCTTGCGCGCAGCACGCGCATTGCCGCCTCGCGGTTTTGCAACTGCGACTTTTCATTTTGCATGGAAACAACAATTCCAGTTGGAATATGTGTAATTCTCACTGCCGAGTCCGTGGTGTTTACGGACTGACCACCGGGGCCGGAGGAGCGGAAAACGTCAATCCTAATTTCGTTTTGGTTGATCTCAACTTCTTCTGGCTCATCCACCTCGGGAAATACCAAAACTCCCGCGGCAGAGGTGTGAATTCTTCCCTGGGTTTCAGTAACGGGAACTCGCTGAACCCGGTGCACTCCACCTTCGTATTTCAGGTGTGCCCAAACTCCTTCGGCGGGATCGGTTGAGGAGCCCTTAATTGCAAGCTGAACATCCTTGTATCCACCGAGATCCGATTCGTTTTTATCCAAAATCTCAGTCTTCCAACCCTTGGAGTTGGCGTATTGGATATACATCCGAAGCAAATCAGCTGCAAAAAGCGCCGACTCTGCGCCACCTTCACCGGCCTTGATTTCCATGATGACATCTCTACCGTCATCAGGATCTCGAGGTATTAGTAACCTACGAAGCTTTTCATTTGCTTCAGTTAGCTTGGTATCCACCGCAGGAATCTCCGAAGCAAAAGCTTCATCTTCCTTCGCCAGCTCTTTAGTAGCACTCAAATCTTGAGTGAGCTCCAACACCTGGTTGTAAGCATTAACAATCGCGCTAACTTCCGCGTAGCGTCGGTTCAGCTTTTTTGCCAAAGCGGGATTTTGATGAACCGCCGAATCTGAAAGCTGCTGCTGGAGCTGAAGGTGTTCAGCCAGCAGGGGCTGGACTGAGTCAAGCATTATTCTCCGTCAGAACCAGCTGGAACCGGCATTGACTTTTGAACCTGCATGAGGAATTCCACGTTGCTTGAAGTTTCCTTGAGGCGGTTCAATACCAATTCAAGAGCCTGCTGCTGTTCGAGACCGGCAAGAGCTCTACGCAGCTTCCAAATGATCTTGGTTTCGTCTGGGTTCATCAGCATCTCTTCGCGTCGAGTTCCGGATGCGTTCAGGTCAACCGCAGGGAAGATTCTCTTGTCCGCAAGTGAGCGGGAGAGCCTTAGTTCCATGTTTCCAGTTCCCTTGAACTCTTCGAAGATCACCTCATCCATCTTGGATCCGGTTTCAACCAACGCGGTGGCCAAGATGGTGAGAGAGCCACCATCCTCGATGTTTCTTGCAGCACCAAAGAATCGCTTTGGTGGATAAAGTGCCGAGGAGTCAACACCACCGGAGAGAATTCGACCGGAAGCCGGTGCGCTCAGGTTGTACGCACGACCAAGGCGCGTAATCGAATCAAGAAGGACAACGACGTCGTGGCCAAGCTCAACCAAACGCTTCGCGCGCTCAATTGCCAACTCGGCAACAGTGGTGTGGTCTTCGGCAGGGCGGTCGAAGGTCGAAGCAATAACCTCACCCTTCACGGTGCGCTGCATATCGGTAACTTCCTCAGGGCGCTCGTCAACCAAAACCACCATCAGGTGAACTTCTGGGTTATTGGTGGCAATGGCGTTCGCGATGGCTTGAAGGACCAAAGTCTTTCCAGCCTTTGGAGGAGAAACGATCAGTCCGCGCTGTCCCTTACCGATTGGGGCAACCAAATCGATAATTCGAGTGCTGAGCTTGTTCGGCTCAGTTTCTAAACGCAATCTGGTTTGCGGGTAAAGCGGAGTTAGCTTGCCAAATTCAACACGCTCTGAAGACTGCTCCTGAGTGAGTCCATTTACCGAATCGATTCGAACTAGGGCGTTGAATTTTTGTCTTCCTTGGCCTTCACCTTCACGCGGCTGACGGATGGCTCCAACTACGGCATCGCCTTTACGAAGACCGTATTTCTTCACCTGTCCAAGCGAGACATAAACGTCATTAGGACCAGGAAGGTAACCACTGGTGCGAACGAATGCGTAGTTGTCCAACACATCCAAAATTCCAGCAACGCTGATTAGTACATCGTCTGGAGAAATTTCAGGTTCGGCTTCTTCGCGCTCCCGATCTCCACCGCGACGACGATCGCGATCACGGTAGCGGTTGCGATTTCTTGAGTTGCGTCCACCGCGACGCTCATCGTCAAACTCTCGGTTATTGCGTCTTTCCTGCGGCTGCTGCTCGGAGGAATTGGGCTCGGCCTTCGGGGCCGCACTCTCAGTTTTTGAATCGGCTGTCTTTGGAGTTTCAGAGGATTCAGATTTCTTTGGTCTTGGCTTTTTGGTTGCCTTTGTCTCCTCGGAGGCAGGGGCACTAGCTTCGGCTACAACGCGACGCGACTTACGAACCGGCTTTTCTGTTTGGATTTCATCCATGGATTGATTGCTCTTTCTTGAGTATTTTTGATAATCCGAAAATTCTTTGGACTATCGCCAAACACGTTCCAATCGTGTGGCATTGCAGTTATTTCTGCTGGGATTACACCTTTTTGTTTGACGTTATTTCTTACCGTCTGTTTTTTGGTGTATCTCCAGCGTAGCACCTTTATTGTCAACAGCCAAAAGAAGTGGCAACCACTGTGGATAGTGTTGCTCAGCCAATTGCTTGGCTCGAATTCTCATAGCCGGGTCACTGGCCAACACCAGCACCGAAGGTCCCGCCCCACTAACCACCGCAGCGTGGCCATTTGCTCGAAGCAGCTGGATAAGGGCATCGGTCTCGGGCATAGCGGCGGCGCGGTAGTTTTGGTGCAACCTATCCTCGGTTGCAGCTAGCAGTAGTTCTGGCGATTGAACCATAGCTGCCACCAGTAGTGCCGATCTAGAAACATTGAATACTGCGTCCTCGTGAGGAACCGATTCGGGCTGCATTGACCTCGCCAAAGCCGTTGACATCTTGGTGCTTGGAACTAGAACCAGCGGTGAAACACCGCGGTGCACCGAAAGCTTTTTGGTGTGTGGGCCGCTCTCATCTTCCCAAGCGATGCTCAACCCACCAAATAGCGCTGGGGCAACGTTATCCGGGTGATTTTCCAGTTCAGTTGCCAGATCAAGCATTTGCTTATCGGTAATCTCGACTGTCCCCGAAAGCAATCCCTTAGCGGCCATGATTCCTGCAACTACTGCAGCACCGGAAGAGCCCATCCCCCGTCCGTGCGGGATTCGATTTACAGCCTTGAGATGAAGCCCCGGAAGTGGTTGACCGGCCAACTCAAAGGTTTTGGTGATGGCGCGAACCACAAGATGGGATCCATCTTGCGGAACCTGACCCTTGCCTTCGCCTTCCACTTCGATGATTATTTTCCCGTCTGCAATTGCGGTTACTTCCAAATCGTCGTAATAAGAAAGTGCAATTCCCAATGTGTCAAAACCAGGACCTAAGTTCGCAGAAGTAGCTGGAACTCTAACCCTTACGCTCTTTCCCTCAAGGTTCGACATGATTTAGGCCAATCCCAATCTCTCGGCTACCTCGGCTGCATTAGTTGAGCAAGCTTCAGGTTGGATGTCATTTCCAGCTTCATCTTTCAGTGCCCACATCGGATCTTTTAGTCCGTGACCGGTAACCGTAACAACTATTACAGCTCCGGCGAAGCTCTCACCCTGCTGAGAAGATTTATAAAGTCCAGCGGCACCAGTAGCTGAACTTGGCTCAACAAATACTCCAGCCTCTTGAGAAAGGAACCGGTGCATCCATAAAATCTCAGCGTCTGAAACCGCTCCGAATTTTCCGAAAGAGCATTCTTTGGCGCTTTGGGCAAGTTCCCAAGAAGCTGGATTACCAATTCGAATTGCCGTTGCGATGGTGTCTGGATTTTTAACCGGAGCACCAAGTACGAATGGAGCTGAGCCTTCGGCCTGGTAACCATACATTTTTGGAACCTGCTTGATTCGCCCCTCGTTGAAATCTTCTAGGTAACCCTTGAAGTAGGCAGAGTAATTTCCGGCGTTACCCACTGGCAACACGTGGTAATCCGGCGCCCTACCCAACGAGTCAAAAACTTCGAACGCTCCGGTTTTCTGCCCTTCAATGCGGTCGGGGTTTACCGAGTTAACCAAGTGAACCGGATAGTTCTCCGCCAAATCACGTGCCAGTGTCAAACAGTCATCAAAGTTTCCCTGAACCTGCAAAATCTGAGCCTTGTGTGCCACGGCTTGACTTAGTTTTCCCAGAGAAATCTTGCCCTGCGGGACCAGAACAACTGATTGAATTCCCGCCGCTGCAGCATAAGCGGCAGCCGAAGCCGAGGTGTTTCCAGTCGAAGCACATATCACCGCTTTGGCGCCATGGCCAACTGCTTTCGATACCGCCATCGTCATACCGCGGTCTTTGAACGACCCGGTTGGGTTCATGCCTTCAAATTTAAGATAGACCTCTTCGGCACCCACCAATTTAGCCAAGGCTGGTGCTGGAATAAGCGGTGTTCCACCCTCGCCCAAGGTGATGATGGGCGAATCGGAATCAATATCGAGCCTGTCAAAATACTCTCGAATTACCCCACGCCACTGATGCGCCATTACAGACCTTCCACTCGAATAACTGATTCAACACTTTCAACCGCATCACTCGCACGCAGATCCTCAACCACAGCACTAAGCGATGCATCGGATGCAAGGTGAGTTCCAATCTCAAGTGAAGCGGTGCCGCCCTTACCAAGTTGAACCGACTGCTCCACTGTCTCAATCGAAACCGAATGCTTAGTGAAAAGGTTTGCAATTTGGGCTAAAACTCCTGGTCGATCGGCAACCTCGAGCTGAATCACATAGCGAGTGCTTATTCTTCCCATATCAAGAATCGGGAAATTTGCGTGAATCGAATCGGCGAGTCCGGGACCTCCTGCAACGTGACGCTTGGCGGCTGAAACCACGTCTCCCAAAATTGCTGAAGCAGTCTGAGTTCCTCCGGCGCCGGAGCCATAAAACATTAGCCTTCCGGCAGCCTCGGCTTCAACGAAGACCGCGTTATATGCTCCATTCACGGCGGCAAGCGGATGTGACCTAGGGATTAGCGCTGGGTAAACTCGAACCGAAATTCCTTCGCTACCCTCATCGCTTTTTTCAATGAATTCCGAAATTGCTAGAAGCTTAATAACATATCCATCGCGTTTGGCGGCGGCAATCTGATCAGCCGAGATACCGGTAATTCCTTCGCGGTGTACTTTCTCCAGTGGAACTTCGGTGTGGAAAGCGAGAGAAGCCAATATGGCAGCTTTTTGGGCAGCGTCATACCCTTCAACATCGAGAGCTGGATCCGCCTCCAAATAACCAAGCTTGGTGGCCTCCGCCATTGCAGCTTCTAATGTTTCGCCCCTTTGGTCCATCCGATCAAGAATGTAGTTTGTCGAGCCATTCACGATTCCCATGATTCGCTTGACCCGATCTCCAGCTAGAGATTCTCTTAGCGGCCGAATAATCGGAATAGCTCCAGCAACTGCTGCTTCAAAGTAGAGCTGAGCCCCGACTTGTTCGGCAGCATCAAAAAGCTCAGTGCCGTGAGTTGCCAATAGCGACTTATTTGCCGTAATCACATCGGAACCAGAATTCAGAGCTAGCAAAATGTAATCCTTGGCAGGTTGAATTCCTCCCATAACTTCAATCACTATGTCGGCGCTGAGAATCAAATCTTCGGCATCGGTAGTCAGTAATTCCTTTGGGAAACCCTTTCGTTCCACATTCAGATCACGCACCACAACACCAATTAGTTCCAGCTCGGCGCCAATTCGTGCAGCCAGCTCAGCTTTCTGCTCGATAAGCAGGCGAGCTACCTCGGCACCAACTGATCCGGCGCCAAGCAGGGCAACTCTGAGTGGACGATATTCGCTCAAATTCATTTCCTTCTGCTCCCTAAACTACCCTGCCAAGCCATCGCGATAACCGGGATCACGTGCAAACATGTCGGCTTCGGTCTCGGCCCTTAGCAGTACCGCAGACTCCCCCGACTCCACTGAAACAATCGCTGGCCTCGTGACGTAGTTATAGTTGCTAGCCAAAGAGTGACAGTAGGCTCCGGTGGCTGCTACCGCCACTAGATCATTTGGGGCAACATCTTGCGGCAAATAGCAATCCCGAACCACGATGTCTCCGCTCTCGCAGTGCTTACCAACAATTCTGGAAAGTGCGGGGTCGGCATTTGAGGTTCTGGAGGCTAAGGTGGCGGAATAGTCTGCCGAATAAAGAGAAGGCCTGGCGTTATCGCTCATTCCGCCATCGATGCTTACATACTTACGAACCTGTGAGCCCTGTTCACTGAGCACAACGTCCTTGGTGGTGCCAACGTTGTAAAGCGTGATACCACTTGGACCGGAGATTGCCCGGCCGGGCTCGAAACACAAAATAGGAACTTTGATTTCCAACTTCGCACACTCTGTGGCAACCGCATTCGAAATAGCTTCGGCAAAAAATTCAATCTCTGGAGCATCATCTGCCGAAGTGTAATTAATCCCAAACCCGCCACCGAGATTTAGCTCAGGAACTTCGCCATCTTCAAGCAGTTGCTTGTGCAGCGGGAGCAAGCGGTTGACCGATTCCAAAAATCCTTCCACAGAAAAAATCTGTGAGCCGATGTGAGAATGAAGGCCCAAAAATCTCAGATGCGAGTGGGAACGAATCCGAGCCACCAAATCCGGAACGTCAGCAATGGCAATTCCGAACTTCTGATCCTCTCTTGCGGTAGCAAGATATTCGTGTGTGTGAGCGTGAACACCTGAGTTCACACGAATCCGAACCCCTTGTATTTTGTCTTGAGCGCCGGCCACCGAAGCAATTCTTTCGATTTCAATTTCCGAATCGATGACAATTGCTCCAACGTTGGCATCAACCGCTCTTCCAATTTCATAAAGCGATTTGTTATTGCCGTGTAATCCGATTCGGCTGCCATCGAGACCGCCTGCCAGAGCTAGGGCCAACTCGCCTCCGGTTGAAACATCGAGGTTAAGCCCTAGCTGGGACACCCACTTAACAATTTCCGTAGTCAGCAAAGATTTGCCAGCGTAGTAAACCTTGGCGCTGGTTCCGATTCTTTCGGCCTCATTGTCAAAGGCGGCCTTGACTCTTTTGGCTCTATCGAAGAAGTCCCTCTTGTCCATGATCATTAGCGGTGTGCCATACTGAGCCGCTAGTTGGCCAGCGGGCACGCCACCGATTAGCAAATCTCCGTTGTCGCCTCGCCTAAGGGTTTCTGGCCAGAGCTTTCTGTCGATGTGATTCAAATCAGTTGGCACCTTTAGCCAGCCTGGAGCAAGCGAATCGGTTTGTGTCATTGCTACATCCGCTCCGGGGCGGTAACGCCAAGAAGTGAGAGACCGTTTCGCAAAACCACCGAAGCGGCATCGTTTAGCATCAGGCGTGATGAGTGCAGGGAAGTGACGGGGTCATCGGCAAGTGGGATCACTCGACAGTTGTCATACCAACGGTGATAGCTTCCGGCAACTTCTTCGATATACCTGGCCAAACGATGCGGTTCCCTAAACTCTGCAGCTTGCGCACTAACCCTGGGAAACTCGGAGAGCTTTGCAAGCAACTCGGCTTCGGTTGGGTGAGAAAGTTGGCTTGGATCAAACAGCGAATGATCAACACCAAAACTTGAGGCATTTAGCGAAACCTGCTTGGTGCGAGCGTGAGCGTACTGAACGTAAAAAACTGGATTGTCGTTAGTCTTTTTTGAAAGTTGCGCTAAATCGATGTCCAAAGCTGAATTAGATGAAGATCGTGCCAGGGCATATCTAGCGGCGTCAACTCCTACCGCTTCAACCAAATCTTCCATGGTCACAACTGTTCCCGCACGTTTAGACATGCGAACCGGCTCGCCATCGCGAAGTAGGTTAACCATTTGACCAATTAGGATTTCCAAATTAACACCCGGGGTATCGCCAAAGGCCGAACACATCGCCATCATTCGCTGAACATAGCCATGGTGATCAGCTCCAAGCATGATGATGCAGCGATCAAATCCGCGCTCACGTTTGTCGAGGTAGTAAGCCAAGTCCCCGGCAATATATGCTGGCTTGCCATCGGATTTAATTATCACGCGGTCACGATCGTCACCGAAATCGGTTGACCTAAGCCATACCGCATCTTCTGAATCAAAGACGTGGCCCAATTCTCGCAGCCGCTTTATAGCCCTTTCCACGGCTTTGGATTCATGAAGCGAGTTCTCGTGGAAGTAAACATCGAAGTCAACTCCGAACTCGTGAAGTGAGATCTTAATCTGCTGGAACATCAATTCCACCCCGGCAGCTCGAAACGCTTCTTGAGCCTCCGCATCCGGTAGTGAAAGGATGTCTACGGCTGTTTCAGCTAATACTTCTTGAGCAATCTGAGAAATGTATTCTCCGCCGTAACCATCTTCCGGTGCCGGTAGACCTTTAGCCCTAGCCAACAAAGACCTTGCAAATCGATCTATTTGCTCACCGTGATCGTTGAAGTAATACTCCCGCGTCACGGATGCACCCTGGAACTGAAGCAGTCTTGCAAGCGAATCGCCTACCGCTGCCCACCTTGTTCCACCCATGTGGATTGGACCAGTTGGATTAGCGGAGACAAACTCAAGATTCATCTTGAGTCCCGAAAGGCTCTGTCCTTTGCCGTACTCGGCTTGAAGCTCAACGATGGTCTTAGCAAGCCCACCCGCACTTGCTAACTTGAACGTGATGTTTATAAAACCCGGGCCTGCTATATCGACCTTGCTTACCTCAGAAAGTTTGGCTATTTCAGCGCTTAGCAATTCGGCAAAATCCCTGGGTTTGAGCTCAAAGCGCTGAGCTAATTGCATGGCGGCATTTGTCGCCCAGTCACCGTGCTCCCGAGAACGCGGTCTTTCGACAACGATTTCTTCTGGTAATTCGGCAGCAGGAAGTTTGCCATCACTTTGCATTTGTTCCAAAATGCGCCGAATGGCCAAAGCTAACTCTGCTGGAGTCAAGGTTTGCCTCACAAAAACTGTTCTTCGGAAAAAGAATTCATCATCTCTACAGTGAGACTGACCTAAAGGGAATTCTCCTAAATCATACCGAGAAAGGCTCGAAACAGGCCACGCTGGTAGGCTGAAGGAGCGCTGCCCCCATAGCTCAGGGGATAGAGTACCGCCCTCCGGAGGCGGGAGCGTAGGTTCGAATCCTACTGGGGGCGCAAGAAGCCAGAGAGTTCACCCAGTGCCATAGCTCGGTGACTGATGGCATTTTTTATTTCTGGCTCCATCTCGGCTGCGGTAATTTCAAAACCATCAGGAATAAATATCGGATCGTAGCCAAAACCGTTTGCCCCGCTTGCTGAGAACGCGACTCTACCGGGCCAAACACCGGTAAAGCTGGTCTCGGAATCTCCATCAACTAGGGCGATTGTGCAGACGAAGCTGGCAGAGCGCTTTCCCGCCGGAACATCTCGAAGCTGAGCTAGCAACAGCTCCCTGTTTGCGACGTCGTCTTTTTGGCCAGACCACCTGGCACTAAATATCCCAGGTGAGCCACCCAGAATCTCGACCACAATTCCTGAATCATCGGCAATTGCAGGTAAAGAAGTATGGGCATGTGCGGCTCTGGCTTTTATCAAGGCGTTGGCCAAAAACGAGTCCCCGTCCTCAATTGGCTCGGGTCCGTCATAGCCAACCAATTCCAGACCCGCAACGATAGGTTCCAAAATAGAAGCGACTTCAGAAACCTTGTGCTTGTTGTGGGTAGCTAAAACGAGCCTCAAATGACTTCTCCAGCCAATACTCGCTTTTGGATTGCAGTTAGTTCGTGGGTTCCCTCCAGAGCTAAATCAAGAAGCGCATCTAG
>JBJTOG010000133.1:0-8414 GCA_046074425.1 Actinomycetota bacterium
AGTGTGCTTTGCAATTCCTCTGACTTGGAAATGGCTCGAGCCTATCTCGATGCCAGAGTGGAGATCATTGAAGCTGAGTTGGATGACGCTTGGATGAGGGACATTGCACCAACTTTTGTAAGAACCTCAGAAGGCAAAATTGCGGCAGTTGATTGGATTTTCAATGGCTGGGGTGCGCAGAGATGGGCGAAATGGGAAAGGGATTCCAAAGTAGGTGGCTATGTAGCCAAGTTATCCGGGGCTCAGTTGGTCGAATCCCTGCTGATTAATGAAGGCGGGGGTATCCATGTGAATGGTAAGGGCGTAGTGCTTCTTACTGAAACCGTTCAATTGGGAGATGGAAGAAACTCAAACTGGAGTAAGCAAAAGGTGGAAGAGGAGATTCATCGCGTTTTAGGAACCGAGTGTGCGATTTGGATAAAAAGGGGACTAACCCGCGACTACGACGAATTCGGTACCCGCGGGCACATCGACATTGTTGCTTGTTTTTCAGATGAAAATACAATTTTGTACCACGACCAACAAAATCCAAATCACCCGGATTTCGAAATTTCAAAAGAAGTCAGAGGGACCTTGGAGGCAGCAGGAAATTTCAATCTGATTCCAGTTCCGGCTCCGGAAGTATTGCGTGATGATGAGGGTTTCGTCGATTACAGCTACATAAACCACTACATCGTCAATGGAGCAGTAATTCTTTGCTCGTTTAACGATCCGGCCGATCAAAAGGCGAAGGCAATACTTCAGGAGTGCTACCCAGGTCGAGAAATTGTGTTGCTGGATGCTCGAGAGCTCTTTGCCCGCGGTGGAGGAATTCACTGCATCACCCAGCAACAGCCCGCCTAAACGCACGTGTAGCTGACCGAACATTCAGGAGTAATCTGGAATTGAGTTAGAAACTCAATTTCCTAGAAAGGATTAGGTCAATGAAGGTAGAAGGCAAAGTCTTTGTAGTAACAGGTGGCGGAAACGGTATTGGTCGGGAGGTTGTTCTTGAACTTCTAAGGCGCGGTGCCAAGGTGGCCACTTTAGACCTCTCTTCGGATGGACTCAAAGAGACTTCTGCCCTGGCTAAAAGCGATTCGCTCTCTACTCACGAGGTTAACATCGCCGACCTAGGCCAAGTGGTGAAGGCCAAAGAAGCGATAATCGCAATCCATGGAAATGTTGATGGCGTTATCAATGTTGCGGGCATCATTCAACCCTTTATTCGGGTAAGCGACCTTAACTTCGATCAAATCAAATTGGTTATGGACGTGAATTTCTATGGCTTACTGCATGTCACCAAAACGTTCCTTCCAGAATTAATCTCTCGCCCAGAAGCGCATATCGCAAACGTCTCATCGATGGGCGGTTTCGTTCCGGTTCCAGGGCAAACAATTTATGGAGCCTCAAAGGCCGCGGTAAAACTGC
Source organism: Actinomycetota bacterium (assembly GCA_046074425.1). GTDB lineage: Bacteria > Actinomycetota > Actinomycetes > Actinomycetales > Microbacteriaceae > Rhodoluna. Next base: position 1,411 of record JBJTOG010000133.1, read on the forward strand.
TAACAGAGGGCCTCCACTCCGAACTTCAGGGAACTGGTGTTGGGGTAACCACAATTTTCCCCGGGGCAGTTTCCACAAACATCGCCGTGAACTCAAAAATCATGAGCGAAGAACAAATGAAGGAAATGGCTTCTAAGGGCGGACCACAGCGAAAAGCTGTTTCTGCCCCAGATGCTGCCAAACAGATTATCGAGGGAATTGAGAAGAAGTCTTTCCATGTCATCATCGGACAAGACTCCAAGACTATGTATTTGCTCTCTCGACTCATGCCAGAGCGGGCGGCCAACCTCATTTACCAAAACATGAAGGATTTGCTGGGCTAAGAAGCTTTGGCCGATTTGGGCACGTCATGCCATTAGAATTCTGAGGTTGTCCGAATTATGAAGGCTGGTGAGATTGTCCGAACACGCGTTTGGTGCTGCAACCCTACTTGATCTAAACGACCCGATGGGTCTAAGACCAGATGCTCCATTACTGGATGCCTGGATCAGAGATATCACGACCGAACGCTTCCCGTTTCAAATACCTGGGCACAAAGGACGTTCCGATCTAACTGGCACCATCGTCGACGGTGACATTCCAGTACTTCCGGGAAACCACCCCAACCGCATTTCTCCCTCGCTCATTGAAGAAGCCGAGGCGATAGCTGCTGAATTATGGGGCGCAGATCTATGTCGCTTTGGAGTTAATGGTTCGTCCGGTTCAAATCACGCTGCGGTTATGGCTGTGGCATCGCCAGGCGACAAAGTTATCGTTTCTAGAACCCTGCACAAATCAGTCTTGATTGGAATGGTTTACGCCGGAGTAATTCCGATTTGGGTAAGACCTGAGATAAATCCAGCAACCGGTTTGCCTGAGTATCTCAGATCCACTGTTCTTCGACAGACCCTTGAATTGCACCCCGATGCCAAGGCAGTGCTTATTGGAGAACCTTCTTATGTGGGAACCATGAGCAACATCCCAAAACTTGCTGCCGTCTCCCACGAGTTCGGAATACCTCTGGTGGTGGATGCGGCCTGGGCGGCTCACTTCGGTTTCCATGAGGATCTGCCGCTAAACCCAATTGCGGAAGGGGCAGATCTTGTGGTTACCTCTGCTCACAAAACTCTGCCAAGTTACTCTCAGGCTTCATTCGTATTGGTTAAAAAGGGTTTCGTCGATTTGCCAAGATTCAATAAGGTTTTTGATTCCACTCAAACGACATCCATGTCAGGCAGAATTCTTGCTTCGATTGATGCCGCTCGCGCCCTTATGGCAAGACACGGACGCGAACTTCTTGGACCAGTGATTGAGGCCACTGCTCGGGGAAGAAAGGCTTTGAGAGAGGCCGGCATCGGTGTAATTGATGGTCCATACATAGACCCGTTGAAAATGGTTATCTTGCTCCACGGAACGGGTGCAGATGGAAATCTGATCGAACAGGAATTGTTGGCAAATTATGTAGATCTTGAAATGGCAAACCGTGATGTAATCATCCCGATGATTACCCTCGCCGATACCCCCGAAAGAATTGACGACTTAATCCGAAAAATAATCAAACTCGTTGATGCTGGTCGAGGAGCACCGCGTCCGGTTTCAACCGCAGCCGCGTTCTCGATAGTTCCCGAAGTCGCGGTCTCGCCCAGAGACGCTTTCTTCGCGCCGTATGAAAAAGTTCCGGCTAAGGATTCGATTGGAAGAATTTGCGCAGAATTAATATGCCCCTATCCCCCAGGGGTTCCAGTCTTATCCCCCGGTGAGCGGATAACCAAGCAGGCATTTGACGCTCTAATGACAGCGAGAGATACCGGGGTCAGGATCGCATTTGTTGCTGATCCAACCCTGGAGACGATAAAGGTTTTACCAGCTAACTAGCTGAGATTGTTTTCCGCCCAAATCGAAATAGCTTCATAGTGATACTGGCCCAATCCTTCAGCAACCGCCTCATATGCCTCACGGTAAGGGCTTGGAATTATGTAGCTAAGGGCAAGGGACTTATAAGAATCTTTTGTTGGGGTCCAAAATTTCAGGCAAAAGTTGTAATGGCGCTGAACTAGTTGCTGAACTTGGGAATCTTCTGGGGAGACCCCATCCGCCATTGCGGCAGCGAAGTCCTGAGTTATTGAACCAAAGACCTGAGAATATTCCCGATTCTCCGCCTCGCTATATTGACCCTGAAACTGATTGCCATGGTGGGAAATTGGGGAAAGGGGATCATTCACCTTCTAATTATGAGGGCTTTCAACAAAGCACTATTAGGAACCAATAGATAGGGGAATTACCTCAGTATTAGCGCATTGTAAGCAAACCCCTGAACTAAGTTATTCCTATGACATATGGAATAACCTTGGGATCGCTTCGCCTGCTAATTGGTTTGGGACTGCTGGGAAGCGTTGCTTGGCAGGTTACCGACCGAATCATCAATGGAGTTTTTCGTCCCGAAGAGTATTTTGCTTACTTTTCGATCGTCTCAGCAATTATTGTCGGGTTAGTACTTGTAATAACAGGTATGGGGTTGCTCCTTAAGTTCGAAGACACCAAGTGGGTTGAAATTGGGCGACTTTCGCTGGCCACCGCGATGGTAATTGTTGGCGTTGTCTACCATTTACTCTTAGCCGATGCCGCACCTGATGTGCGTGATGGCAACTATCAATGGCCGGTACTCCCAAACGAGATTATCCACACCTACGCTCCAATACTTTTTGCATTTGAGTACCTGCTGTCAGTAAAAGCATTCAGAATTAGGTTGCGAGCCGCCTTGTGGGTCGCGGTTTACCCGCTAACTTGGTTGCTGTTTTCTGTAATACGAGGCATCGCTACCGGTTGGTGGCCGTATTGGTTCCTGGATCCAACCGGAGAGATTGGCTTGACTGGAATGCTTAGCTATATCGGAGCCATCACAGCGTTCTTCCTGGTTCTAGGCTTTGTGCTTCTTGCGATCAAGAAAGCGATATTGCGCTTAACTCCTAGATCTTTGTCTCTATCAAATTACTAACTATTCAAAATTCAACACTGAAAGTTCCGATAGAGATGCTGCTACTGCCGTATTCGGCTAAGCTCAGCTGGCCACAGGCAAAGAAACCTAATATCAAAATGTTCGCCGCATCAAGAAGTGTTGAATTGATAACCTTACAAGGTGTCTGTAAAAGAAATAGAAATTCCAAGCCCTGCATCCGCGATTAGGGGTCTACTCGGGGAACCTGAAGGTATCGGGCCGTTTCCTGTGGTTGTGGTGATCCACGAGGCATTTGGGATTGATGATTCTATGAAAGCGCAAGTAGAAAAACTCACCTCGCTTGGCTATCTTGCGATCATGCCAGATCTTTTTAGTCGAGGTGGTGCTAGAAAATGTCTCACCGCAACATTTCGTGCACTTGTGGCTCAACAAGGGCAGGCATTTGAGGACATTGCCGCAGCTCGGAACTTTGCTCAGAAACTTCCAAAAGCCTCTGAAAAAGTTGGAGTCATTGGTTTTTGCATGGGAGGGTCATTTGCGCTTGTGCTAGCAGGAAGGGGCTACGACGTATCCTCTGTAAACTATGGGCGTCTACCAGCTAACCTTGATGAAACATTGGCCGGAGCATGTCCAGTAGTTGCCAGTTTTGGCTCGAAAGACAAATCGCTTCCAGATGTGGCGAATAAATTAGAGAGTTCGCTAAACAAAAATCTGATCATCCACGACGTTAAGGAATATGAAGGCGCGGGTCACGCATTTTTGAATCCCTATCCTGCCGGTCCAAAGATAATGCAGCCGGTATTAAGAAGATTTCTGGGTGTTTCTCCGCAACCCGAAGCCGCCGCTGATGCCTGGAAAAGAATAGACGACTTCTTCAAGCGCTTTTTAAGCTAAAACTCCATTTTGGAGTTTTAGCGGGATTACTTACCGGTTTCTTTTCGGGTGGCCAAAGCAAAAACCGCCAATCCGGCAAGAATCGCTCCTGACCCCAGTCCGTAAGAAATCACATCCTGTGCCCTATTGGAATCAACGAATACACCCACAAATACCACAGCGATAATTGCGGCAACCACTCCAATCAGCTTTGATTTGAGGTCATCCAAATTATCAATCTGCAGCCAACTTGGAACTTCTAGATTGCTGTCAATAAAGAGCTCGTATAGTCCATAGCCAATAACTAGAAGCACCGTCCCAAGCAAAATGGCGTCCACCGCAGTGAGGACACTCACAATGACGTCCTTAAGGGAAGTTTGATTAACTATCGAGTCAATAACGACCAGGACCATCTCTATCGAACCCTGAGCCATTAGAAGTAGTGCGCCAATGATTGAAGCCAAAGCAGGAACAACTACGGCAAAACGGGTAAGTCCAAGAATTCGTCGCATGCTTAGTTATACCACGGTCGATGTCGCAGCTTCGGAAAGGGGCGCCCTCGGCAGGAATCGAACCTGCGACCAAGAGATTAGAAGGCTCTTGCTCTATCCACTGAGCTACGAGGGCTTAGTCCACTTTGGACCCAATCCCCTAGTTTATCTCTTAGCTCTGGATAATTTGCAGCAGCCAGTTAGCCTTGTCAGATAGTCGATGCATCTATGACGAATCTGTACCGAACATCGCTATTGACGACTTTGTCGTAAGCCTGGTCAACAGCTTCTGTTTCGCTAGCGTCGACAAGTTCAATGGTTGAAACAAGCTGCTTCTCTCCGCAAAAATCGAGCATCTCCTGAGTAGTTGCAATACCTCCGGTATTTGATCCACCAATGCTCTTAAGTCCCGTCACTAAAGAGAAAGGGTCGAAGCTCTGTTTCGAACCAGCAAGCCCGACATAAACTAATGCCCCTCCGACCCTGAGCATTGCAAGCAAGGCATCATTATCGACATTGGCACTTGTGGTATTGAGAATTACATCGAAGAAGTTCTTGTGAGTCTCTTTTGCCCCATCAGTCAAGATGTATTCAATGGCTCCAAAATCCTTAGCGTCCTTGGATTTTGACGAAGTTCGCCCTAAAACATAAACTTCCGCTCCCATGGCTACAGCAAACTTCACGGCCATGTGGCCAAGTCCGCCAAGGCCCATAATTGCAACACGTTTGCCTGGACCAACTTGCCAATGCTTAAGTGGGTTATAGACGGTTATTCCAGCGCAGAGAAGTGGAGCAGCGGAAGCCATATCTAAGCTCTCAGGGATACTCAAGACATAGTTCTGGTTGACAACAATTTCCTTTGCGTAACCTCCGAAGGTTTGCTCTCCGTCATAGTGGCGACCGTTGTAGGTTTGAACATTCCCTCGAAGGCAGTAATTCTCTCTACCGGCCAAGCAATGCTCACACTCTCGGCACGAGTCAACGAAAGTTCCAACACCTACCCGATCTCCAACTTTGAATCGCTCTACATTCGAGCCCACTTCGAGAACTTCACCTACGATTTCGTGCCCAGGAACCATGGGGAATATACCCTCAAACCATTCATTTCTAGCCTGATGGATATCCGAGTGACAAATTCCTGAGAATTGGATTGCTATCCGCACTCCCTCATCACCCAGTGGTCTCAGCGGGACTTCTCGTTTCTCAAATTTGGATCCTATAGATGCAATTGCGAGAGCTTTGGTCATTCTGAACTAATCTCCTAATTTTTTGATAACGATCTAGAGAGCGAGAAAGTCGTGTCTCCGAGCTATTTAAGCATCGCACACAAAGTTAGTGCCCCGGTTTATGTTGACGCTCTGAAGGTTTAGATGCCGCCACACCAGCCACCACCACAAGCACAATTCCAAAGAATTGGAATCCGCTTGGGTGTTGAGAAAGAACTACTAATCCAATCAAAAGAGCTATTGCGGGTTCAATCGACATCAGAGTTCCAAATGGGCCAGACTTCATTCGCTTGAGTGCCAGCATTTCCAAGGCAAAAGGGATCACCGGTATTAGGAGAGCAAGTCCCAAGGCAATTAGCATTACCTGCGGAGTGATTTGCCCAATTGCTTGGGGAACGCCAACCAGAGATGCAGTCAGCGCCGCAATGGGTGTCGTAATAGCAAGTCCCTTAATTCCACTAAAACGGTCTCCTACTCGTTGCGTGAAAATAATGTATGCGCCCCACCCTGCTGCAGAAATGGCTGCAAAGAGTATTCCCAATCCATCAATTTCACCTTTCCACGGCTCGGTTAACAAATTCACCCCGACAAAAGCAACCAGTGGCCAAATTGCCGCTTTCAAACTCCTACTCTGAAATGCGGCCACCGAGAGTGGTCCGAGGAACTCTATGGCCACCGTTGTGCCAAGGGGAATTCTCTCAATTGCGGCTAAGAAGGCACTCGTCATTATTCCCGTTGCGGCACCGAGGCTCAGAAGGCTTGGCCAATCCGATTTTTTTATCGATTTGATAGGCGGCCTAGCAATTGCAATGAATATCAAAGCTCCGAAACTAAGCCTTAGCCACGCAGTTCCAGCCGGTCCAATCTGTTCAATAAGCGGCAGAGATAGGGCCGAACCGAGCTGTATGGAGAACATCGCGACGATAGCAAGCGACCATGCGGGAGGCTGCAAAGAGCTTTTAGGCAATTCTTGACTTCAATCTGTAGTTTCCAAAGCAATGCTAACCATTGAATTTCATCACCGACGACAGGCAATCTGGTACGAAATTGGCTCCTAGTCAAAATTTAGCATTGGTGAACAATTACCTGGCGAATGCTTGGTCTATTCTGTTTCGTTAGGAATTCGTAATCCAGCACAGAGACGTGCTGCCTGATTGACCCATACGGTGTGCTCTAAACTGTCTTTTGGACCCGAAAGAAGTGATCAATGCAGCTCCCGGCGATAAAAATCAGCAACCTCACGAAAAACTTTGGGGAGGTCTCAGCCGTCAACGGCGTAGACCTGGAAATCGGTTCCGGCGAATTCTTTTCAATGCTCGGACCGAGTGGATCTGGAAAAACAACGGTTCTTCGACTTATAGCTGGATTCGAAAAACCAACTTCTGGCTCAATCTCACTTTTTGGTGAAGATGTCACCAATAAGCCACCTTTCGAACGTGATGTCAACACGGTTTTCCAGGATTATGCCCTTTTCCCACA
>JBJTOG010000134.1:0-1315 GCA_046074425.1 Actinomycetota bacterium
CTCAGCGGCAATTTCCAAAGCCAGGTTAGGTCCGGAAACCACGACGATTCGATCCTCCGGGATACCCATCGAGGCAATCACCTGGCTCATTCTTAGACCGCTGTCTTTTTCTACGCCTTTCATAAGGCTCACAACAATCGCTGTATCGGGAATTAGATTTCCCCACTCGCTTAGGTTTGCCCTCAGGGTCTGAGATGGAACCGAAAGGTAAACCTGCTTGGCATTTTTGAGCACCTCTTCGATTTGGGAAGAGGCAGATAGATTATGGGGCAAGTTAACACCCGGCAAGTAATCGCCGTTTCGATGAAAGGAATTCATCTCATCCGCTAGCTCTGGCCTTCTGGCCCATAGCATCACTTCATTGCCACCATCTGCCAAGACCTTGGCAAAGGTGGTTCCCCAGCTTCCGGCTCCGATAACCGCTAACTTACTCACTTGCCTGCCTTCTTCTGTGCCTTGAGGAAGTTTCCAGTCTCGGCTTGGCCAGCCTCGGCTGGGTTCCAAAGTTTTTCCGGGGCTTTTTCGCCGCGTAATTTCTCCACCAGCTTGGTTATCTCTCGCATCACAACCTCGGTGGCGTCGTGTAGCTCTGCCGGGGAAAGCTGATCTTTGCGAAAGCGGGCTAGGTCAATCTCGTCGCCAACTATAAATCGCATCTTCTTCCAAAATCCTGGCTTGAACTTTTTGCTGTATCGGCCCATTACTTGCTCGCTCCCCCAGTGAGCAATCGGGTATACCGGAACTCCGCTTTGCAGCGCCAACCTAACCGCCCCGGTCTTACCACGCATTGGCCACATATCCGGATCTCGAGTCAGAGTCCCCTCGGGAAAAACGCAGATTGAGTGCCCGGCCTCCAGATAGGCGTAAGCCACCTTGAGCGAATCATCGTTTCGCTGACCGCCGGTTCTAAAAACTGGAATCTGACCGGCCGCCAAGATGGTGGGGCCGAAAAGTGGAATCCGAAAGAGTTTCTCCTTCGCCAAAAAGTGCGGAGCTCGCCTAAGGATCACATAGATGAAATAGGCGACTCCAAGCGCATCAACATTGGTGACGTGATTTGGGGTGAGGATATAGGCACCTTTTTTGGGGAGTTTTTCAACTCCCTCAACTTCGATTTTGAACATGAAGCGAACCAGTGGTCGAAGAATTAGAGCCACCAGATGAAGCGGGAGGGAGAGCTCCGGCTGCCTGATTTTCGGCATCGGAAGCGGTTTCGATTTGGCAGCCATCGCTACTCAGAATAGCTAAAGTCGGCCCCGAGAGCGGTTAGCTTGTCCAGGAAGTGCTCGTATCCCCTGGAAATCAACTGAACATT
>JBJTOG010000135.1:0-1320 GCA_046074425.1 Actinomycetota bacterium
TTCACTTTCGGTTGCCTTCTCCTGCACCAAAGGAATTTCAGCACTACTTATTGGGATGTTGATTGATGATGGCGCAATCGAGTTGGAAAAACCAGTAGCGAACTATTGGCCTGAATTTGCGAAAGTCAGCTCAACCCTTACAGTTTCTGGATTGCTAGAACATAGGGCAGGGCTCTCGGCACCTAGAGAGGATCTAACTTTCGAGCAAGCTTTAGATCACGATTTTGTAATTGATCGGTTACTAAATCAAAAGCCGCTTTGGGAGCCGGGAACCGCTTACGAATACCACGCATTTACCTTTGGCACTTTAGTGAACGAACTGGCCAAGCAGGTATCGGGAATGACAATTGGGCAACTGCTTCAAAAACGCATTGCCGAGCCACTTGGAATCGAGTGCTACATCGGCATACCTAAGGAAAAGACGGCCAAGGTATCACCGCTAGTTGCCCTAGAACCATTCCTGCCTTCCGGAGCCGAGGTTGGCTCCAACCGCTACTGGCTGGATAGAGCTTTAAATTTGGGTAAGGCTTTTCCCGCCGAGGAAATTGGAATCGCTGGCAAGGGTTTTGATTCCGCGCAATGCCACATTGCCGAATTGCCAGGGGTTAACGGAATTTTCTCCTCCCATGCTCTTGCCAAGATATGGTCAGCGGCGGCCTTGGAAACCGATGGGGTGAAACTGCTGAGTGATCAAACTAGATCTTCGATGACCAGGCTTTTAGTTCATGAACCATCATTCTTTGGAGACAATCCAACACCACTTCGTGGTGCCGGGGTAATGCTACACAGCCCAAACTTCCGAGAATTTCTAAGCGATAGCAGTTTTGGACATGATGGCTTTGGCGGCCGGGTTGGGTTTGCCGATTCCAAACATCAAATTGGTTTTGCTTTTACTACCAATCGTTTGGTTCAAGGCGAAAACCCACACAAGTATTGGGATTTGGTTGTGGCTGAGCTCCAAAAAATCTTCGCCGAAAAGTAATTTAGCTAAAAAGGTCGAACTTATTTTCAAGAGTAGAGTGAAAACATGAGTGCAAAGTCAATCATCGTCAAAGCGTTGCTGTTAGCAGCCGTTCCATTTTTGTTTTTTGGTCTAATTGATCCACTCGAAGGTGGGATTTCCCTAATCTTTGCAGGGCTAATTTACTTTGCGGCATTTTTGATCAAGAAATCTTGGCCGACCAAAATCCTTTGGATTCCTTTTTTGTCAGCGATTGTAATTGGTGCAATCACACTTGCAGTTGCGATTTCCAATCTTTCATTCACTCCAGAACCAAGCGATCTAAAACCAGGAATCATGATTGGAAATTGGCTTTATCG
>JBJTOG010000136.1:0-6357 GCA_046074425.1 Actinomycetota bacterium
CTCAAAGCCAGTTAGCCTTTCGGCCACCTCTGCGGTTCCAAAGATTTTGGCCTTTGGATTTGTTTCCAGGATTTTTTCTAACTGAGCCTCAAAGCAGTGGTCATCGTGCTTATGGGTAATGACAACCGCGACCACCCCACTCACCTCACCCATCGGCTCGGTATAAAAACCAGGATCGATAATTACCTTTTCGCTCTTTAGCTCAAGTGCTAAACAGGCGTGGCCGTGTTTTGTGATGATCATGGATTGAGTCTATTGCGGGATTTGACCCTAATACCCCCTGGGGGTATCATGGCTTCATGATTGAAGATATCAAGAAAAGATCGCTGCACCGAGTGAAGATTCTCGAGGGGCAGATCCGTGGGCTAGAGAAGATGATTGACCAAGAGGAATACTGCATGGACATCATCACTCAATCCCTTGCCATTCAAAAATCCATCGGCTCGCTCAACAAGCTAATTGTTGAAAATCACCTTCGCACTCACATCTCCCACGCCCTCGCCTCCGGCGAGAGCAAGAAGGTTCAAGCAGCCCTTGCCGAACTTATTGATATTTACGAATTGAACAACAACCGAGGTAAGAACAAATGAGCGAAGAAGTAAGGCCATGCGATTGCGGAATGCCAGGAGGAGTATGCGTATGCGATCACCCAACCCCGCATAACCAAGCAGGTAACGAGCATGCTCATCACCACGACGAGCATGAGCACAAGGACCATTCACACATGGACCATTCACACATGGACCACAGCAACATGGATCATGGCGATCACGGTGATCATTCGCATCACGACCCCAAGCGCTTCCGCAATCTGTTCTGGGTATCGCTGGTACTGACAATTCCCTCGGTGGTTTATAGCGAAACTGTTCAGCAACTGCTTGGCTTTACCCCACCTGCCTTCCCGCTAAGTAATTACTTACCTGCGATCTTGGCAACAATTTTGATGTTTATTGGGGGTCAGGTGTTCCTCAAAGGTGGCATGGCGGAGCTAAAGACCAAAAAGCCTGGAATGATGGCGCTGATTTCATTGGCCCTGATTGTCTCCTTCGGCTATAGCGCCTTTGTTACTTTGCTTCCGCTATTTGGGGTTATGTGGATGGGGATGGATTTCTGGTGGGAGCTGGCAACCCTAATTAGCATCATGCTTCTAGGTCACTGGATCGAAATGTCTTCGATTGCCAGGGCCAGCGGGGCACTTGGGGAATTGGCCAAATTGCTTCCGGCTCAAGCCGAGAGGGTGGTTGGCGAGGAAATCGAAAAGGTATCCATTGCCGAGTTGAAGATAAATGATTTGATCATGGTTCGCCCAGGAGCATCGATCGCTGCCGATGGTGAAGTGGTGGAGGGCGAATCCAGCGTTGATGAATCCATGCTCACCGGTGAGTCTAGACCGGTTCAGAAAGAGGTCGGCGACCAAGTGGTGGCCGGTTCCGTCAACGGCTCCTCCGAAGTATTAGGTAAGGGGGCTCTGACCGTTAGAGTTACCGCAACTGGTGATCAGACACTTTTGGCTGGGGTCGTCAGATTGGTTCGCGAAGCCCAAGGGTCAAAGTCCAAAACTCAGCGGCTGGCCGATCGGGCAGCCGGCTGGCTGTTTTATCTGGCGCTACTTTCCGCGATTGCCACATTGGTCTATTGGCTATTGGAAGGATCGCAGTCTCCTGATTATATTTTGGAGAAGGTGGTCACGGTATTGGTGATCGCTTGCCCTCACGCCCTCGGCCTAGCCATCCCACTGGTTTCTTCGATTTCCTCGGCCTTAGCGGCATCGCGCGGAGTGATCATTCGGGATCGGCAGCAGTTTGAGAATGCCCGAAAAGTTGGGATTGTCCTATTCGATAAAACCGGAACTCTAACCACCGCTTCTCGAAGCGTGATCGATATCCGACTTGCCAAAAATGGAACTTTCAAAAAACCGGAGCAGCTTTTGAAAGTTGCCGCAGCTTTAGAGAAATCTTCCGAACACTCCTTGGCCAAAGCGATTTTGGCCAAGGCAAGTGAATTGGGGCTTACCTATCGCGGAGCTAAGGATGTTGAATTTATCCCAGGAGTTGGGGTCAGGGGAAAAGTTGGCGAGGAGGTCGCCATGATTGGTTCGGCAACGCTTCTCAATCGCTACTCGGTTTCAATAGATGTTAGCGATTTGGTGGAAGTTGACAAACTCAACTCATCGGGATCTTCGGTGGTCTATCTAGTTTCGGAAGGCAAGTTAGAGGGCTATTTGGTTATCGGGGATCAGATAAGAGAATCTTCCAAGCAGGCCATCGAATCGCTTCGGGCTTTGGGTAAACCGGTTGCAATTTTGAGTGGCGATGCCCAAGGGGTAGTGGAATCGGTTGCTAACGAGCTGGGAGTGGAAGAGTTCTACGGTGAATTATTGCCAGCTGGCAAAATCGAACTTGTAAAGAAGTTGCAAGCTGAAGGATTAAAAGTTGCCTTTGTGGGAGATGGGGTTAATGACGCTCCGGCCCTTGCGCAAGCTGATTTGGGATTGGCGATTGGAGCGGGAACCGATGTTGCCATCGAATCCGCCGGTGTTATTTTGGTTTCCTCGGATCCGGCTTCGGTTGCCGAGGTAATTTCGCTTTCCAAACGCACCAATGCCAAGATGATACAAAATCTGTGGTGGGCCGCCGGATACAACATTTTGGCAATTCCGCTTGCCGCAGGAGTATTTTCTTTTATCGGCCTTTCACTATCGCCAGCGCTGGGTGCGGTGCTAATGTCGCTTTCAACAATCATTGTTGCGGCAAACGCCCAATTGCTTCGAAGATAGGTTTCCCCAATGCGTCTTGGTCTAGTTATTAATCCAACTGCTGGAGGGGCAAAGGGCGAAAAGGTTGGTCAGCAGGTTCGCGATCGTTTGGCTCAGACCGAGAACTCGGTTTTGGAGCTTTCAGCGGGGAGCCTGGAAGCCGCCAGAGAAAACTGCCAGCGGGCTATCAACGAGGGAATCATTGATGTTTTGATTGTGGTCGGTGGCGATGGCATGGCACACCTTGGGGTAAATGTTTGCGCCGAGAAGAACGTCTCGCTCGCCATCGTTCCGGCTGGAACCGGAAATGATTCAGCCGGAATCTTGGGGATGCCACTCGATGACCCGATTCGGGCCATCGAGCTGATTTTGGAAAACTTAGATGACCCCAAGCGAATCGACGCCCTAAGCATCGTTCATGGCGATAATCACACCTGGGCATTTGGAACTGCTTCGGCTGGGTTTGATGCCCTGGTCAATCGCCGAGCGAACGCCATGAGTTGGCCAAATGGTCCAAGCCGTTACTACCTGGCGATGCTTTTAGAACTGGCTCGCTTTAAACCGATCACTTATAAGGCCACCATCGATGGCGAAGCCAAAGAGTTTGAGGCGATGCTCTGCGTGGTTTCCAATAGCGGTGTCTTTGGTGGCGGAATGCTGGTGGTTCCCGATGCATCGGTGCAGGATGATTTGCTGGATTTGTTAATTGTGAAAAGAATGACTCGGCAAAAGCTTGTCGCAATCTTTCCTCGGGTTTATAAGGGAACCCACGTTAGTGATCCAGCGGTTGAAATTTTGCGAGCCAAACAGATTTTCATTGAGGCCGAAGGAATGCCAATTTACTCTGATGGTGAGTATGTCGGTCAAGCACCCTTTCGCGCCACCATCGTTCCTTCCTGCCTTAGCGTTATCGCACCAGCGCTTTAGAGGGCTGGTCAGTGGCTCTTTACTGTGGCATAATGGCAAGGTTGCTTTACGGCCCCATCGTTTAGCGGCCTAGGACACCGCCCTCTCACGGCGGCGGCGCGGGTTCGAATCCCGCTGGGGTCACGATTCGCTCTTGATGACAAAATCTCGGGAGCGAATTTCCATTTAAGTTCTTATATGGAATACAAATCGCTAGCTAATGCATTCAGGCGATGTCTTTGGACTCGGTAGCGCCAAGTGAAAATTGACAGTACCGATATCACACTCACTGGCGCTAAGGCAGCAAAATTGAGCCCAGTGAAGGCAAAGATGCTCACAACGGTTCCAGCCACCGCACCACCTAGGGCTCCGGAGAGATTCATCAGAGAATCGCTAAGTCCCTGAACATTGGTCTTTTGCTCGGCTGGGACACTAACCGCAACCAGAGTCGATCCAGCAACCGTGCTTGCCGACCAGCCAAGACCAAGCAAGAAAAGACCGATGGTTACAAGGTGTTCTTCCTCGGAACCAAGGCCAGCTATTAATAGTGCGGCAAGGTAAATCAATTGGCCAAGAGCGATGGTTTTGACTGGCCCAATCTTGTCACTCAGAATCCCAAAAATTGGTGCAAAGGCATACATGCCTAGGATGTGTAGCGAAATTACAAAGCCAACGACCACTAAAGAGCCGCCGTGGGAGGAGATGTGTACCGGGGTCATCGACATCACCGAAACCATGACCATGTGAGAAAGTGCAATCGCACTTATCGCATACAGTGCCACCGGGTGGCGTCGCAGGGTAGAGATAGCTGAACGAATTGAAAGTTTGGGTTTTTCAGAAAGCTTTTCGGCGTTTACCTGCTTGGCAACCAGCAGCGGGTCTGGCCGCAGCCCAAACCAAAATACCGTGGTCGCCAAAACTTGGGCGCTGATGGTGAAAACAAACGGTCCGGTAAGTTCCGGAAGCCCAAGCAGGTTGCCAACTACTTCTCCCGGACCAAAAAGATTAGGTCCGGTTACTGCGCCGATTGTGGTAGCCCAAACCACCAAGGAGAGATCCTTACCGACTTTTTTTGAAACTGGAATATCTGTTGCCGCAAAGCGGGCCTGCAGTGTGGTGGCCGATCCTGCCCCGAGCAGAAATAGCGCCACCAGCAGTAGCGGAAAGAGTCTTATTGAGGCAGCGGTAATCACTAGCGATGCTCCGCTGATTGCCAAAAAAGCACCCAGCGCCAATGCAATTCTTCTTCCCTTAGCGAAGGCAAGTCGTGAAAGTGGTATCGCCCATACCGCAGCACCCAAAGTTGAGAAGGTTGCAGCGGCACCGCTAAAAGCTACGGTCCCAGAAAGATCCGCTGCCAGCAGGGCACCGATTGAAAGAGTCGAACCTAGGCCAAAACCACTCAGTATCTGGCCGGAGGCCAGCACTCTAACAGTTCTTTTTTGGATGAAATTCAGGGCTTCTTGGTTCACCAACTCAATCTATCGCCTCGGCGGTAAACTAGAGATTCAGCCAAATTGAGGTGTTACAACGCATGCAAACTGACTCCAGACCGCTAACTCTGGCGGAAAAGGTTTGGAACAGCCATCTGGTTGCCAAGGGCAAAGATGGTGCGCCAGACCTTCTCTATATCGATTTGCATCTGGTTCACGAGGTAACTAGCCCCCAGGCCTTTGATGGACTTAGGCTTGCCGGCCGTAAGGTCAGACGGCCCGATTTGACCATCGCAACCGAAGATCACAACACCCCAACTATCGATATCGATAAGCCGATCGCTGATCCGACCTCCAGAACCCAAATTGAAGCGCTTCGAAAAAACGCCGAGGAATTCGGTATCCGAATTCACTCGCTGGGAGATAAAAACCAGGGAATTGTTCACGTGGTTGGCCCTCAGCTGGGTCTGACCATGCCGGGAATCACGGTGGTTTGTGGCGATTCACACACCTCAACCCACGGCGCCTTCGGCGCCTTGGCGATGGGAATTGGAACCAGCGAGGTCGAGCACGTCCTCGCCACCCAGACCCTGCCGCTAAAGCCTTTTAAGACAATGGCCATTAACGTCGAGGGAACTTTACGTCCCGGAGTCACCGCCAAAGACATCATCCTGGCGGTTATTGCCAAGATTTCAACTGGTGGCGGCCAGGGCTATGTCTTGGAGTATCGCGGAAGTGCAATAAGAAGTCTCTCGATGGAAGCTCGAATGACGATTTGCAACATGTCTATCGAAGCTGGCGCTAGGGCTGGGATGGTCGCACCCGATGAGATCACTTTCGAATACCTAAAAGGTCGCCCGCACGCTCCGCAAGGTGAGGATTGGGAAAGGGCAGTTGAATACTGGAAAACCCTGCCAACCGATGAGGGAGCCAAATTCGATGCCGAGGTTTTCTTGGATGCCAACACTTTGGACCCATTTGTAACCTGGGGCACTAACCCCGGTCAGGGCGTTTCGCTATTAGATAGCGTCCCAAATCCTTCAGAGATTTCCGACCCGAATGAGAGAGCTGCAGCCGAGCGAGCACTTGAGTATATGGATCTGGTGCCCGGAACTCCTATGAAACAGATCAAAGTTGACACCGTGTTTTTAGGCTCCTGCACCAACTCCCGAATCGAAGATCTTCGAGCTGCCGCCGCGATCATTGCGGGCAAGAAAAAAGCTGAGGGTGTTCGGATGATGGTGGTGCCCGGTTCTCAAAAAG
>JBJTOG010000137.1:0-19069 GCA_046074425.1 Actinomycetota bacterium
CTGGGAAGGTGAAAATCCCTATGGCACCAAAGGTAATGAGCTAATCCTCAGTGAACTTATTTCCAATTTTGCCGATGGCAGAGATGTCTATCTGGTCGGGCATTCTGCTGGAGGGACCTTGGCCGCTCAATACGCGGTTGACTATCCCGAGAAGGTCAAGGGACTAATCCTTATTTCCCCGGCAATTCTCACAACCGGAGGCTCGCCTGGTTGGTTAACTGGGCTTTTTTACCTTCCGCAATTTGAAAACTTAGGACCACTTTTGGTGAGTTCAATTGCCACCTCAGGAATGGGTCTACTAAACCGCTCCTGGTTTGACCCCAAGCTCATCACCGATGAAGTCATCGCTGGATACAAAGCCCCACTTCAAATAAAGGATTGGGAGCGAGGATTTTGGGAATTCAACCGAGCACCCAGAGAATTTGATGTTAGGGAGCGTCTTGCTGAACTTGATCTTCCAGTACTACTTATTACTGGAAATTCCGACACCGTGGTTCCCACCAAAGACACTGAAGCGCTCGCGGGTCAAATTAAATCCTCAGTGTTGTTTGTGATTCCAAATTCTGGACACCTGGCTCAAGAAGAAACTCCCCAAGAAACCCTCAAGGCCATACGAGTAACCTGGAGTATTCTTGCCCGAGGTTAGAGCGCGCCAAGGAGGGTAAATGGCTTTGAGATTGCCCGAGAGTTGGGTTTGGGATAGTTGGTTTGTGTTTGATGGTGAAAACCACCATGCCTTTTATTTGCGAGCATCAAGGGCTCTAATCGATCCAAATCGTCGCCACCGACAGCCATATGTTGGGCATGCGATCTCGAAGGACTTAACAAATTGGGAAGTGGTCCAAGATGCCATTGCCCTTTCTGATCCTCCGGCTTTTGATTCCTGGACAACCTGGACTGGAAGTGTGGTTAGGGACGATAGTGGGCTTTGGTGGATGTTTTACACCGGAACTTCGAAAGAAGATGGCGGCAACATCCAGCGCATCGGTGCCGCCACATCCATGGACCTGCTGAGCTGGGAAAAGGTTTCCCAGGAGGCGTTGGTAGAAGCCGATGGGGATAAATATGAGCTGCTGGATTACAAGAAGTGGCACGACCAGGCTTGGCGAGACCCTTGGGTTTTTAGACACCAAAATCTTTGGCACATGCTCATTACTTCGCGGTTTGTAGAGGATGGAAAATCGCCAACTAAACAGCGCGGCGCTGTAGGTCACGCCGTAAGTGATGATCTTAGGAAGTGGGAAGTCTTGTCTCCACTAAATTCTGCCCCCTCCGGCTTCGGTCAGCTTGAAGTCTTTCAGGTCGAGCAAATAGAAGGCAAAACAGTTTTATTGTTCTGTTGTGGCACCAATGAACTTCCAGAAGAGTCAATTGCGAAATATGGTCAAGGGGGAGTTTTCTCGCTAGTTGTGGAAACCCCGCTCGGGCCATTTGACACTCAAAAGGCGGTCCGGTTCGATCACCCTTCGCTTTATGCCGCCAGGCTGGTTCAGCATAAAGGCGTTTGGAATCTAATAGGATTTCGCGATTTGGAAGATGGTGCATTTGTTGGCGAGCTGACAGACCCAATTCCAGTGAAAATCTCAGGAAATGGCTTAGTTCGAGCCTGATCGGGAACAAATAGCATTGGGTTTGGTTGAACTCAACGGAAAACAAATAAAGCGAAAAGAAGAAGAGAAAATTGCAGATTAATTTTGGCCTAGACACCTTTGGAGATATGACCTTAGGCGATGATGGTAAACCACAGAGTTTTGCTCAGGTCCTGAGAGATGTTGTCCAAGAGGCGGTGCTGGCTGAACAGGTCGGAATTGATGCCTTTAACGTCGGCGAACATCACCGTGATGATTTCTCCGTTTCTGCACCTGATGTAGTTTTGGCAGGTATTGCCACCAAGACTTCAAAAATCAAACTTGGCTCCGGTGTGACAGTCCTCTCCTCCGATGACCCAATTAGGGTTTATCAGCGCTTTGCAACAATTGACGCACTCTCAAGCGGACGTGCCGAAATAACTGCTGGCCGAGGTTCATTCATCGAATCTTTTCCACTTTTTGGATATGAGCTTTCGGATTACGCAAGGTTGTTTGAGGAGAAGCTCGAATTATTAGTTGAGCTCCTAAAAGAAAATCCGGTTAACTGGCAAGGCTCAATTCGCCCACCGCTTGTGAATCAACAGGTTTATCCAAAATCACACTCTGGAAAAATTCCACTTCGCGTTGGCGTTGGCGGATCTCCCGAAAGCGTGGTTCGGGCAGCAAGGTTAGATGCCGCACTCGCCTTGGCAATTATCGGGGGAGACCCAGCTCGATTCCTCGCTTACGCAAGGCTCTATCAGGAACAGATGGATCACTTTGGTCACCAACTAAGGCCAATCTCCATTCACTCTCCTGGGCATATTGCGGAAACCGACGAACAGGCCATCGAGGAGCTCTGGCCACATTACGAATCCAGTTTTGGTCGCATCGGTCGAGAGCGAGGCTGGGGGCCGATGACTAAAGGTCACTACTTGGATGAAGTACACAACGGATCACTATATGTTGGTTCGCCTGAAACAGTGGCCAAGAAGATTGCCTATGCTCTCAAGTCGGTTGAAGCGCAGCGATTTGATTTGAAATACGCTACCGGACCGATGCCACACTCAAAACTTATGCAATCAATCGAGCTATACGGAACCAAAGTAATTCCAATGGTTCGAGAGCTGCTGGCAAGCCAGCTTGTATAACTAGGCGAAAGCCTCAGGTGGTGGGCAGGTGCAAACCAGGTTTCTATCGCCATAAACCGAGTCAACTCTTCTAACCTTGGGCCAATACTTTCCGTGATGTTGTCCCTTAACCGGGTAAACCGCTAAGGCGCGATCGTAAGGGTGATTCCATTCCTCGGTCAGAATTTTTGCGGTGTGTGGTGCTTGGCGAAGTGGGTTGTCATCCGCTGACCATTCTCCAGCTGCCAGTGAATTAATTTCACCCTTGATTGCAATCATGGCCGCAATGAATCGGTCCAATTCGGCTTTTGGCTCAGACTCGGTTGGTTCAATCATGAGAGTTCCAGAAACCGGAAAGCTCATAGTTGGGGCGTGAAAACCGTAGTCAATTAATCTTTTAGCAACATCATCTACGCTAACCCCAGTGTCCTTGGTTATGCCACGGATATCGATGATGCACTCGTGAGCGATTAAACCTTCATTTCCAACGTATAGGAGAGGGAAGTGATCTTTCAGTTTTTGCGCGACATAGTTAGCACTCAATACCGCAACTGCAGTTGCATCTTTGAGGCCATCGTTTCCCATCATCCTGATGTATGCCCAAGAGATTGGAAGGATCGAAGCCGATCCAAAAGGTGCAGCTGATATTGGACCAAAATCAGGTAGTGGTCTTTGAGCTTGGGAGTGACCGGGCAGGAATGGCGCAAGGTGAGAGCGAGCCGCGACCGGACCAACGCCAGGACCACCACCGCCGTGAGGAATGCAGAAGGTCTTATGTAGGTTTAGGTGCGAGACATCTCCACCAAGAAGACCGAATTTGGCATAGCCAACTACTGCGTTGGTGTTGGCACCGTCGATGTATACCTGGCCTCCTGCTTCGTGAACCATTTGGCAGATATCCGCGATAGCTTCTTCGTAAACACCGTGAGTCGAGGGGTAGGTCACCATAAGGGCGGCCAAGGAATCCCCAGCGTCGGCAATTTTGATCTTGATATCCTCCAGGTCGACGTTGCCCATATCGTCGCAGGCAACCACAACAACTTTCATTCCTGCTAATACCGCGGAGGCAGCATTTGTTCCGTGAGCCGAAGAAGGTATCAGGCAGACCTTTCTTTGCTCATCCCCGCGCGAGAGGTGATACCCGCGAATTGCCATAAGCCCCGCCAATTCGCCTTGGCTTCCGGCGTTGGGCTGCAACGAAACCGAATCGTAGCCAGTTACCTCACACAACCAACTTTCAAGTTCACCAATCAAGGCCAAATAACCTGCTACGTCTTCCTTGGGGGCGAAAGGATGCAAGTTGGCAAATTCCGGCCAGGTCACCGCTTCCATTTCGGTGGTGGCGTTTAGTTTCATGGTGCAAGAACCAAGGGGAATCATTCCGCGATCTAGTGCGTAGTCGTAATCCGCCAAGCGCTTTAGGTATCGAAGCATTGCGGTTTCCGAAGTGTGGGAATTAAAGACCTCGTGGGTTAGGAAACTTGATGTTCTATCCAAACCGCCAAGCGAAGGCTTATTTGAAACGGCTTTAGCGAAATCAAATGAAACCTTACCTGCACCAAAAGCCTCAGCGATTAGATCCAGCGTTTGTTCACTTACGGTCTCGTCAATCGAAATTCCCAAAGTCGAATCATCGACCATTAGCATGGTCAGGTCTTTTGACCTGGCAGCATCGTAAATCTTTTTGGCATCAACTCCATGGACTCGGAAAGTATCAAAGAATTGATCTCCAGAGATTTTCAAGCCAGCTGTTTTTAAGGTGTTTGCAAGTGCCTGAGCTTTCAGGTGTACTTCTAGTGCAATCGAGCGAAGACCCTTTGGTCCGTGATACACCGCATACATTCCAGCCATCACAGCCAGCAATACTTGAGCCGTGCAAATGTTAGAAGTAGCCCTTTCCCGGCGAATGTGCTGCTCGCGTGTTTGCAATGTAAGTCGATAAGCAGGTGCACCATCGGCATCAACCGAAACACCTACGAGCCTGCCTGGCATTGATCGCTCTAAATCGGCTCTAACTGCCAAGTAGCCAGCGTGTGGGCCACCGAATCCCATCGGAACACCAAAGCGCTGGGTTGACCCAACCACGATGTCCGCGCCAGCATCACCTGGGGCTTCAAGAAGGCAAAGTGCCAATAGATCAGCAGTTGCAACGGCAATCGCACCCATGGAATGAGCAGCTTCGAATATTGGTCGAAGGGAAATTAGTCGACCAGAAGCTCCGGGGTATTGAACCATTACACCAAAACAACTTGAAACTTCGGCCGCACCAGCAGCGGCATCAAAGTAGGCAATCTTAATTCCGAGTGGTTCAGCACGATGTTCAAGCAGTGCCTTGGTCTGCGGCAGAGTGTCATTATCGACTAGAAATATATTTGATTCACTTTCAGAACTGCGTCTTGCCAAGAGCATGGCTTCAGCGGCGGAGGTCGACTCATCGAGCATGGATGCATTGGCAGTCTTCATTCCAGTTAGGTCGTTGACCATGGTCTGGAAATTAATCAGAGCCTCTAGACGTCCTTGTGAAATTTCTGGCTGGTAAGGCGTGTAAGCGGTATACCAAGAGGGATTCTCTAAGACGTTTCGCTTGATTACAGCTGGAGTGAAAGTGCCATAGTAGCCAAGACCAATTAGGGATGAGGTGATTCGGTTTTGTTTGGCGTGAGCGCGGAGTGCGGTGATGGCATCCTGTTCAGTTAACGGTGATGGAAGAGTCTCGTCACCGTGAAACTGGATTGCCTTTGGAACCGCTGCTTGCATCAGAGCCGAGAGCGAAGAGTAGCCAAGCTCTCCAAGCATCTGTGATTGATCTGTTTCGGTAGGTCCAATGTGTCGATACTTGAAGTTTTTGTGCTCTGGAAGCAATTTGAACTTAACCCTCTCCGGTTAGCGCAGCGTATTCCTCGTGTGTTAGTAAAGCTGGTAGCTCAGTGAAACGAATCTTCAACAACCAACCAGCTCCAAATGGATCGTGGTTCACGATCTCTGGGTTTGCAGAAACAGTTTCGTTCACTTCAACGATTTCACCATCGACTGGCGCGTACAGTTCACCAACGCTTTTAGTGGATTCGATTTCGCCACAAATTTTCATGTAAGTAGTTGAGGATCCAACCTTTGGCAGATCAACAAATACAATGTCACCCAGTTTTTCAGCGGCGTATTCAGTGATGCCAACCGTGGCTACATCGCCCTCGATTGCTAGCCACTCGTGTTCCTTTGTGTATTTGAGACCATCGCGGTTGATCATGTTATTCCTCGCTACTAGAAGGTGTGACTGAGCCAAAGAGATCTTGAGTCACCTTTGGCCCACCCATATAAAGCTAGTAGGCAAAAGGCAACATTCAAAATCAAGTCAGGGTGCTCTTTGGAGGAGCTTGACTGGAGCTATTTTGCCCGCTTGTAGAAAGGCAATCCGACAACCTCAAAAGCCGTCAAAGTACCCCGAATATCGATCTCGAGTTTTGTGCCAACTTCCGAGCAGGAGGCCTCAACATAGCCCATAGCGATTGGGTAGCCAAGGGTTGGGGATAGTGCTCCAGAAGTGACCTTTCCTACCGCGCGATCGGATCCTGGGGCGAAGATTTCGTAATCTGCTCTGGCTGCCCGCTTACCCTCTCCTCGCAGACCTACTAGGACAGAGAACTGGGTCAAATTAGCCTGGTGCTGGAGTGAGCCCTTTCCAACAAAGTCGCCAGTTTTATCGAGGCGAACTACTTTTCCAAAATGCGCCTGATAGGGATTAGTTTCTAAATTGAGTTCGTGCCCGTAAAGTGGCATTCCGGCCTCCAAGCGCAAAGTGTCTCGGCAGGCAAGACCAGTTGGCAACATTCCAAGCGGAGTTCCAGAAGCAACAATTGCTTCGAAAACCGATTCCGCCTGCGCTACCGGCAGCAGAATTTCAAAGCCATCTTCTCCGGTGTATCCAGTCCGAGCAAGATAGCCATCAACTCCGGCGATGGTCGCGGCGTCTATTGAGTAATACTTCAGCTGATTCAGATCGGTGTTGGTAAGTGGACCCAGAATCTCAACTGTTTTGGGACCTTGAAGCGCAAGCAATACCCACTCGTCGCTTTTGTCAGCAACCGCAACCTCAAAGTTTTCAGAGCGCTGCATTAATTCTTTTGCGACCACATCTCGGTTGGCAGCGTTAGCAATTACCAGATAGGAAAACTCTCCCAGTCGATAAACAATAAGGTCATCGATGATTCCTCCCTCAGAATTGCAAATCAGAGAATACTTGGCTCGCCCTTCAGCTATCTCGGAGGCTTTACCGACCAGCGCGTAATCTAGGTAGTCACCAGCTTCGCTGCCAGTAACGAAGATTTCTGCCATGTGGGAAATGTCAAAAAGCCCTGCTGCCTCGCGAACGGCTTTATGTTCTGCTAAATCAGAGGTGTAGCGAACTGGCATTTCCCAGCCGCCAAAATCGGTGAAGCTAGCGCCAAGTTGAGCGTGGTTTTCTCGAAGTGGTATTTGTCTCATGTAACCAATCTAGAGGAGCGGTGACTAAGCCAAGGCAACTTTCCTGCCGTGAATTCCATAAGTGGAGACCTATCTTTTCCCGAGAACACGCCACATTGAGTGAAAATTGAGCCACCTCTAAAGATTCGGGTCTAAACTATCCATTTGTGGCCCTGACCCTTCGTGCCACAGAAAGAAGCGCCAATTGGCCTCAAAAGACCGCAAAGCGGCAGCAATAGAATCAGCAAAATCCGGAGTAATGACCCACCGCCAAATTCTTCTGGTTTTGGTTGGACTCATGAGCGGAATGTTCCTGTCGGCCCTCGATCAGTCAGTAGTTGCGACAGCAATGAGGACAATCGCCGATGACCTTCAAGGGCTTCAGATGCAGGCTTGGGTAACAACCGCATACCTAATTACCTCAACGGTTTCAACTCCGATTTATGGCAAACTCGGCGACATCTTTGGTCGTCGAAGAATGTTCATGACTGCAATCACGATTTTCATTATCGGTTCACTAACGGCAGGCATGGCGAACAGCATGATTGAGCTGGCCGCCTATCGGGCGCTTCAGGGTATCGGTGCCGGTGGATTGTTTGCTTTGGCGCTGACTATCCTCGCGGACATGGTCCCACCGCGTGAGCGAGCCCGCTACCAGGGAATGTTTTTAGCGGTGTTTGGATCGTCGAGCGTGATTGGACCGTTGGTTGGTGGGTTTTTTGCTTCGCAGAACCAAATCCTCTTCATAGAGGGTTGGCGTTGGATATTCTTGATAAATCTTCCCATTGGCGCTGTTGCCATGTTCATGGTCTTCACATTCCTACACGTTCCCCACTTCGCAAAGAAATCACGCATCGACTGGTGGGGTGCTGTCACCATCATGGTTGGGGTTGTGCCAATTTTGCTGGTTGCAGAGCAGGGAAGAGAGTGGGGTTGGACCTCACCGCTCAGCATTGGCCTAATGGCGCTCGGAATAGTTGGAATTGCGGCCTTCATTTTTGTCGAGTCCAAGATGAAAGATGAGGCACTACTTCCGCTTTCGATGTTCCGCTCTTCTACTTTCTCTATGTCCACGATTTTGGGTGTGGTAATGGGAATTGGAATGTTTGGGGGAATGATCTCTCTTCCTCTGATTCTTCAAATTGTTTACGGGGCAACACCCACCGAGGCAGGCTTTTTGATGCTTCCGATGGTTTTAGGTCTTGCAACCTCAACCACTCTTTCCGGACGAGTCACATCTAAGACTGGTAAGTACAAAATTTTCATAATTTTGGGACCACTTATTACCACTCTTGCTTACCTATATTTGTCCCAGGTAACTGCCGATTGGGAGATTTGGCAGGTTTCAATTGGAATGGTCGTCATGGGACTTGGAGTTGGGCAGTTGATGCAGACTCTCACAATTGCATCTCAAAATGCCGTTCCGGCTTCTGAGGTAGGAGTGGCAACTTCCTCAGCTACTTTCTTTAGGCAAATGGGTGGAACACTGGGAGTCGCATTCTTCCTGAGTATTTTGTTCACTGAGGTGACCAATCGCGCCAGCGAAATCATGGACAAGATAAAAGAAGTCATCATGGCTAACCCAGCGCTAATGGCCGATCCCCGAAATGCCATTTTGGCTGAGGCTGGTAGTGATCTAGGAGACAAGATCACCAATGATTCATCATTCCTTGAAGTAATTAGCCCAGAGCTTGCCTACCCAATTAAGCAGGCTTTCGCGGAATCCGCGTCAACAGTATTTTTGATTGCCGCTGTGGTTATGGCGGTTGGATTTATCCTCAGCTTCTTTATTAAGGAGCTCGAACTTCGAACCAAATCCGGAGTTCAGGAAATGGCTGAAGGAATGTAATTTAGGCTCTAAAGGCCCGCTTTCGCGGGCCTTTTTTGCTTTAATTTTCCGCTAACCCATTTTTGCGACAAAGTATTAGCCTGAAATTGTGCATCCAAACTTAGATCCAGAATTTGCCACGGAATTGCTTCGCCCAGCATCACAAAGTGACGATAAGTATTCTCGCGGAACGGTTGGGTTTGTAACGGGAAGTGAGAAGTATCCAGGTGCGGCACTGCTTGGAATTGAGGCAGCCTTTGAAGTTGGAATCGGGATGGTTAGTTACCTAGGTCCAAAATCGGTTTCCGATTTGGTGTTATCAAATCGACCGGAGGTTGTGCTGGGCATTCAAAAGGCGAATGCTTTAGTCCTAGGTTCAGGAATCTCAGAATCTGGCGATGAAGCTCAGAATGAAAACCTGTCATTGTCAGTAGGGCTTGATTTGCCGTTGGTAATTGATGCCGGAGCAATTTCGATACTTGATCTGGAATCTATTAATTCGCCGGCCATCATTACTCCACACGCTGGTGAGGCAGAAAGGCTCTTTGCCCAGCTTGGGCATTCCAGAAAGAGAATTGACATAGAGGCAAACCCCGCTGGAAGCGCTTGGGAATTAGCGAATTTGACTGGCAAGCTGGTGCTACTCAAGGGGAGCCTAAGTGTTTTGGCGCTCAAGGGGGAAGAGCCAATTGAATCCGGTCCCGGTTCGCCGCATTTGGCGACGGCTGGAACCGGCGATGTGTTGGCTGGGATGATTGGGGCACTGGCTGCGAAGTATGTTGCAGCGACGGGAAATATCACGAACTTGATTCTCAGGGACATAGCTCTTGTAGCCAGCCAATTACATTCTGAGGCTGCAGAGTTAGCAGCAGCCAAAGGGGAGTTCGGAGCAAGCAAAATAGCGGGAGCTATCTCTGAGGCGATTAATAGCTAGATTCCCAAGCTTTCAATTGTTTCTCGAAGCGCCTTGGCGGAAGCTTGAAATCTTTCCAATTCCGCCGAAGACATTTCCATTGGAATTGTTCTGAAGGCACCTTGGCGATTCACAACTGTTGGGACGCTAAGGGCCACATCAGAGACCCCAAGGTATCCATTCAGCACAGACGAAACAGGAAGAATTACTGATTCATCTCTCAAGACCGCTTCAATGATTCGAGTGGCGCTTAGCCCAATTGCGTAGTTGGTCGCGCCCTTTCCCGCAATAACTTTATAAGCGGCATTCTTTACATTCTCGGCAATCTCGTCGAGCTCTGCCTGAGAAAGAGGCAATCCACTTGCTGTTCGCCATTCAGATAAAGCAACTGGGCCAATCTTGGCCTCTGACCACAGTGGGAACTCGCTGTCTCCGTGCTCACCAACAATCATGGCGTGCACCGATTCGGTGCTAACACCAATCTTTTGGGCCAGCTGCCAACGCAACCGCGATGAATCCAATACTGTGCCTGAGGAAAAAACTCGGTTTCCCGGGAGTCCCGAAATTCGAAGCGCGGCGTAAGCAAGTACATCGCAAGGGTTGGTCACCAGTAGAAAAATGGCTTCCGGGGCTAATCGAACCAGATCAGGCATGAGTTTCTGGAGTATTGAGATGTTGGTTCCAGTAAGGTCCAATCTGGATTGTCCAGGTTGCTGCTTTGCTCCAGCGGTTATCACAACGATGTCGCTGTTTCGAACAACTTCAATATCATCGCCGCCATAGACTCGGGACGGATTGGTGAATTGCGAACCGTGGGCCAAATCCAATATCTCGGCATCGACTTTTGCCTTGTCCAGATCGTAAAGCACCACCTCACCGGCGATTTTCTTGATTAAAAGCGCGTAGGCCAAAGAAGTTCCTACGGCGCCAGCTCCAACAATGGCAACTTTAGTTCTTGGGTTCATGGGCCAATTCTAAGTTAGAAGATATTTCAAATTCGGCTCCCACCCAATTAGTAGCTGGCCAATCCAGCCACACCTTCGAGACTCACCCCGCCGTCGAGTTCGATTACAAAACCGGGGTTTCGCAGCGATGTATTAATCTCCAGATCAGCGGTTTTCGATCCGTTAGTCCAACTTAGTTTGATGCTTTCATCGGAGGTCACTTTCCAAGTGAAATCTCCATCGAAAGCAGGGTGCTTTCTAAGCCGAGCTAAGGCGATGATTGCCTTGGTAACTGGCTTACTTAGCGCCTCTTCAATTTCGGAGGCCGTGTAATGGCGGCGATTGACATCTCGCCCCTGCTCGGTTCTTTGGAAAAGTTGAATGTCATCCATTCCATTGAATAGCCCAACGTAATACACCTGAGGTTCGCCAGGTAGGAAAAATTGAATTGCACGCATCGCCACGTAGGACTCATCGTTTGCAACGATGTTGGGTAGCGTTGCGTTGATTTGGTGGGGGAGGGAGAACCACTGCGGAATCACAGATGCAATAGCGGAGTGTCCGTTAGTGTTTCGCTCAGCCACTTCAAAAATGTGCGCCATTTCATCCTGAGTAATCAATCCTGGCTTACCCCCAATTGGCCCACCATCGATAACACCATAGCCATCGTGAGTATCAAGGACATTTAGGCAGTTTGTTGGCCGAATCTTGAACCAGTCATCAAGACGGTCCACAGTTCCAGTAAAGAATGAGTGCAAAAGTAGAGGTGCGGTTTGGAAGTCATAGATTAGATCCACCAGCGGAGCAATGTCGAGCTGTTGAGTGTAATGTGCGTGAACTTCTACCAGCACCCGCATTCCATATGAATGAATTAATTCCGTGATTTCTTTTACGAACTCCAGCGTTTCTAAAGTCATAAAGGAATCGGTTCCTGGAGTTTTTACTGCATAGCCGACTGCATCTAACCGGACCACCTTCACTCCACCAGATTTGAGTGCCTCCATAACCCGCACTAGATAGTCTTTGCCGGCTGGGTGGTTTATGTCTATGTCTACTTGACTAGGCATGAAGGTCGTCCAGACCAGTCTTCGCTTTCCAGCCACTTCATAGGCTGTAAATGGAAATCCTGGCCTAGGTCTATAGAAGGAAGTTATTCCTTCTTCAGTTCCACCGTTTGGGAAAACAACGTCAAAAGTTAGAAACATTCCGTTGTATTTACTTGCCTCTCCTTTTTCTTGCCAATCAAGAAATTCTGGAGAAAGATTTGAAGCGTGATTCACAATTAGATCTGCTGTGAGCTCATGGGTTTGCGAGATTCGATCGAAATCCGACCAGTCACCAAGTCGTGGATCTACGATGGTGTGATCGATTGGGTCAAATCCCGCGTCATCCCCATCGTATGGATGGAAAAATGGCAGCACATGGACTCCATCGAAGTCGGAAAGTGGCCCCTTCAGCAGTTTCTCAATTTCGGCTAAGGTGCCGCCTACTCGCTCGGCGTAAACCAGGATGCTTGTTCCAGCCATGTTTTCTCCTAGATTCAGGTGTTTTGTAAATCCTAGAAGACTTTCAAGACCAGAAATGTCGTAGGGTCACGCTAACTTGTGGCCATGGAAGCTATCGGAACATTTATCGTCTCTCTAATTCTCGTGCTCATTGCAATTGGGCTAGGGGCTATAGCACTGTGGCTGCTTGGAATACTGGGGGGATCGAAGCCAGTTTCTTCCGCTGAAGTGACTTCCGATACGAGCATGAACGAAGGAGACTTTCACTCCGGACCTAACGGATACTCGCCCAACACTGCCTATCCAGATACCTTTTATGGATCCGGTGGCCATGACGAAGGAGATTTCAACAGGTAGCAAACCTTAGCCTGTTATAAAGCTGCATCCAGAGTGGTAGCGCTAAGCACCTAGCTTGCTATCCGGCAACCCTCCCAGATGAGTGGGGTGCCCTAGGGAAAGATGCGGGGCCAATCAATCGGTTGGCTCAAATCAAATAATAGAAAGTGACTGCAATGTCAGAACAAAAGGAAATTCCTTTCCCAAAAGCCTGCGACCTTTATGTTCCTGGGCACACCGTCCACTTCATCCAAGCAATTAGAAAGGCTGATGCCGAAAGGTTGCCGGCTGGAGTGAGAGTCAAGGATAAGAATGCTATTGAATTGAGATTTAGTGATGAGTGCCTTATCGCATATAATCACGAAGTCCCAAGAATCGGTGCAGCCATTGCCAAATATGGGAGTCACAGCGTTAGCTATGCCCCAAGTTCCAGTCTGCTTTATGTAAAAAGTTCTGAGCAATCAACACTGGTTTTCTTTCTAGCCTTCACCAAGCCCGATGAATGCCTAAAGTACAATCGCACATTGAATTTCTGAAGTGGCCAAGGTCATAAGCTGAAGCTATGAGCTTTACTCCAAAATCGCTGTTTCTGACGTTTGCCACCACCGAGATGTTCACCTGGGCTTTGCTCATCGCTGGATTGGCTATCCGAGCATTTTCAGGATTAGATCCAAACCTATTTTTTATAGTAGGTGCGACACACGGTTTTGCCTTTCTCGGTTACTCGGTGACTGCGGTTCTGGTTGCGGTGAATCAGCGCTGGTCGGTTGGCCGAAGCGGATTGGCGGTAGTTTTGGCAATAATTCCTTTCGCGACACTGCCCTTCGAGAAGTCACTTGAAAGGAAGGGACTTCTCGAAGGTCAGTGGCGAACTGCAGCCGGAACAAACCCATCAGATAACAGCAGGTTTGACGCGGTATTTAGGTGGTTTATTGCAAGACCTTTAATACTTGTTTTTCTACTCGCTGGATTCGTAATCGTCCTGTTCTCGGTTTTACTCTGGGTTGGGCCACCTTACGAGTGGGGTAAATAGCAAGCTAGTAAACCAATTCTTCGAAGGTTGACCCTATGCTGAAATCATCATGAATCCAGAAACTCCCTATGTTGTGGTGGATAGAGATATCCTGGAGCGAAATCTTGATTCCATGGCTGAGCAAGCAAGAGCAAAAGGCTTTGCACTTCGACCACATGCTAAAACCCACAAAATGCCCGAGCTAGCAAAACTGCAAGAAAAATATGGCGCCACCGGTATTACTGTTGCAACCATCGGCGAAGCTGAAGTATTTGCCAAAAAGGGAATCAGGGATATCTTTATTGCCTACCCGCTTTATCTAACTGATCAAAAACTTCGCAAACTCAGAAAACTTAATCGCAAAATTCGCCTTACTCTTGCGATTGATTCTTTAGCGGGCGCAAAAAGCCTCTCCCCACTTGGCGGGGTTCGAGTAATGGTTGAAATAGACAGCGGTCACCATCGATCGGGAGTTTTGCCGCAAGAGGCGGGTAAGTTAGCCCAAAGAGCAAGAAAATTGGGACTGGCTCCAGTTGGTATTTTCACTTTTCCAGGTCACAGCTACAACCCAAAGGGTAGGCAGGCAGCAGTAGTTCAGGAAGAGGCCGCCTTATCAATAGCGGCACTTTCGTTTGAGGAGGTTGGAGTTGCATGCGAAGTTATTTCTTCTGGCTCAACACCAACGGCAAAACTTAGCAAATCAGGCTTGATAAACGAGCTAAGGCCGGGAGTATATGTCTTTAATGATGCCCAACAGTGGGAATTGGGAAGCTGCGATAAATCAGATATCGCCCTATGGGTAAGAGCAACGGTCGTTAGTGCATCAGGAAACAAGATCATCTTAGATTCAGGAAGTAAAATCCTTGGGGCCGACCGGGCAAGTTGGGCCACTGGCCATGGTCGCTTACTGGATTTCCCGGACGCACGAATTACTGCGCTAAGTGAGCATCATGCAACTGTAATCTTTGAGACCAGCAAATCTCCAAAGCCTAAAAGTCTTCCAAAAATTGGGGATACCGTTCGAGTGGTACCAAATCATGTGTGCAGTTGTGTAAACCTCGTAGATAGCGTCTTCCTTGAATCTGGCGAGTTAATTACAGGCAGCTGGAAAGTAGCTGCTCGAGGAAAGAACAGTTAGTTATTTTTCGTCTCTAGAGCTTATGCGCTCGGCAAGATAAATCGGTATCAAAGATAAAATCGTGACAACGATTGCGATTACCGCAACAATTGGTGCCTGGTTCGGGCGATACATATTGTTCAAGATGAAAATTGGCAAGGTTGTCACACCGCCTCCGGCGGTGAAAGTTGTCACGATAATTTCATCAAAACTCAGGGCAAATGCCAGAAGACCACCAGCAAACAAGGCTGACTTAATACGCGGGAAGGTTACGAGACGGAAGGTGGTGAAGATGTCTGCCCCGAGATCGGCCGATGCTTCTTCAAGGTTGCCGCCTTGTCTTCTGAGTCTTGCAATTACATTGTTGTAAACCACAACAACACAGAATGTG
Organism: Actinomycetota bacterium; assembly: GCA_046074425.1. Taxonomy (GTDB): domain Bacteria; phylum Actinomycetota; class Actinomycetes; order Actinomycetales; family Microbacteriaceae; genus Rhodoluna. The sequence continues at coordinate 15,203 of JBJTOG010000137.1, forward strand.
GCGTGGGCAATGATAAGAGTCGCCATACCCAATTGCCATGCCAAGACCGATCGAAATAGGTTGTTCAAGGCCAAACCAGTGACAATACCCGGCAAGGCTATGGGCAGTACCACAAGTAAATTCAGAACTTGCTGCCCAAAGAATTTGTACCTTGCAATAGCAAATGACAAAAGCGTTCCTAGGATGAGTGCAATTACCGAAGCTGCTGCAGCGACCACCAGCGATGTCCCTAGTGCCTGCCAAGCACCTTGACTTTGGAAAGCCTTACCCCACCACTCCAAAGTGAAACCACTGGGCGGCCAGCTCATGGAAATTGAAGGGCTAAATGAGTTAATCGCCACAACTGCTATGGGGGTGTAAATAAAAAGCAGCGTAGCGATAGCAATCGCCGCCAGCACTACTCGGGAAACCATAGAAAGTCTCATCAGAGGTTCTCCAATGCTCCGGTGCGCTTTACCGATGCCAAATAGGCCAAGATGATTGCAAGTGGAATAAACGCGATAGCCGCAGCCATCGGCAAGTTGTTTGCGGTGCCAACGTTTGTATAAATCAAGGTTCCGAGGGTCTGAGTTGCTCCGCCTACGATTTTGACGGCAATGTAGTCACCAAGTGTGAGTGAAAAGCTAAAAATCGATCCGGCAATAATTCCAGGCACAATCATTGGAACAACTACCGAACGGATTGTCTTGAGGGTCCCACCACCCAAATCAGCTGAAGCCTCGATAAGAGAATTTGGAACGCGTTGCAATGCTGTGTAAATCGGTAGCACCACAAATGGGAACCAAAGGTAAGAGAGAGTAATTACGGTTCCCTCAAGCCCGAAACCGGGAGAGGAAATGCCAAAAGGATTAAGTATCCAATCCAAGATTCCCCCGGACGAAAGTACGCTTCTCCAAGAATATGCCTTCACTAGGTAGGACGACCAAAGGGGCAAGGTCATTGATATAACCAGAAACTTTTGCCAACCCCCTAATGCAACTTTTGACATATAAAAGGCAACCGGCAGGGCTATTGCAACATCAATAAAAGTTACCGTTAGAGCGATACCAAGAGTTCTTAGAGTAACGGCTTGATAGGTGGATTGGGTGAGTACATCAACGAAATTCTCGATGTTCCACTGTTGTTTAAGGTTTCCAGTGAAGGAATCGACGGTCCAAAACGCTGTAACAAGTAAAGCGGCAAGCGATGCGATGTAAACAAGTGCAAGCCAAAAGGTTGGTGGGGCCAGCAATAGCGCCAGCCCCACCTTTGTCCTTTTGTATAGGAAGTTCGAGATACGACGAGTTAGCGAACCATCTGGTCTTGCAATTGTCGTCATCCCAATTTCCCTATTTTGCTAGTGACTAGCCCTTAATTTCCTGCCAGGCCTCAGTCCAACGACCGTAGTCGGTGCACTGAACATCAGTTCGGCCATCTAGACACTCTGCAATTGGAGTAGTCCAGTACCAAAGCTGAGCTGCGTAGTCGGCATCTCCAGCGTGGTAAGCCTCACAGTCATCGCGGAAGTTACAAGCCTCTGCGGATGATGGAGCCTCGCCGAAGTATGCGGTGGCGGCAGCGTTGATTTCAGGAGAAGCGATGTGATCCAACCAACGGTAAGCGCAGTTAGGGGCATCAGTCTTAGATGAAATCATCCAAGTGTCAGACCAACCGGTTGACCCTTCCTTTGGAAGCACGGCGTCAACATTTACACCTTCACCTTGAAGCACGTTGGTGATTACCTGCCAGGTGGTTCCAACAACGCTGTCTCCGGTGGAGAAAGCCTGAATTTGAAGCAGGTAGTCGCTCCAGTATTCGCCAACGTTTTCGCGCTGGGCCTTTAGCAGGTCGATTGCGGCCTGCAATTGTGTCTCATCTAGGGCGTATGGGTTGCTGATTCCTAGCTCTGGCTTGGTTGCCATTAGGTAAACCGCAGCATCTGCGATATAGATAGGGGAGTCGTATGCGGTGACCTTACCGGCGTTTGCCGAGGCACCTTCCCAAACAACGCTCCAGCTATCCGGTGCAGTTGGGAATACATCCTTGTTGTACTGCAAAAGGTTTGCACCATAGCCGTGAGGAATTCCGTAGTTGACTCCGTCAACTGTGTTGTGGCTTTGGTTCTTTAGGAAGTCATATACTCCCGCGTAGCTTGGAACCAGTGAAGTATTAATTGGCATTACGTCTCCACCAGCAATCAAACGCTGGGTTGCGTCACCAGAGGCGGCAATGACGTCATACTCACCGGTTTTCATAAGGTTGACTGCCTCGTCAGAGGTTCCATAAGTTTTTACAGTCACTTCACAACCGGTTGCCTCTTCGAAAGACGAGGTCCAGTCGTAGGCTGGATCGTTTGATCCATCCTCAACGTAGCCTGGCCAAGCAAGGATAGAAATACCATCCTCGTTGTCGCCAAGCTCCTGAATCATTCCATTGTCGCCAGAATCCGAGGCAGCACATCCTGATAGAACCAGAAGTGATATCGCGGCTAGGCCGATTACGGACGAAGCGCTCTTTGTTAGCTTCATTTCCTTTTTCTCCTTGTTTGTTGTTTACCGGACCAACTTGGATACCAGAGCCGAGTTAAACTCCACTCCAACTTTTTGGCCACGCTTTCTCTCTTCTCCGGAAGCCCCACTGACTTCAGTTACGAAGATTTCTTTGCCCCCTTCGAGCTTTACCAAAATACGGTTTTGGTCCCCAAGGAAGATAACCTCAGCAATTTCACCGAGTAATACTGACTTTGATTTCTTGGCGTTGGTAAGTTTGAGATTTTCCGGTCGGATAATCACGGATCCCTCAATATTTAGCATTTCCTTAGCAAGGGCAGAATCGAAAAAGTTTGAACTTCCAACAAAATCCGCGACGAAGTGGTCGATGGGGTTTTTGTAGATTTCGTGGGGGGTTCCAAGTTGAACGATGGAACCCTGGTTGAAAACTGCAATTCTGTCGCTTAGCGATAGGGCTTCATCCTGATCGTGAGTTACAAAGATAAAGGTAATACCAAGTTCGCGCTGAATTTGCTTCAGTTCAACCTGCATTTGCTCTCTCAGCTTTAGATCTAGGGCACCAAGGGGTTCATCGAGCAGCAAAACCTTTGGTGCAACAACAATTGACCTCGCCAGGGCTACTCTTTGACGTTGGCCACCAGAGAGTTGATTTGGTTTTCTCTCTCCCATTCCTTCAAGTCGAACCATCGAAAGAGCCTCTTTGGCCCGTTTTTCTCGTTCGGCTTTTGGAACCGATCTAATTGATAATCCATACTCAACATTCTGCTGAACGCTCATATGTGGGAAAAGGGCATAATCCTGGAAAACCGTGTTGACATCACGTTCGAAAGGTGGCTTATTGGTGACATCTTCACCAAAAAGTGAGATTGAGCCAGAAGTTGGTTTTTCGAAGCCAGCTATGAGACGTAGAACTGTTGTTTTTCCGGATCCACTAGGTCCGAGCATTGAAAAGAATTCCCCGGATCCGATTTCAAGGTTTACGCTGTTTACGGCTGAAACCTCCCCAAAGTTTTTCGTGAGGTTGCTTATTTTTATCGCCGGGAGCTGCATTGATCACTTCTTTCGGGTCCAAAAGATAGTTTAGGGCACCCCGTATGGGTCAATCAGGCGGCACAGCTCTGTAATGGATTACGAATTCCTAACGAAACAAAATTTGCCAAGCATACGCTAGGCGATTGTTCACAAATGCTAAATTTTGGCTAGTAGCCAATTTCGGACCAGATTGCCTGTGATCAGTGATGAAATTCAATGGTTAGCATTGCAGTTGAATCTACAGATTGAAGTCAAGAATTGCCTAAAAGCTCTTTGCAGCCTCCCGCTTGGTCGCTTGCTATCGTCGCGATGTTCTCCATACAGCTCGGTTCGGCCCTATCTCTGC
>JBJTOG010000138.1:0-11279 GCA_046074425.1 Actinomycetota bacterium
ATATCCGAATCTACCGACTTGCTAGAGAGCTCGCGACCTTAGGGTTTTTGACTGCCTCAACTTCGACCCATTTGCCAGTTTCTGCGGATTTTAGAACTGCATCGGTGATTTGAGCTGCTCTAAGGCCATCTCCAAATGTTGGCAAGCCATCAACTCTTTCGCCTCTAAACGATTCATAAGCATCCGAAATGAATGCATTGAATGCATCTTGGTAACCCTGGGGGTGACCAGCTGGAAGGAAGCTGAGGCTTTGAGCTGCCTCTGAACTCATGGCATCTGAGCCCGCTTCCACGATCATTTCATAGCTAGAGGTGGAGGCGCTGAACTTTCCTGGACGTTCTTGGTTCCACTTATAGGATTCCAGCTCACCATCGAAACTAAACCTCAGTTCGTTCTTTCGCCCGTGAGAAATCTGGCTGGCAAGTAGTGATCCAGATGCCCCACCATCAGTTTCAAACAATATGGATGCGGCATCCTCAGTTGATCCACGCTCGGGATGCAGTGTTGATAGAGAAGAAACCAGCTTGGTGATTCTGTGCCCGGTGACAAACTCCATCAGGTCACACCAGTGAACACCGATGTCCGCGAAAGTCCGAGACTCTCCCCCAACACTTTGGTCAATCCGCCAGTTGGTGGAACTTGAGCGAGCCAGCCAGTCCTGAAGGTAAGTACCGTGAATTAAATGCATCGCCCCATTATCTCCCCTAGCTATTCGGGCTCTTATTTCCCTAACCGCGGGGTAATAACGATAAACAAATGGGACTGCCGTCTTGCTTGATAAGTCATTTGCTAGCTCCACCAGCTGATGAGCGTCTGAGAGTGATGTTGCTAATGGTTTTTCGCAAACTGTTGGCTTACCGGCTTGGATTGCCATTTCAGCCTGTTGTTTGTGAAAAGTGTTTGGGGTGCAGATATGAACCACGTCTACTTGTTCAGATTCAATCAGGCTCCTAGCATCTAATGCAGTTAGCTCAACTCCGAGACGGTTAGCTGCCTGGGTGGATCGTTCGGGCGAAGAGCTGGCCAGCATCACAACTTCATGCCCAGCTGCGCGAATGGCCCGAGCATGTACTTCAGCCATGAAACCGCCACCTATAATTCCCGCGCGTAAGGATGTATTCATTTTCTCTACTTCTTCAATTCGTCAATTTCTAGCCCTGATTGATAAAAATCCGGTGCTTTCTTTAGGGTCTTGCAACCTTGCCGGTTTCCCGATTTAGCTGAGGAACTTGAACCCACTCTCCGGTAGCGGCAGATTCCAAAATGGCGTTGTCGATTAGTGCTACCTGGTAGCCGTCACCAAAGTCAGGGCGAACTGGCTCTCTACCAGCAATTGCCTGAAACAGATCGTGAGCTTCGATGATCTTGGTTTCGCCGTAGCCAATTCCAAGTGCTGGGATTGGCCACAGATTGGCACCATTCGGGTGATTTGGTCCGGTGTATACCGTGCGGAAACCGCGACGGTCATTTCCATCGTTCTTGAAACAAACCTGAAGCTCGTCTCTATTCTCGTAGTTGAAGGCAATTGAACCTTCCGAACCGTGAATCTCCAAAGTGATGAAGTTGTTACGTCCCCAGGCGTTTCTGGTGGCTTCCACGGAACCGATGGCTCCAGAGGCGAACTTGATGAGGGAAAGTACTTCATCCTCGACATCAACGGCACCCTTCGGGCCGCCTTCGTTCTTGGAGTTGCCGAGTGAATCTGCTCCACCCTGCTGCAATGGGCGTTCGGTAATGATATTGGCTGTCAGGCTGCTAACCGCTGTGATTTCTCCGGCTAGGTAACGGGCCATGTCCAAAACGTGGGTCAAAATATCCCCTACTGCACCAGAGCCCGCAACAGACTTCATAAAACGCCAAGACAGTGGTGAGTTTGGATCGGCCGACCAATCCTGTAAATAAGTGGCACGAACATTCAAGATTTGACCAATGGCACCTTCATCTATGTAGCGCTTTGCCAGTGCAACAGCGGGAGTACGACGATAGTTGAAAGCAACCATGTTAACTTTGTCGGTTGCTCTCGATGCCTCATACATTTTTGCGGCTTCTTCAACGGTGCGAGCCAGTGGCTTTTCACAAATCACGTGTTTACCGGCTTCTAAAGCTGCAATGGCAATCTCGGCGTGGAGGTTATTTGGTGTTGCAATGTCGACAAGGTCAATTTCTGGATCTTCAACAATAGATCTCCAGTCGCTTGTGGACTTTTCAAATCCAAAGCGAGTAGCAGCATCGCTTGCCAAATCTTCGGTTGCCTCAGCGATGGTGCGCTTAACCGGCACCAGGTCAGTCGGCCAGAAAAACATCGGGACTGCCGAATAGGCCAACGAATGGGCCTTACCCATGAATCCGCCACCAATTAGGCCAACGTTAATTTTTTTCATTGCTTCTTCCTTGTCTTCAAAACATTTGAATCTGGATAGACTTTGTGCCTACCCTTTTTTTGATGGATGGGTGGGCCCGTGGAGCTGGTTCATTGCACTTGTGCAATTTGCCAGCTCCACAAGGCATTAACTATCTTTTTGCTATCGCGGCGTTTGCGGCTGCGTTTGCACTCCGTAATTGGTCTGTCATCGGAGTATAGAAATTGTCGTTAGGGTCTTTCATTCCCCAACCACGACCTAGGTTCTCGATATAGCCACACCAGTGCCAACCGAGCATCCATGGCTCTTGCATTATTCTCTCTAGGCCAAATGCGTAATCTTCGCCTCGTTCTTCATGAGTTGTCATGTCACTTGTGCGGTGAGGATTCATTTCGGTTGGCACCCAGTTGCCAATGTCGGCAATTAAGACGGGCTTGCCAGTTAACTCATGCCAACCCTTGAGGTCGGAAATCATTTGCTCGTACTCTTCAGCTGATTTGCCGGTGAAGTACTGAACTGATAGCACGTCAACATAATCGACCATTGCATTCAAAACTACTTCGGGAATACCCTTATTTCCGTTGTAACGGTCTCCTAAAATCAAATGGTTAGGGTCGTAGCGGCGAATCGCCTCAGTGATTATCTTGTAGTAGGTCTTAGCAACATCGAACAACTTTGCGTCATGTTCTTCTTGAGATAGACCCTCAAAGCCTGGCCAGAATCTTCCGGCTGCGTGAGGGATCCAACCTGGAATATCTACTAGGAAATATCCAATTAGGTTCTTGCTATTCTTGTGATCCGAAGTTAGACGCCTTGCAATCCAGTCTGCGTACTTAGCAAAATCTTCGCCATAAACATCACGGTAAGCAGGGTGTCCGTTCCAGTCCTCGATCTCTTGGACTCGAATTTGAACGATGTAAGGCATATCTGCCTCAAGGAGATCTCTGTCCGGCCATGGAAGTGAGTGGCCCAGATCGACAGGGTCGCCGAACCAGTCCAGTGCCTCTCCCCAACCACCGCTGATGTATTGACTTGTCCATCCGATGGTGTTGAAGTTCAGATCCTTTAGGTCTGCAATAACTCCCTTTTCCCATTTTTCTCTGGAACCATACTTCTTCTCCCAGACCTCTACGTTATGTGGGTAGCGTAGGTCGGAATCATCAATGTGGTTTACTCCCAGGGAGACAAAAGGTTTGCCTTCTGGATCAATGAATCTCCATGCGCCTCTTTCGTTTTGGCCGACAGTGAAGAATCGACCATTTGAAGCCTCTGTACCTGTCATTTTCTTTTCCTTTCTAGTTTCTATTTCTTCTTGCTTAGCGACACTGCTGCAATGATGATGATTCCCTTAATTACTTCCTGAACTGAGGAGCTAACTCCCAGCAGGACTAATCCATTGTTCATAACTCCGATAATCAATGAGCCAGCTAGGACGCCAATTATTGTTCCGCGACCGCCGAACAGACTTACGCCACCCAAAATCACAGCCGCGATTACATCAAGCTCTAGCCCAGCTGCCATATCTGGTCGAGCTGCTCTCGCAATACCGGTAAACAGCAGCGATGCCACCCCCACCAGGGCGCCAGTAATCATAAAGGAGAAAATAATCGTGCGGTGGGTGTTGATGCCCGTGAATCGAGCGGCTTGGGGATTTCCTCCCGTTGAAAATACGCGCAAACCAAACGGTGTCTTATGAAGAACAACAAACCCTATTGCCACGATCACCAGGGTCCAAATCACGGCAATTGGCAATCCCAAGAAAGAACTTTCTCCAAATATTTGGAAATAGGTTGGGTTTGCAATTAGTACCGGTTTCGTTTCGGTAATAATCAAGGCTATCCCTCGGGCTATTCCCAACGTTCCTAACGTCACCAAGAAACTAGGTACCCCCAATTTGACGGTAACCAACCCGTTCATGAAGCCAAAGATGATTCCAACAGCTATAGCTGCAAGAGCCCCAAGAAGCCAAAAGTTAGAGATGTATTGGAGAACCAGAGCAGAAGCCATTCCAGAAAGAGCAAATACGCTTCCAACCGATAGATCTATTTGGGCATTGATAATCACAAATGCCATTCCCACCGCAATAATCGATACGCTCACGGTTTGTCGGCCGATGTTGAAGAGGTTCTGGGTGGTTAGAAAGAAGGGAGAAGCGAAGGAAAAGAAAACTATCAGGGCCGAAAGGGCAATGTAGACGAAATATTCCTTGACGAACTCTAGGGGGGACTGCCTGCCAAAACCTAATTTCAACAACGTATTTGTTTTGATGCTACTCATGGCTTTAGGCCACCCTTTCGCTTAATTTCGAGTAAATGTAATTCTCTGTCACTGCTGCGCTGACTGGCTCAGGATTACTAATAGACGAAGATCGCATGAAATATATCTCGTCGCACAATTCCTGAAGTTCGACGAAGTCTGAGGAAACGACAAGAATTCCAATGCCGTCATCCGCAAAGCGCCTTATAACTTTGTAAATCTCTTTGCGTGCACCAATGTCAACACCTTGAGTTGGTTCATCCAGAAGTAATACCTTGACTCCGGGTTGCATCCACTTAGCAAATACGACTTTTTGCTGGTTTCCACCAGACAATGACTGAACCGGGCTAAACAATGAAGCTGCCTTGATGTGGAGGGCATTCATTAACTCGCTCACTAGAGTTTGTGCCGAACGAGAGTTAACAAAAGGTCCTCTTCTGAGGTCTTTGGAATGAGCCACAGTCAGGTTTCTAGCAATGGAGTGGTCAAGGCAAATTCCTGCTCCATGGCGATCTTCTGGCACAAGCGCCACTCCTGCCTGTACCGCTTCCGCAACATTCTTGAAGGCTGTTGCTTGTCCATCTAAAGCGATTTCTCCAGATGTCTTAGCCCTAACACTTGAAATTGTTTCGAGGAGTTCGGTTCTTCCAGTGCCTGTGAGACCAGCGATTCCAACAATTTGTCCCGCGCCAACTTTGAGTGAAATGTTTGAGAATCGGTCTCCGGCAAGATTTGATACTTCAAGACGTGGCTTGGCACTATCTGGGGAAGTTCGCTTCGGAAGGTGGGAATCAAAATCTTTAGGAGATGCCTCTCCGACTTCTGTCTCAAATTGCCCGCCAGTGATTACACCTACCAATGACTGCATGTCAATTTCGTTGATGTTTGAACTTAGAACTTTCTTCCCATCTCTAAGGACAGTCACGCGGTCAGCTATCTCGAAGACTTCTCCCAGGCGGTGTGTCACATAAATGATTCCAACACCGGACTTCTGGATATCTCTCAGACTTTTAAAGAGCAATAGTTGATCATCTTTTGTTAGGGTTGAAGTTGGTTCGTCGAGCACCAAAACACTTGCGCTTCGATGAACAGCCTTGGCTATTTCCACTAGTTGGCGTGATGCCATGGATAAGTCTTCGACCAATACTTCCGGATTCAGATGAAGGCCAAGGCTATCCGTAAGTTCCTGGGCTATTCGATTCATCTCCTTCGTTCGCAGTAAGCCAAATCGATTTCGAATTTCGTTTCCAAGAAAAATGTTTCGGGCAACTGATAAACCGGGAATCAAACTAAGTTCCTGAAAAACGGTTGCCACGTCTTCTAGTGTGCGAGGTCGTCCAGCAACTTCAATGGTCCCCTCGTCTTGCGGCTGGACTCCGTCTAGCATCTTTATGAGGGTCGACTTCCCGGATCCATTTGGGCCAAGAAGAGCATGGATCTCTCCTGCCCTTAGGTCAAAATCAACGTCTTTGACTGCATAAATGCCACTAAAGGCTTTACTGACCCCGCTAGCGAGAAGGAGGGTTTGCTCTTTCGAAGAGCTAGAAACCTTGCCGGTCTTAGTCATCTTGAACTTACTCCTCCTTTAGGAATTGGTTTTTGTCTTGTTATCCCTGGGCTGTGTGTAGCACAGCCCAGGGATAACAATTACTAATTACTCTCCGCAGATCCCTGAGGCGTTACAGGCATCGAGGATCTCCTTCGGAACGGCTACGTTGAAGATAGTTTTGTAGCTGTCAAGAAGGTTGGTTGGAGTTACTGCAACTGCAGGTAGTGCAACCCAGGCGGGAACTGACTTGCCTAGGAGAGCGTTTGCGGCAGCAAGTGCTTCTGCTACACCCTGATCGTATGGACGCTGAGCACCCACGGCTTTGATATATCCATTGCTCGCCATGTCGACTGCTACCTCAGTACCAAGGTCGATAGTGGTGATAGGCAGGGTGACACCAGCTGTTCTCAACGAGGCCACTGACTGCATGGCTGGAGAGTCCCAAATGATGAACAAACCATTAATGTCTGGGTTGGCTGTCACGAAGTTAGCTGTGATTGGACCAACAGCAGTTGTGTCAGTAAATCCAACTTCTTTTAGCTTCACGTCTGGGCGGTTCTGCTTGAACCATTCCTTAACTCGAAGGGTGCGCTGATTGGTGGTGTAAAAGTCAACTGCGAAGTCAACAATTCCAGCTACACCGTTTTCGGGAATGTACCTTGACAATGCAGCGGCAGCAATCTCACCGTTACCCTGATTGTCAGGAGCAATAACCGACTGATAGTCATTTGGATACTGCAAACCAGAGGCTGGCATGTGAATGAAAATCAGCTTGATACCTGCGGCAGCAACCTGCTTGTAGGCTTCGGCAGTTGCGACATCATCAACTGGGATGCTGATGATGACGTCGGGTTTCTTGGTAATCAAGTTCTGAAGGTCAGCAATTTGCTGCTGTACATCAAACTTGGCATCAGTAATTCCCACGACTTCAATGCCCAGTGAATCAAGAGTGTCTTGAATACCTTGGAGAGTCAGTCGAGACCAGTCTATGTCCATTGTCTGCATGGCAATGGCAGCTGTGAATTTACCTTCTCTTACTTTTGCCTCTTCTTCAGGAGTCAATTTGAGTAGATCGACACTCGCAGGCTCTTCGCCATACTTTCCCTTGCCCACCAATCCAGATGGAGTGATTGAAGTTGGATCGAGGACAATTGCCTCGGCGTCACCGCCAGGTCCATTGGCCCCATCGGCGCTACATCCTGAAAGTATCAGGGCTGCAATTGCCATAAGGCTTACGGCAATGGTTGTTGTTTTTTTCATTAAGGTAACTCCCTTTTTCTTTTTTTTGATGGATGGGTTCTTCTCTTGGCCCTTACTGGGTGGTAAGCAAGCTCTCGAGATACCGTTTACTGATTTCGGCAGCTTCCTTGGGGTCGCCGTCATATGAATCCAGTTCAACCAAGAGCCAGCTGTTATAGCCGGATGCTTGAACTGCTGCAAGTACGTTAGGAAAATCGATGTCACCCCGGCCTAGCGGGAGGAACTCTCCTGTTGCGTACTTGTAGTCCTTTAGATGTACGTGAGCTAGTCGATCCCCGTACTTCTCTATTAGTTCCACCGGGTTACCCCCACCAGCTGTCAGGTGAGCTGTATCCGGGCAGAACTTGATTTTGGAAAGAGCGATTAGACGCTCTAGAGCCTCAGGCGTTTCAACAATTGTCCCTAGATGTGGGTGATAGGAGCACTCCAAACCGAAGGACGCCGCAATGTCCACAACCTTGTCTAAAGCTTTGGCTAATTTGGCCATGTCTTGGGGCTGTTCTCCAGAAGCACGTTTAGCCCCTCCACCGACCACCAGTCGGGAAGCTCCAAATTCAGAAGCCAACTTGGCGGCTTGAGAAATCTTGTGAAGTTCGTCTTCCAGGATTTCGTCGTAAATGAAATTAGCCCCAGTGTAGACAGAAACTAGCTCGAGTTTGGCCAGCTTAAGTGCGCCCAGCAACACATCGGGACGGTCTTGGAATTCGGCTAGATTTCCATCGAATAACTCAGTGCCTTGGTAGCCAACCGAAGAGATGTCCCCAAGGGCATCTAAGGTGTTCCCGTTGGTCCTATAGAAGAGGTCTTTGACCGAAGTCACTCCAGCGGGATGTCCGACGACGCCACCCCAGGTAATTGTTGAATACCCAATCTTCATTGATCTCCCACTTTCTTGGTTCTTCTCCAGGTCCAAAGCCAATGTCTACCCAAATCCTGTTAGGAGACATAATGTCATTTTTAATTAGACTTATGTCGAAATATGACATTATGTTATAAATCTGTTATATACTTATGTCGAAAAGTAGCAATTTGGCCATATTTTGCCAATTATCTGGCGCTAAAATCGGAGGATGTCAGAGATGCAGGGAAAATTCAACGGTTTTAGTTCGGCAGCGCTATTTCAGCTATTTAGGGACGGCCAGCCCAGAACTAAGGCTGAACTAGCTGAAATTACTGGCCTCTCACGATCCACTATCCAGCTTCGGATGGAACCCCTTATGGAGCTTGGACTAATTGCTCCGGTCAGTGAAGCGGCGTCAACCGGAGGAAGGCCATCGGCCCAACTTGCTATAAACCCAATGGCTAGAGCGGTGGCAACCGTTGACTTTGGCGCCACTCAAGCATCTCTTGCACTTACTGATCTGGCGGGAAACATCCTTGCTAGAACTTCAGCCAAGATAATCATTGCCGAAGGACCCGAAGCCTGCCTTGGCTGGATGGTTAGAACGATCCGATCACAATTAGCTGGATTGCAAATTAAAGAACAAGATCTCTTAGCAATTGGAATTGGGCTTCCTGGACCAGTGGAACACTCGAGTGGAAAACCTTCAAACCCACCTATCATGCCTGGGTGGGATCACTTCGATGTTCCTGGCTTTATTAACCAACACATTAGCGCAGCAGTCCTCGTAGACAACGATGTAAACATCATGGCACTTGGAGAACAAAAATTTGCCTGGCCAAATGTTGAGAACATGATCTTTTTGAAAGCCTCCACGGGTATTGGTTCTGGCATCATCAGCAGCGGAGTATTACAACGTGGTGCCGAAGGTATCGCCGGAGACATTGGACATGTTGAAATTTCTCGGGGAAGTGGCATCCCCTGTCGCTGTGGTAACAGTGGATGTTTGGAAGCGATGGCTGCTGGTCCCGCTCTTGCAGAATCTCTCACCAAGGCAGGGCTGAAATTTAATAGGAAACCCATCACCACAGTGGCAGATGTAGTTGCCGCCACCAAGGCAGGGGAACTCGAAGCCATTCAAGCAGTTCGTCAAGCAGGTAGAGATATTGGTGAAGTTTTGACCACTTGCGTGAGTCTTTTGAATCCTTCTTTGATCTCGATTGGTGGATCCTTGGCATTTGCGGGAGAGCACTTGCTCGCTGGAGTTCGTGAAGTTGTCTATTCCCGCTCCATGCCGCTTGCGACGGAACATCTAACGATCGCCCAATCAAGAGCAGGGTCTGATGCTGGAATCATTGGCGCGAGCGTAATGGCAATCGACCACGCACTCTCCATCGAAAACATTGATGCAATGACCGTTGCGGTTAGCTAACCATTGCTTGTCGAAGTAAGGGTCGGGAGCCCCAACTAGAAATAGTTTCCAACTTGTCAAACGCGACTAAGTTGAATTGAATAGTTTTCGCAGATTTCTTAAAGTCTTTGACTTTTAGTCATAACCTCTTCGCTCTAAATACCGAAACACTTTCTCAATCGCAGCTGCTTATCTAGCAGCCTGACCTTCTTTGTAGTCATCGGTGTTCTTGATCCAGCTAAAGAGCTTTCGCAAAGTTCTACCAACGGCTTCGATTGGGTGTGCCTCGCCCTTAGCGCGTAGCGCTAGGAATTCAGGTGCTCCAGCATCCTGGTCGGCAACGAACCTTCTGGCGAAGGTGCCATCCTGGATGTCGGTTAGAACATCGCGCATTCTCTCTTTAACCTCTGGGCCAATAACTCTAGGGCCTGAGATGTAATCGCCGTATTCGGCGGTGTCAGAGACGCTCCAGCGTTGCTTGGCAATGCCACCTTCATACATCAGGTCAACAATTAGCTTGAGCTCGTGGAGGACTTCGAAATATGCGACCTCGGGCTGGTAACCGGCTTCGGTCAAAGTTTCAAAACCATACTGGATCAGCTGTGATGCACCACCGCACAGTACTGCCTGCTCACCGAACAGGTCGGTCTCGGTCTCTTCGGCGAAGGTGGTCTTGATGGTTCCAGCTCTGGTTCCACCAATTGCCTTGGAGTAAGAAAGCCCTAGCTCGAAAGCATGGCCTGTGGCGTCCTGCTCAACCGCTACTAGGTTTGGCACTCCCCTGCCATCGACATATTCTCTGCGAACGATGTGTCCAGGACCCTTAGGGGCAACAAGGAAAACATCAACTCCAGCTGGGGGTTTGATGTATCCAAAGCGGATGGCGAAACCGTGACCGAAGACTAGGGCGTTACCTGCTTCGAGGTTTGGCTCGATTGATTCGGTGTATAGGTCTCTTTGGCGTGGGTCCGGAGCAAGTACCACGATGACATCTGCCCACTTGGCGGCATCGGCAGGAGTGAGGACCTTGAGTCCCTGCTCCTCGGCCTTGGCCTTGGACTTTGAGCCTTCTTGCAAACCAACCACGACGTCCACTCCGGAGTCTTTGAGGTTTAGGGCGTGGGCGTGACCTTGGGAACCAAAGCCAATCACGGCAACTTTCTTGCCCTGGATAATCGAGAGGTCGGCATCCTTGTCGTAAAAGATTTCAGCCATGTGTTTTTATCTCCTTGTTTGTTTCTTCTAGGACTACCGATTCCCGACAGTCAAGTTTTTTACTACTTCAAAACCTTTTCACTGATCGATTTAGATCCTCGACCCATTGCCAATACCCCGGACTGAACCAGTTCCTTAATGCCAAATGGTTCTAAGACCTTGATAAAGGCTTGGCACTTCGAAGCATCACCGGTGATTTCAATGATCAATGCGTCAGAGACAACATCGATTACCCTTGCCCTAAACAAGGTTGCTGCTTCCAGCACCTGGGAGCGGGTGGTTGGGTCGGTCTTTACCTTGATCAGCATGTGATCGCGCTGAACTGCAAGCTCGGGCTCGAGCTCGACGATCTTGATGACGTTGATTAGCTTATTGAGCTGCTTGGTG
>JBJTOG010000139.1:0-2564 GCA_046074425.1 Actinomycetota bacterium
TCTGCACCATAAATAAAAACCCCAAGACGAAGATATAGACCAGGGTCTGCTGCTTCGAAATTGGAGGTGGGGTTTTAATTTTTGAGCTCAATTGGACTTCAGCTATTCCTTTGGATTGACCAAGCACCAGCTTAGTTCAGCCAGAAAAGTAAAAACCCCAACCAAAACTGGTTGGGGTTTTTAACTAAGCGGAATTACTTAAGGGTGACCTTACCGCCGGCAGCCTCAAGTGCAGCCTTTGCCTTCTCGGCGGTCTCCTTGTTTGCGCCTTCGAGGATGGTCGATGGAGCACCATCAACCAAAGCCTTGGCTTCTCCAAGACCTAGGTTGGTAAGGGCACGAACTTCCTTAATAACCTGGATCTTCTGATCTCCTGCAGCGTCAAGAACAACGTCGAATGCGTCCTTCTCCTCGGCAGCTTCGCCTGCGCCACCACCGGCAGCAGGTGCTGCGGCAACTGCAACTGGTGCAGCGGCGGTAACTTCGAATACTTCTTCAAACTTCTTTACGAACTCAGAAAGCTCAATTAGTGATAGCTCCTTGAAGCCATCGATGAGCTGGTCGGTTGTCAGCTTTGCCATTTTTGTTTCTCCTTAGTTTCTTCTTTAAGCGTTTTGCTCTTGCTTGGCACGTAGGGCGTCGACGGTGCGAGCGGCCTGCGATAGCGGAGCCTGGAACATGTAAGCAGCCTTGAACATCGAAGCCTTGAAGAGGCCGGCGGTCTTCGCCAACAGCACCTCGCGGGATTCAAGATCAGCAAGCTTCTTAACCTCATCAGCAGAAAGGGCGACTCCATCGAGGATTCCGCTCTTCACAACCAGTAGAGGATTTGCCTTGGCAAAGTCACGCATCGCCTTTGCAACGGAGACTGCGTCTCCGTGAACAAATGCCATTGCAGTTGGACCTAGGAGCTGACCGTCAAATGCGGTAACTCCAGCGTTCTTAGCTGCGATGGTTAGGAGCGTGTTCTTTGCCACGGCGTAGGTTGCGTCCGCACTGATGGAACGACGCAGCTCCTTGAGCTGCCCAACAGTGAGTCCGCGGTACTCGGTTAGCAATACGGCAGCTGAGCTCTGGAATTTCTCCGTGAGCTCGGCGACGGTAGCTTCCTTGTTCGCCATGGCACTCCTTGATTATCTTTATGTCGGTAGCCCACAGAAACTAAAAAAGCTCCGAACGCAGCGCGATCGGAGCGAGAGAAAAGGGAAAACCCTAAAACTTCACTACTTTCACCTGCGCGGGCAAACTTACGTTTCTTAGTCAAAACAAGCCAAACCTCAAGATTTCTTGGGATTTGTCCTGCCTCAAACCGACGGTCTTTGGCTAAAGCCAATTCTAGGCCAGAAGGCGGGTTAAAGTAAACCCCGCCCTGTCGGGCGGGGTCATTGCGCTGTCTCAGTCGCAATCTCTCCAACTATTGCTAGTTGGAATACTTTTTGGCCCTTGGGCGCTTTTCACCGGCTGGCTTATCAGCCCAGCGGCCCTTGCCGGAGCCACCGTAGTTGCTCTTGCGCTTGGGGCGATCGCCACCGCGGGAATCTCTCGATCCGCTTCTTCCGCCTCTGGAGTCTCCAAAATCAAGAATTTCCGGTGCCGGTGGTGGTGCGATTGGACCAGCTAGCTCTTCCAAAATGGCAGCTCCCGGGCGAACCTCGGTGATCTTGGCCTCGCGGTCAGCTCGGCGAAGCAGTTCTTCAACCCTTCTGCGCTTAGCTCTTGGAATCAAGGTGATAACGACACCCTCCTTGCCAGCTCTTCCGGTTCGGCCGGCGCGGTGCAGATAGGTCTTGTATTCCTCGGGTGGGTCAACCTGGATAACCAGGGCAACATCGTCAACGTGAATTCCCCTAGCTGCAACATCGGTTGCCACCAAGACCCTAACCTGACCCTTCATGAATCTCTCAAGGTTTCGAGTTCTCTGGTTCTGATTCAGATCACCATGCAGCCTTGCTGCCGGAACACCGTTATTGGTTAGCGATTCACTCAATCGCTCCGCGGTCATCTTGGTGCGGGTAAAGATAAGGCTCTTGCCCTCTCCTTGAACCAAACGAAGTAACACCTGGGAACGATCATCCTGATCGCATACCAATACTCGGTGCTCAATAGAAGAGGTCTCCTCGGTTTCGTTCGGGACTTCATAGACGTAGGGGTTTGGAAGGAACTCTTTGACCAGCGCATCGACTTCACGATCCAGCGTTGCCGAGAACAGTAGCTTCTGGCTATCGCCAGTTGCGCGAAGCACTCGCTTAACACCTTCGATGAATCCCAAATCACACATGTGGTCGGCTTCGTCGATCACAACTGTTTCAACATCGCTTAGGTCAATAATGCGCTGAGCCATTAGGTCCTCTAGTCGACCCGGTGTTGCCACCACAATATCAACCCCACGACTCATGGCAATTTCCTGACGACGCTGTGGAACGCCACCGTAAACGCAGGTTGTGTAGAAACCAACTGAGCGAGCCAGTGCCGAAACCGTTCTGTCGATCTGATCAGCAAGTTCACGAGTTGGCGCCAAGATCAGTGCCCGAGGTTTGTTTGCTTTTCTCGGTTGCGATCCAGCA
>JBJTOG010000140.1:0-9713 GCA_046074425.1 Actinomycetota bacterium
ATCAAATTCCTTGGCAAGGTGAACTAGCAACTGACCCGCGTGCAATAAATCCTTCTCAACCAAGTTTTCAACTTGAAGCTGTAGTTCTTGAGCTTCGATTGCCAGAATTACTAAATCGGATTGCTGCAAAAGTTCCGCTTCCGAAAGAGCTTTTGAAAACGGTAGGGCAGTTTGGATTTGCTCTATTGTTTCGGCGGTTTTGGTAAAGAATCCAACCACAATGTGTCCCGCTGCCTGAAGTGCTCCAGCAACAGCTATACCCTCGGTGCTATCGCCCAATATTCCAATGCTTAATCTTCCGTCTTTCATTAAGCCGTCGCCGCCTCGGATTCATCTCCGGAATCGGGCAATCGACAAACTAACTCGGTGACAAAACCGGAGACAACCATCAGAAGAGCCGCAATGAATGCGAAGAGGTTTCGCCCTAGGGCATCCAAAACAACAATCGGTGAAAAAAGTTGATACAGCAATAGGCCGAGATGCCAACCAACAAAAATTGAACCCGAAATCGAAGTTGCCTTGGAAAGCAGCAGCACCTGGACCGCATAAAACGGATCGACTCGCTTTGGCCTTGAACTAACATTCGGTCGCTTCAATGCAGTTCGATAGCGCCAAAGTGGAATTCCAAGCAGCGCTATCACCGCAGCTATTGCAATCAAAGTTAGAGAAAAGTTGAAAGGAGAAAGTGCCACCGGATATCCACGCGTGACTAGAAAACCGGTAAGTAGAAATGATCCGCCCGCAACTGCCAAGGCCGTGGCAACCAGAGAAAGAATCTTGGTAGGTCTCATTTTGCTAACCAAACTTCATTTGACATCGGGGCTGCCAGTTCTGAAACCCTCCCATGGCCGGGAAGGATCGCATCCGGATCCATCATCGACCACGGCACTAAAACAAAGGCCCTTTGGAAAGCACGTGGGTGAGGAATAGTGAGTCTCCTACTCACCTTAATCTGGTCCTCATAGGTGATGATGTCGATATCGAGTGTTCTAGATCCCCACCTCTCGACTCGGATTCGCCCGTGCAGATTTTCAATTCGGGTGATCACTTTTAGTAACTTCTTGGGGCGAAGTTGGGTGGCAATTTTTATTACACCGTTAAGGTAGTTGGGTTTACTTTCGTCAGTTCCTTGAGGTGTTAGCGCCAAAGATTCAACCAGCGGGGAGCGCTCCAGCACTCGAATCTTTTTTTGAGCGGCCAGCTGGTCAATTGCGGTTGCGATTGTTTGTCCCCGGTCCCCCAGGTTTCCACCCAGAGCCAATACCGCAATCTTCCAAGAGCGCATTAGTAATCTCGCTTGGCCTTGGCAGTTACCGAAACGTTCTCGAAGTAAAGCTGAATTGGGGCATCGGGCTTAGAGACTTTTATTTTTACCTTTTTGGCAACTGGACCGGCGGCTCTTAGCACCTCATCCGCTAATCGTTGCGCTAGCTTCTCGAGCAAATTCACCGGGTTTGCGCCAACGTTGGAAACAATAAGTTCAGCTATCTCCGCATAACTTACTGTGTGTTCCAGGTCATCAGTGAAAGCTGCTCGTTCATGATCTATCCAAATCTTTGCGTCAATCACAAAATATTGCCCTTGCTCACGTTCAAAATCCAGAACTCCGTGATAGCCGTAGGCTCGCAATCCACTGATTTCGATAAGCGCAGTCATAAGTTAACTCTGCCCGTTGGCTTTGTCATTCGCAAACTTTAGGGCTTCAACAACCTTGATTGCATCTAAGGTTGTTGAAACATTGTGGACTCTTATTCCCCAAAGCTTTCGTTGAATCAGTAGGGCCGTTAGCACTGCGGTAGCCAAATCTCTTCGCGAATTGTTAACTTTTTCTATTTCTGAATTCAAGGCGGCAGCAACAAATCTCTTTCGAGAAGCGCCAATCAGAATCGGAAGCTCGAGTTTTTCTAATTCATCTAAGCGCGCAACAAGATGCCAATTTTGTTCGATGTCCTTTGCAAAACCAAGCCCAGGGTCGATGATGATTCTTTCTCTCGAGATCCCGGCCGCTTCTGCCGCAGCAACGCGAACTTCAAGTTCTGTAGCAACATCTTTAGCCACTTCTTGATAATTATTCAGTGAGTCCATCTGATCGCTAAAGCCCCGCCAGTGGCTGATTACGATTTTGCAATCTAGATTTGCGAGGGCACTAAACATTTCTCGGTCCGCCAACCCTCCCGAAACATCGTTGATGATTGTTGCACCCTCTTGAACAGCTTTCACTGCAGTTTCAGCATTCATGGTGTCAACAGAAATTTGAGTTTTGGTTTCTACAAATAATGGATCTGAAACTAATTTCTCAATTAGCGGCAGAATTCTTTGCTGTTCGATTGACAGTGGGACTCGAAGCGCCCCTGGCCTTGTTGATTCTCCACCGAGGTCCAAAATATTTGCACCTTGGGCTATTAGTTCTTTGGCGTGTTGGTAGGCGGTATCAAGATCCAAAAACTCCCCACCATCGCTGAATGAATCAGGAGTTAGGTTTATTACTCCCATGACCAATGGGCGATGGTAATTCACTCAAACCTCACCTGGCAATTAGGGCCATCACTTCTTGTCTGGCCACCGGATCGGCATAAATACCTAAAGCTCTCATGGTTACCGTGTTTGCCTCGGGCTGTCTGGCACCCCTTGAAGCAACGCAGTGATGCAATGCTTCAATGACAACGATGACGCCCTTTGCTCCCAGTCCAGTTTCGATAGCACCAGCAATCTGAGCAGTCAGGTTTTCCTGAAGTTGCGGCCTGGCCGATAAAACCTCAACCAGCTTGGGCAGCCTTCCGAGGCCAATAACTTCTTTCGCTGGAAGGTATGCGATGTGTGCTTTCCCAGTGAAGGGAAGTAGGTGATGCTCGCAAATTGAAACGAGTTCGATATCTTTGAGAATTACAACATCGGATTGCTCGGCAGGAAAGGTTTCAGAGAGGATGCTTAGCGGATCAACTCCCACTCCTTTGAAAAATTCTTGATAGGCCTCAGCAAATTTCTCTGGAGTAGCACGGAGCTCTGAGCGATTAGGGTCTTCGCCTATGGCGGTCAGTAACTCAACTACCGCCGATCGGATGCGATTTAGATCAACCAATTACTTCTTCTTAGTTGTGCTCTTTTTGGACCCAGCAGCCTTCTTCTTTTCAGCATCCGAGGCTGCCTTTTTGGCTGTAGTCGAGCCTTTGGCTGGTATAGCGATTGGTCCTTTTTTGCTGGAAGGTCTAGTTGGTTTTGATAGCCAAGACTTACGCTTTGGTAGCTTTTTTACCGATTTGAATATCCGGTCAATGTCGTCATGATTCAGGGTTTCCTTTTCCATAAGCTCTTTAGCCAATTGGTCCAAAATCGCCCTGTTCAGGTTTAACGCTTTATACGCCTCATCGTGAGCTGAATCAAGAATCTTGCGAATTTCAACGTCTATTTGGTGCGCCACCTGATCGGAATATTCACGCTGCTGCGCCATATCTCTTCCGATAAATACTTCCCCGCCTCCGCCGTAAGAAACTGTACCCACCGCAGAAGAGAAACCGTACAAAGTGACCATTTGCCTTGCGGTTTTAGTGGCCTTCTCAAAATCATTTGAGGCACCGGTAGTTGGATCACTGAACACTAATTCTTCGGCAGCTCTTCCTCCGAGTGCATAGGCGATTTGATCCAATAACTGATTTCGAGTTACGGAATAGCGATCTTCGATAGGCAACACCATGGTGTATCCAAGCGCCCGACCTCTAGGCAAAATTGTGATTTTAGTAACTGGGTCGCTGTGATTTAAGGATGCGGCGACCAGTGCGTGGCCGGCTTCGTGGTAAGCGGTATTCAGTCGCTCTTCGTCTTTCATCAAGCGAGACTTTTTCTGCGGACCACCAATTACTCGGTCGATTGCCTCGTCGATAGTTTTCGAATCAATTTGCTTTGCGCCCTCTCGGGCTGAGAGAAGGGCTGCTTCATTCAACACGTTCGCCAAATCTGCTCCTGTAAAACCTGGGGTACGTCGAGCGATTATGGCAAGGTCAACATCTGAAGCAATCGGCTTGTTGGCAGCGTGAACTCTCAGAATTTGTTCACGTCCTGCTAGATCTGGAGCCCCAACTCCAATTTGGCGGTCAAACCTACCGGGACGAAGAAGTGCGGGGTCCAATATGTCTGGACGGTTAGTGGCTGCAATCAAAATCACGTTGGTGTTTGAATCAAATCCGTCCATCTCAACTAGCAGCTGATTCAGGGTTTGCTCGCGTTCATCGTTACCACCACCGATTCCAGCGCCACGATGACGACCAACCGCATCGATTTCATCAACAAAGATGATTGCCGGTGCCGATTGTTTGGCCTGCTCAAATAAATCTCGAACTCGGGAAGCCCCAACACCAACAAACATTTCAACAAAGTCGCTACCCGAAATCGAGAAGAATGGAACACCCGCCTCACCGGCCACCGCTTTTGCAACCAAGGTCTTTCCGGTTCCAGGAGGTCCGTAGAGTAATACACCTCGAGGAATTTTTGCGCCTAGTGCGCGGAATCGTTCTGGTTTTTTCAAGAAGTCTTTGATCTCTTCGAGCTCTTCAATGGCTTCATCGATTCCAGCTACGTCCTTAAAGGTAACCTTCGAAGTTTCTTTGGTGACCATTTTTGCCTTGGACTTCCCAAACTGCATGACCTTGCCGCCACCTGCCTGCATCGAGGAGAGCAAGAACCAGAAAATCAGACCGATGATAAGAAACGGCAGTAGCGATCCAAGTAGCGCGAGATACCAAGGGGTTGAAGGGACTTCGTCGTTGTATCCCTCGGCAATTGTTGAAGTCGATACCGCTTCAACAACCTGAGCACCGCGGGGAGCTACGAAGTAAAACTGGACTAGTTTTCCAAACTCAGGATCAGCGGTTACTAGCTCAACATCCACCCGCTGCTCGCCATCGAGAATCTTGACCGACTTGGCTTTGCCAGATTCGATTAGCTCAAGTCCATACTGGGTGTCGACTTTCTCATAACGCTCGGCGTTGATAAGCGTGCTGCCGATAACCAAGATGGCCACGGCGAGGATGATCCAGACAAATGGACCGGAAAGGATTTTCTTGAGCTTCATAACTTCTAAGGTTACCTGCCCAAACTGAGGGAAATCTTAGGAATAGACAGAAGGGGACAGCACGGCAACCCCAGGCAAAGTGCGGTATCGCTCGTTGTAATCGAGCCCATAACCGACCACAAATTCATTGGGAATTTCAAACCCGACCCAGCGAACTGAAACTTCAACTTTGGCAGCCTCTGGCTTACGAAGCAGCGTGACAACCTCAACCGAGGCAGCACCCCTAGCCTCCAAATTGGAAACCAGCCAAGAGAGTGTCAATCCCGAGTCGATGATGTCCTCGACGATAAGTACGTCTCTGCCCAGCACATCGGTGTCCAAATCCTTCAGGATTCTCACTACTCCTGAGGATGTAGTTCCGGAACCATATGACGAAACCGCCATCCAATCCATTTGAACTCTGGTTTGCACCGCTCTAGAAAGATCAGCCATAAACATCACGGCACCTTTTAGAACACCAACCAATAGCAAGTCTTTGCCTGCGTAGTGTGCATCAATCTCTTTTGAGAGCTCCTTGATGCGATTTTCAATTTGTTCTTTGGTGATTAAAACCTGTGTGATTTCTGCGGTGACGGTTTCGAGATCCACTCACTTCTCCTGGCTGATTCGGATTACTTTGCCTTCACGCATTACTCTAACGCCTGGAAGGGATAGTGGTTTCTGGCCGTGCCAATCGGTTACCAATTCGGCTGTCGCCAACACGTGTATCCTGCTCATCTCTCGCCCTTGGCTTTCCAGGGCAATTTTAATAACGCGGTTCCTAAGCGCTGGAGCCAGCTTTTCTATAGCCGAAACGTCAAGTTCAATGCCTCGAGGAGTTTGGTTCAGGATTCGCTTAGCCAAGCGATTGGCCGTTAGTTCCAAATACTCGCTATCTTCACGAAGCTGCTGGGCTGAACGAATTAGCCCATTGAAAATTCCGGCTCCTAGTTCCTTTGCTAAAAATGGCAAGACTTTAGTTCTGATTCGCACCCTAAGAAAACTTGGGTCTTGATTGTGAGGGTCACGCCAGAATTTAATTTCGCTATCTCGGCAGAATTGTTCTGTGTCACTTCGCTCCAAAGAAAGTAGCGGTCGAAGGTAGATGCCGTTTCGTTCGCGCATGCCACTGAGAGAACGGGCGCCAGAACCTCTTGTTAGACCAAGTAAAACAGTTTCGGCTTGGTCGTTAGCAGTGTGACCAAGCAGAATAAAGTCTGCTTGGGTTTCCTCTTTGATTTTTTCTAAGGCACTGTAACGAGCATCTCGAGCGGCAGCTTCTGGTCCACCGGATTTTCCAACCTTCACTTTTCTGACAAGTACCTCTGTGGCGCCTAGTTGAGTAAGTAGTTTCTCTGTTCTAAGCGCTACCTTTTCGCTACCCGGTTGAAGCTGATGATCGATAATCGCAAAAGCGAGCTGAAGTTCTAATTTTTTGGCTTCGAAAATGGTTGCCGCTGCCAAAGCAAGGGAATCTGCTCCGCCAGAGACGGCCAGCAAAAGTTTTTGACCGGGGCTAGTTTGAGAGGCGAGAGTTGCCCTAACCGCGTGGCGGACTTTGCCCTGGGTCGGTGTCAAGCTCTTCCTTGGAGGCACAATCCACTTCCCGATTCGCTAATCTTGATTAGGTCAAGCCTATTGAGGAGAACAATGTTTGAAGCTGTAATCGAGATCCCTCGCGGTTCAAGAAATAAGTATGAGGTCGATCACGAAACTGGACGCGTCCACCTGGACCGGGTGCTTTATACACCTTTTGTTTATCCGGTTGACTACGGGTATTTTGATCACACCCTCGGTGGCGATGGCGACCCGCTAGATGCTCTAGTTCTGCTCGAATTCCCGGTATTTCCAGGCGTGGTTGTAAAAGTGCGTCCAGTTGGAGTGCTCCCCATGGAAGATGATGGCGGGATGGATGAAAAGATTCTCTGCGTTCCAGCCGGCGATAAGAGGTGGGATCACATACAAGACATTGGAGATGTTCCCAAGCAGACTCTTAATGAAATTGAACACTTCTTTACTCACTACAAGGACTTAGAGCCAGGTAAGTGGGTCAAGTGTGGCAAGTGGTCTAATAAAGCTGAGGCAGAAAGATTAATTGCTGAAGCTCAGGCGAACTACAAACCCTAAGCGCTTGGTCTCGCGGCGTAAGGGACCAATTCTCCAAGTCGCAAATTCAGTTCAATTATTCGAACCGGCTTTGACGGGTTGGGTGCATCAATCACCAATCCGCCACCGATGTAAATTCCAATGTGGTACTTATACGCGTAGCTTCGATTTAGATGATCAGTGCTGGTGGACCAAAATACCAAGTCCCCTGCTTCAACATCGCGAACCGGAACTAGCTGACGCTTATCCATCGCGTTAATGAACTGGTTAGAAACCGAGTGAGTACCAACATAGATACCTGCCGCCGCGTAAGCCTTCATGGTTAATCCACTACAGTCCCAAGCGTTAGGACCAGCAGCGCCTAGAACATATGGTTTTCCGAGTTGTGCTCTTGCGAAGGCAACCACTGTTTCAACTTTGGCTTGGTTTGGTGGTCCGACTTTATATAACTCAGGAGCATCCGGCATCGATGTTCCAGCGGCCTGCCTTCTTTCCCAGGCTAAACCTTCTTGACGTTGGCGTTCGAGATCGGATGCTGTATTTCGAAGAGATGCTAATTGGTTATAGAAGATTCTGTTTTGTCTTTTGTTTGCTGCAACCTTTGCTTCAACAGCATTGGCTGCTTTAGTAGCATCATCGAATGCCTTCTGAGCAATTTCCGCCTTTTGCGCTAGCTCTGCTTGGGCAGAAGCCAATTCATCGGTAAGTGATTTTGCAAGACGTTGCTTTTCTAAAGACTTTTGATAAATCAATTGAGTTTGCTGCGCCAATTTTTCTTGCGCGCCCAGTTGATATAAAAGATTGTCAGCATCACCTGGGTTCAAGAATAAATTGAGTGAAGTTCCTCCGGAACCGTTTCTCATCATCTCGGATGCAATTTGACCAAGTTGGGCTTCAGCGTCAGCCGCTTCTTGAGTCGCTTTCTTGGTCTGCTTTTCTAGGACCTTTACCTTGCGCTCAACGACGAGCAATTCTTCTCGAGCATTGTTATAAATTTCGGCCTTAATGCTGGCTTCGCGGTTGAGAGCTTCAACTTCAACTTCTTGATCGGCGATTATTTTCTCTATCCGATCGATCATCTTCTTTTTCTCAGTGACGTCCCGCTTAGCGGCCTCTACCTCAGCTGCGGTTGGGTAGTTGGGGTTCGCGAAAGCTGGTCCAGCCAGGGCGATTCCAGCTAGCAGCCCAAGGGCTGCTAGCAGGGAAATGGGTGTGCTAAATCGCCGCGGCATGATTTTTAAGCTAACACGAAACCTTGAAGTATTACCTGAAGGATTTCTGAGAGTGTCGGAAAATACTGGCCTCTAGCGGGTTTCCAGGTTGCCAAAAGCGGGCTAATGGGGCTAGTCTTTATTGCTGGTGCTATGAAGTTCCACACTTTGTAGGCCCCATCGTTTAGTGGCCTAGGACGCTGCCCTTTCACGGCAGTAGCACGGGTTCGAATCCCGTTGGGGTCACCAGATGTATGGCTCGTAGCAACGAGGCCCTGTAGCGCAGTTGGTTAGCGCGTCGCCCTGTCACGGCGAAGGTCGCCGGTTCAAGTCCGGTCAGGGTCGCTTCTTTAGAAGCCCTCCTTAGAGGGCTTTTATTGAATGGGGGTGGTTTTCCACCTTTAGGCTCTGTAGCTCAGTTGGTAGAGCGAACGACTGAAAATCGTTAGGTCACCGGATCGATGCCGGTCGGAGCCACCATTATTGGATAGCATCAAAGCCATGCCGCAAAAGCTCTCTTTTCCCATACTGATTGCAGTATTTTTGGGAGGCGGAATTGGGGCATCGGCTCGCTTTGGGATAGAGCTACTTCTACCAACAACAAACCAAGAGCTTTATCTAACAACCCTCGTTAACCTGCTTGGAGCATTGGCGCTGGGATTCGTGAACAATCATCAATTTTTCAGTGAACCGCTTAGGAAACACTTCGTTGGGCCAGGGTTTCTTGGTTCCTTCACCACCATGAGTGCGCTGGCAGCTATAGCGGCTGGAGCGGGTTCGGATGGCCTTCTTTATTGGATCTTTGTTGCTGGGCAGTTGGCCCTAGGTGTTGCCCTTTATATTCTTGGGACAAAGTTGGTCACGAAATGAGCCTGGGAGTGCTGATGTTGCAAGTTGCCCTGCTAGGTGGGGTGGGGGCGTTGATACGTTTTGGTCTCAGTTGGTGGGATGGAAAGCTGCCTTGGGGGATACTGCTTGCGAACCTGCTTGGATCCTTTACTGCCGGGGTGGCCATTGAACTTGGAGACCAAAATCACTGGATAGCAGTTGGATTAGCGGGCGGTATTTCGACCTTTTCAACTTTTGCCGGGCAGACTGGGCAGCTCTGGACAAAGGGCGAAAAAGGCAAAGCCTTGATAAATGGTTTATTGAACCTCTTTTTATCCGCTCTGGCATTCCTAACAGCCTCATTTTTGCTCTAGGCAAAGGTGCTTAGGCGGATGCTAAACTTGTCAAAGTTTGATTGATTCTGCGCACGGGCGCGGCCAAGACACGAAAGAGGGGGTCTCGCCATGGGGCGTGGCCGTCAAAAGGCAAAGCACACCAAGGTTGCTAGAGAGCTGAAGTACTTC
>JBJTOG010000141.1:0-3829 GCA_046074425.1 Actinomycetota bacterium
GTGCACTTTTCGCTCCCCCACAATCTCAGGGTGAAAAGCCGTTGCCAGTATCCTCCCGGCCCTAACTGCCACAATTTCTCCATTAGGCAATGTGGAAAGCACCTCGACGCCCTCGCCAACCCTCTCAACAATAGGAGCACGAATAAAGGCTGCCTTCACCAATTCACCGTTAAAAATTAATTCCTCCTCAAAGGAATCCAATTGGGATCCAAAGGCATTGCGCCTAACTGAAACGTCTAATAGTCCAAGGCTTTGCTGCCCGGAAGCCGCATCCAAAACTTCATTCGCCAGCATAATCATCCCGGCGCAGGTCCCGAAAATTCCCTTGCCCTGCACTGCAAATTCGTTGAGAGAAGAACGCAATTTAAAAATATCCAACAATTTGGAAATTGTTGTCGATTCCCCGCCTGGGATAATCAAGCCAGCGACTGAATCTAGATCCGATTGATTCCTAACTTCAACCGAATCTGCACCAATCGCCTCTAATGTAGCGAGATGTTCGCGAACATCTCCTTGAAGCGCAAGGACTCCTACGCGCAATTACCAGCCGCGCTCCGCTAGCCGGTGAGGTGCGGGTAGGTCGGCAACGTTAATTCCAACCATTGCTTCTCCGAGGCCGCGACTGGCTTCTGCAATGACGGCTGCGTCATTGAATGCAGCAACAGCCTTAACAATCGCCGCGGCTCGCTTGGCCGGTGATCCAGATTTAAATATTCCAGAGCCAACGAAGACTCCGTCTGCACCCAGCTGCATCATCATTGCAGCATCGGCGGGTGTTGCTACTCCGCCAGCAACGAAAAGCACTACCGGCAATTTCTTGGTTTTTGCAACTTCGCGAACTAAGTCATACGGTGCTTGGAGTTCCTTGGCAGCAACATACAACTCGTCATCGGATTTTGCGGCCAGAGATGCAATCTCACCGAGGATTGTTCGAATGTGCTTAGTGGCTTCCGAAACATCACCAGTGCCGGCTTCGCCCTTCGAGCGAATCATGGCAGCACCCTCAGTGATACGTCTTAGTGCTTCTCCAAGGTTGGTGGCACCGCAGACGAATGGAACATCGAATTTCCACTTGTCGATGTGGTTAACGTAATCGGCAGGAGATAGAACTTCGGACTCGTCAATGTAATCAACCTTGAGTGATTCCAGAACTTGGGCCTCTACAAAGTGTCCGATTCTTGCTTTAGCCATAACGGGTATTGATACGGTTGCAATAATTTCATCGATGAGATCTGGATCGCTCATTCTCGCAACCCCGCCTTGAGCTCTGATGTCAGCTGGCACACGCTCCAAGGCCATTACCGCTACCGCACCTGCGTCTTCGGCGATTTTTGCTTGCTCAGCGTTAACGACGTCCATAATGACACCGCCCTTGAGCATTTCTGCTAGTCCTCGTTTAACCAGGGGTGTTGATTGTGATTTCTGATCGCTCATGACATAAGTCTATAAGGAAGTAAATAGCCTATTTTTGTTCAAGCCAGGCCCTGGCTACCGCTTCCCTTACTTCACCTAGGAGTCTGGGAAGCGCCTTGGTTTTGGCGATGATAGGAAAGAAGTTGGCATCGTTTGCCCAACGAGGGACAATGTGCTGATGAAGGTGCTCTGCGATACCTGCACCAGCGGTAATGCCCTGATTCATCCCGAGATTGAACCCGTGTGCGTTGGATACCACTCTTAGTACCCTCATGCCCTTTTGAGTGAGTGCAGCAATCTCATCAACCTCTTCCTTGGAGGCGAGGTCATAATCAGAAACGTGGCGGTATGGGCAAACCAAGAGGTGTCCGGAGTTGTATGGAAAAAGATTTAGTAATACAAAGGCGTGCTTACCCCGGTGAACAATTAGTCCCTCTTCATCAGTTCCTTCAGGAGCAAGACAAAAAGGGCATGAATCCTTCTCTGGCTGTTGGCCATTTTGAATGTAAACCAAGCGGTGCGGGGTCCAAAGTCTCTGAAATTCATCGGGTACACCAGGCATTGATGAACTATTTTCGACCAACTAGACCTGCCTCTTTTCATTGATGGCTGAAAGAATGAGTTCTACCGCCTTTTCAACTGGTACAGAATTCTCTTGAGTGCCGTCTCGATAGCGGAAGCTAACCGATTCCGAATCCCGATCTTCTCCTCCTGCGATTAGCAAGAATGGCACTTTGTCCTTAGTGTGATTACGAATCTTCTTCTGCATTCGGTCATCGCTAGAATCCAGAATTGCCCGGACTCCCAAACTTCTCAATCTCTCAATAACACCTGATAGATAATCAGCAAACTCATCGGCAACTGGAATACCGACAACCTGAACTGGAGCCAACCAGGGTGGGAAATGGCCAGCGTAGTGCTCGGTCAAAACGGCAAAAAAACGTTCAATAGATCCAAAGAGCGCTCGGTGAATCATTACGGGCCTATTCTTGCTGCCATCGCTCGCGGTGTATTCGATATCGAAGCGCCCTGGAAGGTTGAAATCAAGTTGGATTGTCGACATTTGCCAGGTCCGCCCAATTGCATCCCGCGCTTGAACGGATATCTTGGGACCGTAGAATGCTGCGCCTCCGGGATCAGGTACCAATTCCAGCCCAGATTCAGCTGCAACCTTTGCCAATGTACTGGTTGCTTTTTCCCAAATTTCCTCGGACCCAACAAATTTTTCGTTTTCAGGATCACGAGTAGACAACTCCAGATAGAAATCTGTTAGGCCGTAATCTCTCAGAAGATCAAGAACAAAATTTAGGACATTTGTGAGCTCAGCTTCCATGTCCTCTTGGGTGACAAACAAATGAGCATCGTCCTGAGTCATTCCTCGCACCCGCGTTAGCCCGTGGACAACTCCAGATTTCTCATACCTATATACCGAACCGAACTCAAACATCCTTAGAGGAAGGTCTCGGTAGGACCTGGCTTGCGATTTATAAATCAAGATGTGGAAAGGGCAATTCATCGGTTTCAGGTAGTAATCCTGACCTTGCTTACGCACGATTCCGTTTTCATCAATTTCTTCATCCAATTTCATTGGAGGGAACATGCCTTCGGAATACCAGGAAAGGTGTCCAGATGTTTCGAAAAGGTTGGATTTCGTGATGTGTGGTGAGTAAACGAAATCGTACCCAGCTCTCTCGTGTTGAGCCCTGGAATAGTCCTCCATCACGCGTCGGATAACTCCACCCTTTGGGTGAAACACCGCAAGTCCAGAACCAATCTCTTCCGGGAAGGAAAACAGATCCAATTCGGCACCAAGACGTCGATGGTCTCTTTTCGCCGCTTCTTCTAGGCGTTCTAGGTGCGCCTTCATATCTTCTTTAGATGCCCAGGCCGTTCCGTATATTCGTTGCAACTGCTTATTGGCTTCGTTTCCGCGCCAGTAAGCAGCCGCCAATCTGGTTAGTGAAAAGCCGTTCCCAATCATTCGAGTGTTTGGTAGGTGCGGTCCCCGACAGAGATCGCTCCAGACCCGCTCACCAGTAGAAGGATCTACGTTGTCATAAATAGTGAGCTCACCAGCCCCGACTTCCGCTGAACCCTCTGCAAGCGAGTCTGAACCCTTGATCGAAATTAGTTCCAATTTGTAAGGTTCCGATGAGAGCTCTTTACGAGCGTCGTCATCCGTTGAGACCCTTCTTACGAATCGCTGTCCAGAGCGAATAATTCGCTCCATTTCCTTTTCGAGTTTTTTCAGATCTTCTGGAGTGAACGAGGTTTCAACATCAAAGTCATAGTAAAAGCCGTCTTTGATCGGCGGTCCGATTCCCAACTTTGCTTCAGGGTTGATGTTCTGAACCGCTTGAGCTAGAACGTGTGCTGCTGAGTGACGAAGAATGTTTAGCCCATCAGCGGAAGAAAT
>JBJTOG010000142.1:0-4263 GCA_046074425.1 Actinomycetota bacterium
AGCTAGAACTTTGTCTCAAGATCCCACCGCTTCGGAAATAAAAGGGGTCGCAAAGCTTCTCAAGAGAGAGACCCGGTCAGAGACCGGGCTCTTTCTGCTTGAGGGACCGCAGGGTCTCAAAGAGGCGCTTGATCGACCCAAGCTAATTCAGCGGGTATACGCTACGGAAAACTTTGGATTGAAAAATCCAGAGTTGATTGCTCGCGCCGAAGCCGCTCGAGTCACCTTGCGAATCGTTTCCGATGCCGTACTGAAAGAGCTCTGCGATACCACCACCCCACAAGGAGTTGTGGCAGTATGTTCGCAATTCCACGTCTCACTGGATGAGGTGCTTGCCCAAAAGCCCAAATTGATTGCCTTTTTGGCACAGATTCGTGACCCAGGCAATGCCGGAACAGTGCTGCGAGCAGCCGATGCTGCCGGAGCGGATGCGGTTATCTTTTCCAAGGGAAGCGTCGAGATTTATAACCCCAAGGTGGTTCGCTCCACCACCGGATCGCTTTTTCACCTTCCCTTTGTGATTGATGCTCCAATCGAGGAGAGCATTGAAAAGTTCAAATCCGCAGGTCTTAAAATCCTGGCTGCCGATATTTCTGGAGCCGAATTACCGGAGCTGGATAGCGCTGAATTGGCAGGACCTACGGTATGGCTATTTGGCAACGAGGCCTGGGGCTTAGAGCCTGATGTTGCAGCACTGGCGGATAAGACCGTAAAGGTTCCAATCTACGGTGCAGCGGAATCGCTGAATCTTGCCACCGCGGCCAGCGTGTGTTTATACGCGTCTGCCTTCGCCCAGAACCGCTAATCGCTAAACTTGAGAGCTATGTCCCAGCCAGAAAACATTAGTGCAGCCGAGGTTTCGAAGGCCGTCGATGCTGCCCTGGCCGAGATCGTAAAATCCTCATCGCTGGCTGAAATTAAGGCCCTGCGCTCCAGCCTGATTGGCGATGGCAGCGCTATTGCAGCTTTTTCTAAGGCACTTGGCAAGGTGCCGGCTGATCAAAAGGCAGAAGCCGGAAAGATTGTTGGGGATGCCCGTGCCAAAGTAAACGAGGCTTTCGCATCCCGTGAGACTGAACTTGCAGCGATAGAGGAAAGTGCCAAATTAGCCAAGGAGGCAAAAGATCTAACCGCCTTGGCCGCACCTCAGAGGGTTGGGGCCAGACATCCCCTTAGCCTTTTGCAGGAGAGAATCTCCGACATCTTTGTTGGCATGGGCTGGGAAATCGCCGAGGGGCCAGAGGTTGAAAGCGAGTGGTACAACTTCGACGCGCTTAATTTTGATGCCGACCACCCAGCTCGGGCAATGCAAGACACTTTTTTTGTTGAACCGGTTGAGCAAAAGTTGGTCCTGCGCACTCACACCTCACCGGTCCAGGTTCGCTCGATGCTAAATCGGGAAGTACCCATTTATATTCTCTGCCCAGGGCGTGTTTTTAGAACCGATGAGCTTGATGCTACCCACACTCCCGTTTTCCACCAGGTTGAGGGCCTTGCCATCGATAAGGGTTTGAGCATGGCGGATCTCCGTGGCACCTTGGAACACTTTGCTCGAATCATGTTTGGCGAGGAAGCGAAAATCAGGCTTCGCCCCTCTTACTTTCCATTCACCGAACCATCTGCCGAGTTGGACATTTGGCACCCCGGTGCCAAAGGCGGCGCTCGCTGGGTTGAGTGGGGCGGCTGCGGAATGGTGAACCCAAATGTATTGCGTGCCAGCGGAATCGATCCCGAGGTTTATTCCGGCTTTGCATTTGGAATGGGAATCGAGCGAACCTTGATGTTCCGCAACGAGGTTGCGGACATGCACGACATGGTCGAAGGCGACGTTCGTTTCTCTCAGAATTTTGGGATGGTGATCTAATTGCGCGTCCCACTTTCTTGGTTGGCCGAGTATGTTGATCTTCCTGCCGAATCAACTCCGGAGACCGTAATGGAGCAATTGGTCAAAGTTGGTTTGGAAGAGGAAGCCGCTCATTTCTTCGACGTATCTGGCCCGGTAGTAGTTGGTCAGGTTTTGGAATTTCAAGAAGAACCACAAAGCAATGGCAAGACCATTCGCTGGTGCCAGGTTCAGGTTGCTCCAACCGGAGCCAAGGCTGCCGATGGGGGAGCGGATGTTCGCGGCATTGTTTGCGGTGCTTCGAATTTTGAAGTTGGCGATAAAGTCGTGGTTTGTTTACCTGGTGCTGTGCTTCCTGGAAACTTCGTAATCTCAGCTCGCTCCACCTACGGTCACGTAAGCGATGGAATGATGGCATCCGGTCGTGAGCTTAATCTTTCCGAGGATCACGATGGTATTTTGCGACTTGGAACCATGGGTCTTGATCCAAAAATTGGAAGCGATGCGATAGAGCTTTTGGGTCTTCAAGACTCGGCACTCGAAATTAGCGTGCTGCCTGATCGCGCCTACTGTCTTTCGATTCGCGGTATCGCCAGGGAATATTCCCACGCCACTTCAAGTGACTATCGCGACCCAACCGGCAACGCTCATCCGGTTCACGGCGAAGGCTTTGGTTTGAACGTTGTGGATGAGAATCCAATTCGCGGTCGCAAAACATCTCAGTCCTTTATCCTTCGATCAGTAACTGGAATCGATGCCACCAAGCCCACACCGGCTTGGATGCGAGCGAGACTAAAACTCGCCGGAATGCGATCAATCTCACTGGCCGTTGACATCACCAACTACGTGATGCTGGAACTTGGTCAACCGGTTCACGCTTACGACCTCGACAAAATCAAAGGTGATTTCCTCATTCGCAGGGCAAAAAAGGGTGAAACCCTAAAGACCCTGGATGGTCAGGTTAGAAAGTTGGACCCTGAAGACCTCCTTATTACCGATGGCTCAGGACCTATTGGTCTTGCTGGTGTGATGGGTGGAGAGAGCACCGAGGTTAGTGAAACCACAAAGAACGTTTTGATTGAAGCCGCTCACTTCGATTCGATTTCGATTGCCAGATCGGCTCGTCGACACAAACTTTTTTCTGAAGCCTCAAAGCGCTACGAGCGCGGGGTTGACCCTAAGGTCGGTGAATTTGCTGCGGCCAGAGTGATACAGCTGCTCGAGGTTCACGCCGGTGGAACCGCTGGTTTGCTAGGAGCAAGCTACAGCGACTTCGATGAACCCAACGCAATCTTCTTGCCAGCTTCCTTCGCATCCGAACTGACCGGAGTTGAATACAGCCAAGAACAGATCGAGAAAGTTTTAAATGAGATTGGAGCAAACTTCAACTTAGCCGATGGTGGCTATGAAGTTTTCCCTCCATCTTGGCGAAGCGACCTTCGGCACAAAACCGATTTGGTTGAAGAAATTGCTCGAATTATTGGTTACGATCAAATTCCTTCCCGGATTCCAGTTGCACCACCCGGTCGCGGACTAACTAGATCGCAAACCCTTCGTCGCTCAGTGCTAAATGCCCTCGCCGCTTCAGGTCTAACCGAAGTGCTGTCTTACCCATTTGTTTCCGAAGCGCAACTTTCTTGGTTTTCGAACCAAGAAGCTGTGAAGCTGGCTAACCCCATGCAGGAAGAAAGTGGTTGGCTAAGAACCTCGCTTATTCCAGGACTTATTGAAACCGCAAGAAGAAACCTCTCTAGGGGTCTAACTGATTTGGCTTTGATGGAATCTGGAAGCGTGTTCCTAGCTCCAAAAGCGAAGTTGAAGACCTTCCCCGAAACCGCCGATCGGCCAACCGATGCCGAACTAGCTGAGCTTGGAAAAACCATCCCAGAGCAGCCAAGAAGAATCGCCGGATTATTCTTAGGAAACCGTCTTGCCCAGCAACCTGGACTTCGCTCAGCTTCCTACGGAGTCGAGGATGCCCTGATGGCACTTCGAGTCATTGCTTCGGCTACCGGTTCCGAGATTGAAATCAAGCAGTCGACTCCAAAGGGTTTCCATCCGAACCGCTCCGGAGAGATTTTGATTGCCGGAAAGATTATTGGGTTGGTTGGTGAATTAGATCCGGCTTTATCCAAAGCGAACGATTTGCCAAGAACCGTTGCCATTTTTGAGCTAGATCTTGATCAGCTGATTTCACTTTCTCCCGAGGTTCTGAAGGCGACCCAACTTGGAACTTTGCCGGCGGCAACTCAGGATCTCTCCCTGGTGGTTGCGCAAGAGATTTCAGCTGGCGAGGTTTTGGCTGCGGTTCGCGAGGGAGCCGGAGAGCTACTGGAAGCCATCTCGCTAACCGATGATTACCGAGGCGAGAACATTCCGGCCGGAACAAAGTCGCTAACTTTTGCTCTGCGCTTTAGGGC
>JBJTOG010000143.1:0-6372 GCA_046074425.1 Actinomycetota bacterium
GGAGTTGCGATGGGAATGTATAACTACATGGAGTCGATTCGCGACTTTGCCAGAGCTTCGTTTAACTACGGTCTAGCAAGAAACTATCCGGTATACCTTTCCACCAAAAACACCATCTTGAAGGCCTACGATGGAGCATTCAAGGATGCTTTCCAGGAAGTTTTTGATGCCGAATATGCTGAAAAGTTTAAAGCTGCTGGAATTACCTATGAGCACCGTCTAATTGATGACATGGTTGCCGCAGCTTTGAAGTGGGAGGGTGGTTACGTCTGGGCTTGTAAGAACTACGACGGGGATGTGCAGTCAGACACAGTAGCTCAGGGATTTGGATCGCTTGGTTTGATGACTTCAGTTCTAACCACACCAGATGGTAAGACGGCTCTGGCTGAGGCTGCCCACGGAACCGTAACTCGTCACTACCGCGACTGGCAAGCAGGTAAGAAGACCTCAACTAACCCAATTGCATCTATTTACGCCTGGACTCGGGCGCTAATGCACCGAGCAAAATTGGATGGCACACCCGAAGTTCAGAAGTTTGCGGAGACTTTGGAGGATGTCGTTATCAAAACAGTTGAGTCCGGAAAGATGACCAAAGACCTAGCTGCCTTGGTCGGTAGCGGACAGGCTTATCAAACGACAGATGAGTTCATGGCCTCGCTAGCAGAAAATCTTAAAGCTCGCCTTGGATAACTAACAGTGTTGAAAACCCCCGAAGAAATGTCTTCGGGGGTTTTACATTTGCGCCATGACGAAACGAAACTTTGCCGCAATGACTTTTGCCTTTTTGATGTTTTCCCTGATTGGAGTCTCTCCAGCCCAAGCTGAACCTCAGCTAATCTGCGATGAAACCGGTTGCACCGCAACATTCTTATATACCGGTCAACCTGAGATCTGGAATTTGCCGGTGGGGGTCAAGGAAGTCACCTTCGAACTACACGGAGCCCAGGGTGGAAAATCCGGTGGTTTGGGAGGATTCATTACTGGAAGAATTCCCAATCCTCCCGCAAGCCTTGTAGTAGTGGTTGGCGGAGTTGGATTGTCTGGATCTGGAATCGAAGGTGGCTTCAATGGCGGCGGTAAAGCCGGTGTTGGCGAATATCCTGTCGGTTCAGGTGGCGGAGCCACCGACCTAAGGCTAAACGCCGAAATTTCAAGTCGAATTGCGGTTGCAGGCGGCGGTGGCGGTAAAGGTGCCGGACTCGGTGGCAACGGTGGTCTAGGTGGAGGGCTCAACGGTGGGAACGGCAAAACTGGACAGGGCTACGGAGGTGGGGGAGGAACGCAGACCTCTGGTGGCTACGGAGGAACGAGATACGGAACCGGCACTAGCGGAACTGTGGGCCAATTGGCCTTGGGTGGAATCGGGGGAAGCAGCACAATGTTCTCTGGCGGCGGTGGTGGCGGTGGATACTTTGGCGGCGGCGGTGGTGGTTCTGATACCGACTCCTGCTGCTACGACGGTGGTGGCGGTGGCGGCGGATCCTCCTTTTCTGACCCCACCCTTGTCACTGACGTATCTCACTCCCAAGGGGTTAGACCAGGAAGTGGAATGGCTATTTTGCGCTATAAAGTTTCACCAGTCGCCCTTGGAATCTCAAATCAATTAGAGATCACAAATCTGAATCAAATCATTTTTGAGATTGAGTTCAATCAACCGGTGTCGGATTTGACCCCCGAAGACATAGAAATAATTGGGCCAGTTGGCTGCCGGGTTGCAGAAATAACAAGTCTCGATTCCAGATATCAAATACTGGTTTCAGACTGTGAGGATGGAGAAGTCGGAATTCGACTTAGGGAAAACTCAGTCAATATTGCTGGCCAACTTGGCCCAGATCAGGCAATTGAATCCGGCCAGACGCTACTCGATAGCACAGCACCGGAGGTCCTTCAACTCGAGGTGGTCGAAGATTTTGTCACGTTGGAGTTCTCCGAAGCTGTGATCGCCATTGAACCGAATCTGCTGAGATTGGAAACTGAGAATGAAAACTGCTCGTTGACTTTTGAGCAAGTGGAATATTCGAATATTTTTCAGGCCAATTTGATAAGTTGCCAAGAGGCTAACTACACTCTTTCAGTCCCAATTGATTCCTTTCAGGATGTTGCGGGAAATCTTGGACCAAAATCCCTAGCTCAAATAATTTTTGAACTACCTATTCAAATTCCTTCGCAACCAACTGAAGACCCCCAAGAAGCACCTCAAGAATCACCTCAAGAAATAGTTCCCGTCGAAACCGAAGAGGGGCCGGAGCCGAAGGCTCCTTTAGAAAAGCCAACAACTTTAGATTCGGCAAGTGAAATTATCGAAACCTCAGATCAGCCGATGACGGATGGAGAGATTCTTGAAATCCAACCGCTTGGTCCCCCGCAGGAACTCAAGCAAGCGGCTCAGACTCTGATCACCGAATCCCAAGATCAAGCCGACAATTCAGCGGGCGTAGTTATTTGGTTAGCAATTGCTGGAGCACTTGCAATTGCCGGCGGGTTGTTGCTAGCAAGGAAAACCCTACCCTTTGGATTGACTAGTTGAAGATGATGGTGCGCTGGCCATCGAGCAGCACACGGTGCTGCGCAAACCAGCGCACCGCTTCTGAAAGGGTCTTGGATTCGACATCCTGTCCAATCGCAACCAGGTGATCACGGGAATCGCCGTGTTCGACTCGAACGACGTTTTGCTGAATGATTGGGCCTTCGTCCAAATCTTGGGTGACAAAGTGTGCGGTGGCACCGATAAGCTTCACACCGCGCTGATGAGCTTGAGCGTAGGGGTCGGCACCTTTAAATCCTGGAAGGAAAGAGTGGTGAATGTTCATTATTTTTCCGGCAAATTCCTCGCAAAATTCTGGTGAAAGAATCTGCATGTAACGAGCCAAAACTATAAGTTCAATGTCCCATTCCTCAATAAGCCCTCTGAGCCGGTTCTCGAACGCCATTTTTTGTTCAGCCGTAGTGACCGTTTGGCTTTCGAATTCAATTCCGTAAAACTCGGCAAGATCAGCAAGATCCGGATGGTTTGAAATAACTCGGGGAATCTCAATTGGTAGTTGAGAAGAACGCTGCCGAAAAAGTATGTCATTCAGACAGTGAGCAGCTTTCGAAACCAGTACCAAAGTACGCATTTTTCTATCCACCACATCGAGTTGCCACTGCATTGAGAACTTTTCAGTGACGGGCAAAATTTCCTTTTCAAAATCTGCCCTTGAGGCTGGTGATTCAATTTGAAGCCTCATAAAGAAACGACCAGTGTCTTCGGAGGTGTACTGGTGGGACTCAGTGATATTTCCATTGGCAGCAAGAATCGCTCCAGATATGGCATGGACAATTCCCGGTCGGTCAGCGCATACCAGCGTGAGAACCCAATGTGTCAAAGGAGCCGAAGTCATAAGATTTCAAGCCTAGTTGGAGTGGGAATCGTCCTTGCGGCGTTGCCTTAGGATTCCGAGGGTAATAACAATCCCTACCCCCACCCCAGCAATCACCATGAAAACCCCAATTAGGAGTTCAACCGATATCTCTGACATCGCTACTCCTTCCCGTAATGGTTGACTCAGAGATTTTAGCAAGGTATTCGGCCCACCCCATATTTTGTTCAAAAAGTTCTGAATACCAGCAGAATCTGGCTGATAAACTTTTCTCTATCGCAACTGGCGCTATTAGATGGTTTTCCATCGGGGAGCGAAGCCACAATTGGTCGTGCGCCTGGGCCAAGGTGAAACCTATTTAGGAGCCCCGAATGTCATTAGACAGCTTCAATAAACCGCTTTCCGAGACTGATCCAGAGATTGCCGCAGTTCTAAAACAGGAGCTGGATCGCCAACGTCACACCTTAGAAATGATTGCCAGCGAAAACTTTGTTTCCCGAGGAATTCTTGAAGCGCAGGGATCTGTTCTCACAAATAAGTACGCTGAAGGTTATCCAGGTAAGCGCTATTACGGTGGCTGCGAAGCGGTTGATATTGCCGAGAACCTAGCTCGAGATCGCGCCAAGCAACTCTTCGGTGCTGAGCACGCCAACGTCCAGCCACACTCGGGAGCAACTGCAAACGCTGCCGTGATGATGGCGCTAGCAAATCCGGGAGATAGATTACTCGGTTTGGAATTGGCTCACGGTGGCCACCTAACTCACGGAATGCGATTGAACTTCTCGGGAAAGATGTACGAAGCTCACGCTTACGGATTGAATCCGGACACTCACCTAGTTGACATGGAAATTGTCAGGGCTCGTGCCTTGGAAACCAAGCCGGCCGTGATTGTTGCAGGTTGGTCAGCATATTCGAGACACCTTGACTTTGCGGCCTTCCGCGAAATTGCCGATGAAGTTGGAGCCAAGCTTTGGGTGGACATGGCTCACTTTGCTGGTTTAGTGGCAGCGGGATTACACCCCTCACCAGTTCCTTATGCAGATGTAATTTCCACTACCGTTCACAAAACTCTTGCTGGACCTCGCTCAGGTCTAATTTTGTGCAAAGAGGAATTTGCTAAGAAGATCGACTCTTCCGTCTTCCCAGGTCAGCAAGGTGGCCCTCTAATGCACGTAATTGCCGCAAAGGCCGTCGCCTTCAAGGCCGCTATGAGCGACGAGTTTAAGAATCGTCAGCAGCGAACTATTGATGGGGCAAAAATAATTGCTGAACGTCTAGTTCAGGATGACGTGAAAAGCAATGGAGTATCAATACTTACAGGGGGAACTGAAGTTCACCTTGTACTTATTGATCTGCGCAACGCACCAATTGATGGCAAGCAAACCGAAGACTTGTTGCACGAAGTTGGCATCACCGTAAACCGAAACTCGGTACCGAATGACCCTAGGCCACCACTAGTAACCTCAGGAGTTCGAATCGGTACCCCAGCCCTTGCCACCCGCGGGTTCGGAGCCGAAGAATTTACCGAGGTTGCGGAAATCATCGCCCACGTGCTGATGCCAAACCCAGATGTTTCGGCCCTTCAAGGCAGAGTTCGAAAGCTCACGGAAAAGTTCCCACTGTATTCCGGTCTTGAGAACTGGTAGCAATTGAGCGCAATTCGTCTAGATGGATTACAAACCGCTAAAGCCATCAAGTCAGAACTTGCCCAGCGTGTTGTTGAGCTCAAAAAGCGGGGGATAACTCCAGGCCTTGGAACACTCCTAGTTGGTGACGATCCTGGATCTCACTCCTATGTCGCCGGTAAACACCGTGACTGTTCTGAAGTTGGGGTTCAGTCGATTCGAATTGATTTGCCTGCATCGGCATCCAAAAAAGATATTGAAAAAGCAATCGCCGAATTAAATGACGCTAAGGAAGTCACCGGATACATAATCCAACTCCCGCTGCCATTTGGTTTGGACACCGAGGCAATGCTTGAACTAATTGACCCAGCTAAGGACGCCGATGGCTTACACCCGATAAATCTTGGTCGGCTTGTGCTCAATGTTTCTAACCCCATGCGCTCCCCTCTTCCTTGCACACCAGCGGGAATTGTCGAACTTCTGAATCGCTACGGGGTTGAACTGCGCGGTAAGGAAGTTGCTGTGATTGGGCGCGGAGTCACAGTTGGTAGGCCACTTGGTCTATTACTTACCAGAAAGGGAATTGACGCAACCGTAACTTTGCTTCACTCGGCGAGTAGTGATTTACCTGAACACCTAAAGCGAGCCGATGTAGTGGTAGCTGCCTTGGGTGTTGCCAACTTCGTCAAACCAGAGTGGATCAAAAGCGGTGCTGCCGTGTTGGACGTTGGAATTAGTAGAACCGAAACAGCCGGCGCCACCAAGTTGGTTGGTGACGTTGACAAAGCGGTTGCCGAAGTGGCCGGTTATCTTTCTCCAAATCCTGGAGGAGTAGGTCCAATGACAAGAGCCATGCTTGTGAAAAACGTAGTAGACGCCGCTTCGCTTTAGAACTGCGAGCGAATTGCCCAGAGGTCCGGGAAAACGGGATTAAAGAGAGTGCTGGCTAGGTAACCAACTCCCGAAGAACCACCAGTTCCCATCTTTCTTCCAATGGTTCGCTCTACCATTTTTACGTGTCGGTAGCGCCACTCTTGCAATCCCTCGTCAAGATCAACCAAAGCCTCACCAATCAAGTTGGCTTCAGGGTCATTACGGTGTGCTTCTAAAAGTGCCGCTTGGACCTCAGCATTTTCCTTATAGGGCTTCGAAACATCTCGCCCTAAAACACCCTCGGGCATTAGGTGACCGCGGGAGTGAAAGAAATGCAGGGCCGAATCGTAAAGCGATGGCCTCGCCATAGCCGCCTCTACTCGAGCTCTAGCGGGTGACCCAGGAACCAAGTGAGCTGCCATAGCCATGCCAGTTCCAGTTGCCGCATCACTACCTGCCTGATCACGACGGCCTAAGACCGCTTCGAATTCCCGAAACTGAGCTAATTGAAATCC
>JBJTOG010000144.1:0-3586 GCA_046074425.1 Actinomycetota bacterium
TGCCCGAAGCGAAGAGGCAGCCGATGTTGAATCCGAAAATACCGGAAAACCTAGACCCACCCTGGTGGAATATGAGATGGAACCATCGGTTGATCAGATTCGTTTCTTTGCCGGTGCCGCTAGAAACCTAGAGGGCAAGGCAACCGCAGAATATGCGCGCGATCACACCTCTTCTATACGCCGCGAACCAATCGGAGTCATCGGTCAGGTAACCCCTTGGAACTATCCGCTTAACATGGCGGTCTGGAAATTTGCTCCAGCACTAGCAGCTGGAAACACTGTGGTGCTAAAACCATCCGACACCACCCCAGCCTCGACCTTGCTGCTTGCAGAAATTGCTTCAGAGTTTCTACCGAAGGGCGTGTTCAACGTGGTCACCGGAACGCGCGATACGGGTCGGGCAATGATTGAGAACAAGATTCCTCAGATGGTATCCATCACCGGATCGGTTAGAGCCGGTATGGAGGTGGCGAAATCTGCCGCTAGCGATCTGAAGCGAGTTCACCTAGAGCTTGGAGGAAAGGCTCCGGTAATCGTTTTCCCAGATGCAGATTTGCACAAGGCTGCGGCTCAGATCGTGGTGGCCGGTTACTTCAACGCCGGACAGGACTGCACTGCTGCAACTAGGTTGCTGGTTCACGAGTCGGTGCACGATGAATTCTTAGCCATATTGGTTGCCGAGGTAAAGGCAAATGCTCAAACCGGTGACCCTAAGCGTGATGACATATTGTTTGGACCGGTGAATAACGCCAACCAGCTCGAGCGAGTTAAGGGCTTTATCGATCGCCTTCCAGATCACGCTCAGATTGCAGCTGGAGGTCACCAAGTTGGAGACAAGGGTTACTTCCTAGAGGCCACCGTGCTTTCGGGGCTCAAGCAAACTGATGAGCACATTCAAAGTGAAATATTTGGACCGGTCATCACGGTGCAAAAGTTCAAAGATGCCGATGAGGCAATGAGATTCGCTAACGATGTTCAGTATGGTTTGGCTTCGAGTGTTTGGACCAAAGACCACACCACAGCAATGCGATTTAGCAAAGGTCTGAACTTTGGTTGTGTCTGGATCAACACCCACATTCCACTAAGCGCCGAAATGCCTCACGGTGGTTTCCGTCACTCTGGATACGGCAAGGATCTCTCAATGTATGGCTTTGAGGACTACACCCGTATCAAGCACGTGATGAGCTACATCGGGGACTAATCCACAACCAAGACATTTTCAACTAAACCTGCCTCAGTATGAGGCAGGTTTAGTTTTATGCAAATACTTTGGTATCTGCCATCGCTCTTGGTTGGAATCATTACCGGAATCCAAAGTGGCTACTGGCAGCTTGCGCTACTTAGCACCCTGATGGTTTCTGCCATGGTGATAACCAAATTGATCAAAAATCGCTATCCAAAGTTTGAAAGCGGCGCTCGGATAGATATTTCACTGGCTGGGGTTGCGATAGCTAATCGAGTGCTACCGCGTTGGCCAATTTTTTGGAAGAGCGAGTGGAGCGAAATTATCTTGGAAAAAATCAACGAGCAATCTTCCAGCGCCCAGGCTGAAGAGCTGCTTGGGGAGATAAGTGCCAACAACTTCTCCATGGCTGGCGACAAAGATGGAGTTAGGTTTTGGCTGGGAATTTCAAAGGGAAATTCACTTCAGCTTGATATGAAAAATGACGGACCACACCTAATGATTGTTGGCCCTACCGGTTCGGGGAAATCGGAGCTGCTAAACCTGATTTTGCTCTCAGCACTTTCGAGTCAAAAGCTGAAATTGGCACTTTTCGATTTCAAAGGAGGGGCCGCACTAGAGAAGTTTCAGGAGGCTGCTATCGGTTTAGCCACCGATTTATCGCCTTCGGTCCAGCTCGAGCTT
Organism: Actinomycetota bacterium; assembly: GCA_046074425.1. Taxonomy (GTDB): domain Bacteria; phylum Actinomycetota; class Actinomycetes; order Actinomycetales; family Microbacteriaceae; genus Rhodoluna. Next base: position 1,868 of record JBJTOG010000144.1, read on the forward strand.
TGGCAATTGCTTGCTCAAGAACTGCTTCACAGGGAGGAGCTGTTTGCCGAAATCAAAGTGAGCGGCATTGAGGGATTGCTCGCGAAGGGGGAGCGGATGCCGCGCTTGGTGGTTGTTGTGGATGAATTTGCGGCGGCACTTTCTTCTTCCGCGCTAGCTCAAACTACCCTTGAAAATATTTGTGCCAGAGGTCGCTCACTCGGGATTCACCTAATTGCAGCCAGTCAGACCCTAAGTGGGATTCCTCGTTCGATGCTCACAAACCTACGAACCCGAATCGCCATGGAAAGCTCAGATCCGATTGATTTAGTTCAAATCGGGATAAACCCAAGCAAGGACCCCACAATTGAGCTTGCTGGTTTTGGCAGCGGTTGGTTAGTGAGAAGTAATCAAAAAGCTATGCCCTTTAATTTTCCGCTCGGAATTAGGCCAAAGCTGCTGCCAGTTCGGAGTGAGGAAGAGAGTGAGCCCGCGCGACCGGCTCGTTCACAATTTCTCCGGCAAAAGTATTTAGACCTAGAGCAAGAGATGGATCCGAAGCTAGAGCTTTCTTCCAACCCTGATTTGAAATTGCTTTCACGTATGGCAAGGTTGCGTTCGTGAGGGCATAGGTAGAGGTGTGAGGGACAGCACCTGGCATGTTTGCCACACAGTAAAAAATAGTGTCGTGAACTTTGAAGGTTGGATCGGCGTGAGTTGTTGGCCGAGAGTCTTCAAAGCAACCACCCTGGTCAATAGCAATATCAACCAGCACCCCACCCGGCTTCATTTTCTTTACAAGCTCATTGGTTACCAACTTGGGAGCTTTTGCACCTGGGATTAGCACAGAACCAATTACCAAATCGGCATCGGTTACAGCCCGGGAGATTTCGAAGGTATTGGAGGCAATAGTTCTAAGTCGACCAGCGTAGTGAGAATCAAGTTCGCGCAGGCGATTTAGGTTGGTATCTAAAACTGTAACTTCGGCACCCATGCCAATTGCAACAGCCAAGGCGTTGGTTCCAGCAACTCCACCACCCAAAACTGCAACTCGAGCCGGCCTAGTTCCCGGAACACCACCTAGCAGCATCCCATTGCCGCCGTTTTGGCGAAGCAGGGTGTTGGCTCCAACTAGCGGAGCGAGCCTTCCGGCAACTTCCGACATTGGGGCTAAAAGTGGAAGCTGTCTGGAAGGGAGCTGAACGGTTTCGTAGGCAATGGAAGTTACCTTTTTACTTACCAGTTCCTTAGTCAGTGGCAAATCGGCAGCCAGGTGAAGATAAGTGAATAAAACTAGCCCTTCGCGCAAAAAGCCATACTCGCTCGAAATTGGCTCTTTGACTTTGAGGACCATCTCGCCAATGGCCCAGGTGGAGGAGGCGTCCTTGGTGATGGTGGCACCGGCGCTTTGGTACTCAGAATCGCTGATTGCAGAGCCCAATCCAGCCCCGGTTTCAACGTAAACCTCGTGGCCCGAAGCCACTAGTTCGTGCACACCGGCAGGGGTAATTGCCACCCGAAACTCATTGTTCTTAACTTCCTTGGGGACAGCGATCTTCATTGATTCTCCTCATTGGCTGGCAACCCTAAAGAAGCCACATCACCACAATAGTGCCTCGGAATTCTTTCCGAATTTCCGAGCCAAAACCATTCGGATGCGAATATCTCTAATTTGGCAAGGTTGGAGGAGGGGCTGTGGCAGGATAAACTTACTGAATTCCCCTGTTTCCTTGGACCAAA
>JBJTOG010000145.1:0-2628 GCA_046074425.1 Actinomycetota bacterium
AACCTTGGAAACGGTTAGCTTTCGCACACCGCCATCTATGTCACGAGCAAAAGCCCCACTTCCTTCTGCTGCCCACCATCGCAAACCCATCGCTGGAGCGGAAACCACCGAAACAGTGGGATGAGAATCGACACTGAGCGCTATCAGAGTTGCCCAAATCGGAACGCCTCTAACAAAGTTTGCTGTGCCATCTATTGGATCAATAATCCATTTTCTTCTTGCAGCTCCGCTCGAGCCAAATTCTTCCCCGACGATGGCATCGTCGCCTCTATTAATTTTCAGGTGATCTCTTAGCGCTTGTTCAACTGCCTTGTCAGCATCGGTGACCGGCGTGAGATCGGGTTTAGTCTCAATAATTAAATCCAGCGCCCTATAGCGGGCTAGAGAAATGGCATCGGCTCTATCTGCCAGCTCTAAAGCCAACTCGAGGTCAGCCCGATAATCACTCACCCTACTAACCTAGCGAAGTCATCAGTCGACGAAGCGAGTCAACTCGAGCTGCCCCAGCTTCACCCAAAGTGCCAGATGCAACGGCGGCATCCAGCTCGCAATCCGGTGAATCTGCGAGGTGAGAGCAACCTCTTGGACAGGATGCTATTACTTCCCATAAATCCTCAAAAGAGCGAAGCAGGTTCTTGGGGTCAATGTGACCCAGTCCGAATGAGCGAATTCCTGGGGTATCGATAATCCAACCCGAGGGTAATCTGATGGCGCGAACTGAAGTTGAGGTGTGACGTCCTCGTCCTGTGACGTCATTTACTTTTCCAACTGCTCTGTTTGCTTCTGGGGCAATTGCATTTACCAGGGTTGATTTACCAACTCCGGAGTGCCCAACTAAAACCGTATTTTCACCAGCCAAAAGCCTGTTTATTTCATCTAGGTTGAAAGAGTCAGAGCGGGTTTGGACAACTGGAATGCTTAGCCCACGAAAGCTTCGGAGAAATTCTTCTGGGTCTGCAAGGTCTGTCTTGGTGATGCAAAGAATTGGGCGAAGATTGGCATCGTAAGCGGCGGCGAGATAGCGATCTATCAGTCTCGTTCTTGGTTCTGGATTGGCCGCCGCCACCACAATCATGAGCTGAGTTGCGTTAGCAACAATTACTCGCTCAATCTGGTCGCTGTCGTCAGCGCTTCGACGAAGCAGTGACTCTCGAGGTTCTATTCCGACAATTCGGGCCAAAGCCCCGTCGATTCCAGAGGTATCGCCGGTTAGTAAAACTCGATCGCCAACTACCGGGCCATCTTTACGCAGCTCTTTGGCTAAGGTGGCGTTCACTTCTACCTCAGCATCATCGAGGAGCACCTGATACCGGTTTTTGTCCACGGCAAAGAGGAACCCTCTTTTGGCACTCTCGTGGTCGGGGCGGATCTTGGTCCTAGGTCGGTTTCCCTTTGGGTTGGGACGAATTCGAACATCGGATTCGTCCAGGTCGTGCTCGCCCGGCTCAGGTTCGTAAAGCCAACTCAAGCTTTTTCCTCAAGCATCCGCTCCCACAACAATTTGAAATTCGGCATTGTTTTTGAAGTTACGGAAACATCCTCAATTTCGACCCCCGGCACCCGAAGTCCAATGATTGCCCCGGCAGTTGCCATGCGATGATCCTCATAGCAGCGCCAAATTCCACCTTGCAATTTGGCTGGTTCGATGATCATCCCATCCGCAGTCTCTTCAGCCTTACCGCCCAATGAATTGATTTCACTAACCAATGCTTTTAGGCGATCGGTCTCGTGGCCTCGCAGGTGTGCCACACCTCGAATAGTGGTTTTGGAATCTGCCAGAGCGGCCAATGCTGCAATCACCGGGGTGAGCTCACCGGCTTCGGAGAGATCGATATCAATTCCGTGAATTTCGCCGCTGCCAAAAATTGTTAGGGCTCCACCCTTTTTTGAAATCTTGGCACCAAGCTGCTGCAAAATGCCATCAAACTGATCACCAACCTGAGTGGTTGATTCTGGCCAGTTTGGAATCGTCACTGAACCCCCGGCAACCATGGCCGCTGCCAAAAATGGACCAGCGTTCGAAAGGTCAGGCTCAATCCGTATCGTTCCGCCAGAAATTTCTCCGGGCACTATTCGCCAGCTTGACTGACTAATTTCTTGAGCGTCGACTCCTCTTTTCCGCAAGCAATCCAGAGTCATTTTGATATGCGGAGCGGAAGGTAAGTGGTCACCAACATGATTCAAGGTCAAACCTTCATCAAATCTTGCTGCCACCAGAAGTAGCCCGGAAACGAATTGGGATGAGGCTGATGCATCGATGTTGATTTCGCCACCTCGAACCTTGCCTTTTCCCAAAATGTTGAAAGGCAGGCCTTCTCCTTCAATTTCGACCCCGAGAGACCGAAGAGAATCAATTGTGGTTTTCATCGGACGCCTTTTGGCTGCCTCATCACCATCAAACGAAACCTTGCCTTCTGCTATTGAAGCCAAGGGAGGCACAAAGCGCATAACAGTTCCGGCTAAACCACAATCGATATAGGCAGGGCCACGAAGGGGGTTTGGTTCGATTAACAAGCCGTTTGGAATCTCGTGGATACTGGTGCCAAGAGATTTCAAGGCTGCAACCATTAGCGCCGAATCTCTGGATTCCAAAGGATCTAAAAGGGTGGTTGGCTCTTTGGCTACAGC
>JBJTOG010000146.1:0-11460 GCA_046074425.1 Actinomycetota bacterium
GAGTAGTTGGAGCTGACAGGCTTTCCTGGCTTCACTCCTTGCTTTCCCAAGATTTCAAAAACTAGCGGAATTGAGTTTGAAGTATGGGCCAGCGAATGATTCTTTGTGATTGCACCGACCACAGAAAAATCGCGCAGGAAAAGATCGACTTTCATTCGAAAGACCATTTTCTGAAGCCACAAAAGCAATTTTTCTGGATCATTTGTCTTCAGCCAAGTTGTTTCACCGTCATCTAAGGCTTGAATTAGATGTTCGATATGTCCGTTTGGATCAAGGAGCAGGGCCTCGATTGATTGCCCTATCGGCAAGTTCTTGAAATCTTGGGAAAGCAAGGAGTGAAGCCAGGAAAGCCTGTCAGCTCCAACTACTCCAATTACTTTTCGCTCACCAAAATAGACCACTGCGTGACCCTCGGCCAAAGAGCGTTGCTCAATCATTGGGTTGCCGAAGTGCTCCTTGGCTTGCAATTACTCAACTCTTTCTAGTCGAGCCGAAGCATGAGATGCCAGTGGGTTTCCAAAAGCTGAAATATCCCAAGCCCATAGCAGTGCCCCTTCAACCTGACCAAACATCCTGGTGGCGGCCACGTATTCTTTAGCCGATGGCGAGCGCAACACTGCATCAGTCGAAAGATTAACCCGCGCTCCCTTTATCTCGCCGAGATAAAGTTCACTAATTCCACTTGGGTGCAGAATCGACACTTCAATATCGAATCCACCTTCGGAATTTCTAAGGGTCTCCAGCTGATCCCGATTTGTAATTGATTTCTGACCAACACCCGGAAGTAATCCTGGCCCGTGATCGGCGAGCTCTGGAGATTTGGCTAATCTCCAGAAACCAACTTCGGTTGGTAACGCAGTTCCATCCATCAGGAAAGACTTTGCGATATACCCAAGAACTGGTTGTTCGTCATAGCTGAATTCAACAGTTTGCGTGAACTCGTGCTCAATTTTTTTAGTTTTGTCGAGGTAGCTGATTACTCCACTGCCGGACCATTTGCCTACTAAGAAAGCAAATGGGGTTAGCTCCAGGGGGAGCCCCTCTGGTAGGACGAACAACTATTTCTGACCCTTAAACAGTTTGTATAACACCAGAGCCGAAATCGCACCGATAGCGATTGCTGCCAATACCAGAAGGCCGGTGAAGAAGATTTCAAGAGCAAGCATGAGACAAGTCTAACTTGCCAAAAAGAAGTAGGCGGTGGCGATAGCCAGAATCAGGTAGCTGCCGCCGCCCACGTAAACCAGTTTCCTGACAATGCCCTCGGGCTGGGCAACAAACAAGTGGTAGAGCGACACCAAGGCCACCGAAGAAGCCAAGATGGTTCCAAACCAAGCTGGAGCGGTAGCCTCGCTCTGGGTGACGATTGCCCAAATCGCCAATCCGGCGACAATAAGCCAGATGCTTATGATTTGCCCCCAGTGCTTGCCCATGTAACAATCATGCCCTAGCGGCTTGGCGCTGAGGCTAAACTTGACCAAAAGATTGGGAAAGCGATGGCACAACTTCTGGTTCTTACGGCTGCTGCCGAATCCGAAGTCTTGCCTGCTCTTGCCCTACTGAGTCACCGAATTAGGTACATCGCAGCCGAGCCAGCCTCGCTAGTCAATGCCCCCGGTCACGATCTGGTCTTTTTGGACGCCCGAAAAGATCTTGCCGGCTCAAAGGCATTAGCTAAAATCTTGGTCGCAACCGGATTATCAACACCACTTATTGTGATTCTTTCCGAGGGTGGGCTGGCAGCCATGAGCAATGACTGGGGCGCCAATGACATCATTCTGGAGAGCGCAGGTCCCGCCGAAATCGAAACTCGGATTAAACTCGCACTTGGTCGAGCCAGAGAAGAAAAGCCAGAGGGAATCAACTCCTCTGGGGTGGTAATTGACGAGCACAGTTATTCTGCGAAAGTTCACGGCCGTCCACTTGATCTGACTTACAAGGAATTTGAACTACTCAAGTTTTTGGCTCAGCATCCGGGCAGGGTTTTCTCGCGCGAGCAATTACTCAGCGAAGTTTGGGGTTATGACTACTTTGGAGGCACTCGAACCGTTGACGTTCACGTCAGAAGACTTCGGGCAAAACTAGGGGATTTGGAAGCCTTGATTGGAACGGTGCGCAACGTTGGCTACCGCTTTACGCCCTCAGATACAGCTGAAATGGCAAATCTGTAGTTTTAGAAAAGTTAACCTTTTCAACCCCTAAGACATGTCAATATTGAGGCTATGTCTGAAGAAACTATGGCGATTACCCTTCCGGTCTCACCGGAAGGTCTGAATCAGGATCGCTTTTTGGACCGAGAACTTAGTTGGCTGGCATTCAACCAAAGGGTTTTGGAATTAGCCGAAGACCCGACCATGCACCTGCTAGAGAGAGTTAACTTTCTAAGTATTTTTGCCTCCAATCTCGACGAATTTTTCATGGTTAGAGTGGCCGGACTAAAGCGCAGATTAGCAACTGGACTCGCAGTTAGAAGCCCCTCTGGACTTTCACCAAAAGAGGTTCTGACTCGAATTTCTGAAGAGGCCCACGAGCTTCAACTTCGTCACGCAAAGTTATTTTTGGATGTCATCGAGCCGGAGCTTGAAAGCCATGGAATTCACTTAGTCCGTTGGAAAGAACTGAGAGACGATGAAAAACTTGCGTTGCAAGATTATTTTGAGCAGCAAATATTTCCAGTCCTAACTCCACTTGCAGTTGACCCGGCTCACCCATTCCCTTACATCTCTGGACTTTCATTGAATCTTGCGGTGGTACTTCAAAATCCCACCACCAAAAAGGAGCACTTTGCCAGAGTGAAAGTGCCACCACTGTTGCCTAGGTTTGTTTTGATTCCAAAGGGATCGGAGTCCTCGGCTGTTAGGTATGTTCCGCTTGAGGATGTAATCGGTGAATTCCTTGGATTACTTTTTCCTGGCATGGTGGTAATTCAGCATCACAACTTCCGAGTCACCAGAAACGAAGATCTCGATGTCGACGAAGACGAAGGTGAGAATTTACTGCTTGCCTTAGAAAAGGAATTGCTGCGCCGCCGCTTCGGACCTCCGGTTAGATTAGAAGTCGCTAATGACATCAACCCCCAGGTTCTTGAATTGCTTATTCGTGAACTGGATATTTCAAACCAGGACGTTTACTCACTCCCTTCGCCACTTGATCTGACCGGCCTAAGTGACATAGCTGCCCTTCCCTATCCCGAACTTCGCTTTCCACCTCACCAGGTGGTAACCAGCCAATACTTGAGACCAAGAGATGAAGAAGAAGTTGATTTCTTTGACGTTCTGAGAAACCGAGAAGTGTTGGTGCACCACCCATATGAAAGTTTCTCAACCAGCGTTCAAAAGTTCTTAGAGCAAGCAGCAGAAGATCCCCAGGTGCTGGCAATAAAGCAAACGTTGTATCGAACCTCTGGGGATTCACCAATTGTTGATGCATTGATTCAAGCCGCGGAAGCTGGCAAGCAGGTGCTAGCTCTAGTTGAGATAAAGGCAAGATTCGATGAGCAAAATAACATCACCTGGGCAAGAAAGCTCGAGCAGGCAGGTGTCCACGTGGTTTATGGAATTGTTGGCCTAAAGACTCACTGCAAACTTTCCTTGGTGATCCGTCAAGAGGGCGGAAACCTAAGGCGCTATTGCCACATCGGCACCGGAAATTACAATCCAAAAACTGCTCGCTACTACGAAGACTTTGGTTTACTCACCTCACGCGAGTCTGTTGGCCAGGATCTAACCAGGCTATTCAATCACCTCTCTGGTTATGCTCCCGAAGCAGAATTTGCTTCGCTGCTGGTATCTCCGGTTGGGGTTCGAGAGGGACTAACGGAACTGATTGAGCAAGAGATTGGCCACCACCGCAACGGTAAAAAAGCCAAGATTCAGATAAAGATGAATGCCTTAGTCGATGAAGAAATCATCGATTCGCTCTATCGCGCGTCGCGCTCCGGAGTGGAGATTGAAATTTTGGTCCGCGGAATGTGTGCGCTTAGACCTGGCGTTCCTGGACTGTCCGACAACATTAAGGTTCGATCTATCCTCGGCAGGTACTTGGAACACTCCAGGGTATTCAGTTTCCTTGGCGGTGGAGACCCTAAGGTTTACATCGGGTCGGCTGACATGATGCATCGAAACTTGGATCGCCGAGTTGAAGTCTTGGTGAGGCTTGGAGATGCGGAACACGTGAAGACTATGCACGATCTATTTGAACTAGCCATGAGTGATCAGGTAAGTAGCTGGATTTTGCAATCCGATGGCACCTGGAAGCGGAGCCAGTTTGATCAAGAAGGAAATCACCTCAGAGACTTCCAAGATGTTTTGATGAGTGCGATTTCGCAAGGGACTCGATGACCGAGATCTATGCGGCAGGAGCGGTGCTTTGGCGTGAGGAAAACAAAAAGCTCCTGGTCGCCCTTATTCATCGTGGCCGCTATCACGATTGGACCTTCCCCAAAGGAAAGGTCGATCCTGGGGAAACGCTGGCCGAAGCTGCGGTAAGAGAAGTTAGGGAGGAAACTGGGCTTCGAATTAAGCTCGGTGTCCCCCTTGAAACTGTCTCCTACCCGCTCGATAAAACAAAATCCAAAGTTGTTCACTATTGGGCAGCCAGAGTTTCTGATCAGGCTCTGCGCAGCTCAAAATTTAAGCCGAACGAAGAAGTCTCTGAGATTGTTTGGCTAAGTGCTGAGGACGCATTTGCCAAACTCAGCTACCAACACGACCGGGAATTGCTTCAGGAAATTCTGGATCTGAAAGCTGCTGGAATGCTTCGCACTAGACCGCTAATTATTCTTAGGCACGCCGACGCAACTCCAAGGTCCGATTACTCTGGGGAAGATGGCAAGCGTCCGCTACTTCCAAGCGGAAAAAAGCAAGCCAAAGAATTAGTTACATTACTGAGCGCCTACGGACCAAAAAGAGTTTTCACCAGCCCCTGGAAACGTTGTCGCGACACCGTGACTCCTTACGCGAAAGCTCACAAATACAAGATCATCGATCGCGGAGAGCTTACCGAAGCGGGAAATGCCAAAGGGCCATCAAGAACCGCAAAGGTTGCCAAGGGGTTATTCAAAGACGCTCGCTCAGCAGTGCTCTGCACTCACCGGCCAACTCTCCCAACGATTACCGAAGTCTTAGCCTCCTACGCGGAACCAAAACTTGCGGAAATTATTCTTGGAGCAAAAAAACTCAAGCCCGGTGACTTTATTGTTTTGCACCTAACGGCTCACGAGAAAACGCCAAGGTTGGTTGCGGTTGAAGAGCAGAGTTTGTCTCAGAGACTCTAACCGAAGCGACCAGAGATGTAATCTTCGGTTCTTTGATCTTTCGGCTTATTGAAGATGTTCTCAGTTAGGTCATACTCAACCAAAACACCAGTTCTATCGCCGCTACCCTCATCTGAAAGTGCAGTGAAGAATGCTGTGCGGTCAGCAACCCTGGCGGCCTGCTGCATGTTGTGAGTGACGATTACGATTGTGTACTCGTTGCTCAGCTCCTTCATCAGATCTTCAATTCTCAAGGTTGCTACCGGGTCCAAAGCCGAGCAAGGCTCGTCCATCAGGATTATTTCCGGCTTTACTGCAATTGTTCTAGCGATGCACAGTCTCTGTTGCTGACCGCCAGATAATCCGTAGGCATTTTGCTTGAGCTTGTCCTTTACCTCATCCCATAGCGCTGCCTTGGTGAGGCTCTCTTCAACAAAATCATCCATACTAGATGGCTTCATTCCGGTGACTCTGGCGCCATAGGCAATGTTGTCATAGATAGATTTTGGGAATGGATTGGGTTTTTGAAACACCATTCCTATCCTTCGGCGAACTTCGATTGGATCTACATCTTTAGCGTATATATCTTCACCACGGAACTTTATGGAGCCTTCGACTCGAGCACCATCAACTAAATCATTCATGCGATTTAGGGAGCGCAGGATGGTGGACTTGCCACAACCCGAAGGCCCAATCAGGGCTGTGATCTCACGTTCACCGAATGCGAGTGAGACATCTGTCACTGCCCGAAACTTGTTGTAAAAGACATTGACGTTATCAAGTGTCATCACGGCGTTAGGAGTCGCTGGAATGATGCGCTCACCGCTTGCAACATCCAGTCTTCTTTGCTCAGCCAATTTGTTCTCCTAGTTTCTAATAACGCTTCTGAAATTTGTTGCGAATAAATATTGCGAGGCCGTTCATCATAAGGAGGAGTGCGAGAAGCACTAGTGATGTAGCCGATGCAAGAATATGGAACTCCTCCTGTGGCCTTCCGGTCCAGTTGAATATCTGAATCGGCATCGTGGTGTATCCACTGAGGAAACCATTTGGATCGAAGGACACGAAAACCAAAGCACCCAAAAGCAAAAGCGGGGCAGCTTCGCCCAGAGCTCTCGATAGGGCCAAAATCGATCCAGTTGCGATGCCAGGAACAGCGGCTGGAAGTACCGAACGAAGAGTAGTTTGAAGCGGGGTTGCGCCAAGTGCCAAAGAGCCCTGCCGAATTTCAACTGGTACGCTTCGCAGCGCTTCCCTGGTTGAAATAATTACCACTGGAAGAATCAGCAGACTAAGTGCGAAAGCTCCAGCGATGACAATGTTCTTATCCTGAACCCCAATTGCCGACAGGAAGGCTAGGGCGAGCAATCCGTAAACGATGGATGGCACTGCAGCCAAATTTTGAACATTAAGTTCAACAAATCGATTGAACTTTGACTTTTTGTTGGCGAATTCTTCTAAGTGAATTGCCGCTGCTACACCCAAGGGCACGGTTATCAAAGCCGTAGTTGCAATAACCCAAATCGAGCCAAGGATGGCTGGGCGAGCACCCGCCCGGGATGGCGAGGAGGCCGGATACTCAGTGAAAAGCCTCAAATCAAGCCGAGATGCTCCAGTTCTTAGGATGTCGATTAGCAAGGTGGCTAGGAAAACTAAGCCAAAAACCAGCGAGAACCAAAGTGCGATGTAGAAGATCATTGGGCGCAGTGAGAAGTCGCTGTTCTTGGCTTTCTTCTTTAGGGTTTTCGTATCAGCCATCAGTATTCCTTCCGAATTCTTCTCACGAATGCGATGGCGATGAAGTTGATAAGCAAAGTAAGCGCGAATAGCAGTAACCCAACAGCAAAAAGCGTGTTGTATTCAATGGATCCAACTCGACTATCACCCAGTGCAGCGTTGGCAATGAACCCGGTCATAGTCTGGCCTTGCTCTAGCGGTCCAGCGACGACTCGCGCTTGCTGACCAGCGGCAATGGCGACAATCATGGTTTCACCAACCGCTCTTGAAACTCCCAGAACTATGGCCGCAACTATTCCAGAGATTGCGGCTGGAAAAACAACTCTTAGGCTGGTTTGCATTTTATTTGCACCGAGTGCGGCCGAACCCTGTCGCATGCTCATCGGAACTGCGCTCATGGCATCTTCCGAGATAGAAGCAACAGTAGGGATAATCATCACGCCCATTACGAAACCAGCCGCGAGCACACTAAACGCTCCACTATCCCACTTGAATACTTCTTTGATTAACACAGTTTGAACAAAAAATAGCGCGAACAAACCATAAACCACAGTTGGAATTCCAGCAAGTAATTCGAGAATCGGCTTCAGGATTTTTCGAAGTCTTGGCGATGCATACTCTGCCAAAAAGATTGCGGCACCTAAACCAAGTGGAACGGCAAATATCAATGCAATAACGGTTGTCCAAATTGTTGCCGACACTAAAGGCAAAACTCCAAAGCTTGGTTCTGCAAATCTTGGAGCCCAACGATCCCCAAATAGAAATTCAATAGGTGAAACCTCTTGGAAGAATCCGATTGAGGGAATAAGTAGTGCAAGAACAATTCCAAAGGTTGTGAAGATGGAAACTGCTGCGGCAGCGAGAAATCCAATTCGAACCGCCTTCTCCAAACGGCGTTTCGATCTTGGAGCAAGAGCGGAACCAGAGTGGCTTAAGCCAGCGGCTGAGCCACTGCTGGTTATGCTCATTGCAATTCCTTTTCTAAGCCTGTGCTTACTTTAGCGAGGCTAGCTCTTCCTGTGCGGTGCTCTGTTGCTCGTCGGTTAGTCCGATAAAGAGCGCAAGATTAGCCACTTCTTCTTCATTTTCCACAAAGAAGTCAACGAACTTCTGGACCGCTGGCTTCTCGGAGTAACTGGCGTGGCTTACATAAATAAATAGAGGTCGACCAAGTGGCGCATAGCTGCCATCTTGCACGGTTGCCTTGGTCGGCTCAACACAGCCATTTCCACCATCGATTGCAACTGCTCTTACCTTGTCGAGGTTTTCTTCAACATAAGAAAGACCGAAGAAACCGCTGTTGCCCTTTGAGCCCGAAATTCCCTGAAGCAAAACGTTGTCATCTTCAGATGGTGAGTAGTCGATGCGGATTGCTCCGGTTTCGCCGTTTACTTTTTCAGTAAAGAAGTCAAAGGTTCCAGAATCAGTTCCTGGACCAAACAATTCCATCCGCTCAGCTGGGAATGCTGGGTCTACATCTGCCCAAGTCATAACCTTGCCTTCAGATTCTGGAGCCCAAATTTTCTGAAGCTGGGGAACAGTTAGGCACTGAACAAAATCGTTGTCCTTGTTCACCACAACTGCCAAACCGTCATTGGCAATGATGATTTCAGTGAACTCAATACCGTTCTCGGCACAAAGTGCTGCTTCTTCATCCTTGATTGGACGAGAGGCATCAGAAATGTCGGTTTCACCGGCGCAGAATCGAGCAAAACCACCACCGGTTCCGCTGGTTGCTACGGTGACGTTGATGCCGGGCTCAACATCGCGGAATAGATCTGCTGCGGCTTCGCTCAAAGGAGCGACAGTAGAAGATCCGTCAATTACGACTGTGCCTGAGGCGCCATCTTGGTTGTTCTGCCCGCCACAAGCGCTAAGAAGTAGCGAGAGCGCGATTGCTGAAGCAAAAACTGCAGTGGTCTTTTGGTATTTCACTTAGTTTGGTCCTTTCCCAAATAGTGGCAATTTGGCCACCTGCCGTTCATTGAACTGTAACTAAGTAAACAAAGGGTTAACAACACCTAAATATACTTCGGAAATTTACCCCGCTAGGCAATGACTATCTTTAGAACATGATTGAAACCGTCAGTTTGGACCTCCCCACCCTGCCAGGTCGGGGAACAGAGCCCGCCAGGTGCCTAGTAACCGGGGCCGCCGGCTACATTGGTGGCCGCCTGATTAGGGAATTACTGGCCCACGGCTATCGAGTTAGGGTCTTGGCGCGCAATCCTGAGCGACTTCGGGACCACCCTTGGATTGACCAGGTTGAGGTCGTCTCAGGCGATGCTAACGATAGATCGGTTTTGGAAGCAGCCCTTGATGATGTTGATGTTGCCTACTACTTACTTCATGCCCTAATGAGCAAGGACAACTTTGAGGCCGAGGAAAAACAGTTAGCATCATCTTTCGCCGAGGTGGCTAAATCCAAAGCCGTAAGAAGAATCGTTTACCTCGGAGGAATCATCGCGCAGAATGAGGAACTTTCTCCGCATTTGCAATCTCGCGCTGACACCGGCTCGATACTGCGTTCCTCCGGTGTTCCAACTATTGAGCTTCGGGCTGGCGTGGTAATTGGAAGCGGTAGCGCATCATTTGAAATGTTGCGCTACCTCACCGAACGACTTCCCGTCATGACCACACCGCGCTGGGTCGAAAGTAAAATTCAGCCGATTGCGGTTCGAGATGTTTTGCGATATCTAGTTGGAGCAGCAGCGCTAGATCCATCAATAAGTGGTGATTACGACATTGGCGGACCAGAAGTTTTTTCCTATCGGGAGATGATGCTCAAGTATGCCGAAGCAGCGGGTTTAAGAAAGCGCATAATCATTCCCGTTCCCGTTCTTACCCCAAGGCTTTCAAGCGGCTGGGTTGGATTAGTAACGCCTGTCCCCATAACTTTGGCCAAGCGTCTGGTGGAGAGCTTAAAAAATGAAGTTGTCTGTCGCAACGATGACATCAGAAAATTAATCCCCGATGCACCAGGAGGTCTGACTCCGTTCAAGCGAGCAGTTGAGTTGGCACTTACCCGGATAAAGGAAGCCTCGGTAGAAACTCGCTGGACCAACGCTTCGGTTCCTGGCACCCCCTCAGATCCGCTACCCACAGACCCCGATTGGGCAGGTGGCACCCTTTACTCCGACATTCGTTCTCGAATCACAAAAGATGCAATCGAGGAAGTTTGGTCCAGAGTTGAGGCAATTGGTGGCGACAACGGATATTCAACAGCAACCTGGGCCTGGGAACTTCGAGGTTTGATGGATCGAGTTGTTGGCGGAGTTGGACTTCGCCGCGGTCGTCGCGATCCAAACCACCTCATAGAAGGTGAAGCATTGGATTTTTGGAGAGTGGAAGCAATCTCTCGCCCCAGGCTTCTTAGACTTCGCGCCGAGATGAAGGTGCCGGGGCGAGCCTGGCTGGAATTCTCGCTGGAAGAAGTGGCTGGCGGAACGAAAATTACCCAGCGAGCGCTTTTTGCCCCGAAGGGATTATTTGGACACCTTTACTGGTGGTCGGTGTGGCCAATGCACGGGCTGGTTTTCCCCTCGATGGTAAATAACCTTGCTGGCAAATCAGCCAAAGAGATTAAGCAATGACCAAGATTGCTTGGGCAAGCATTGCTCTAATCGGGGTCGCCCTTTCTTGGGGTGCAGGTTTTGTCTTGATGAAAGATGCAATTGATCAACAGCCGGTTTATGACTTTTTAGCAACCAGGTTCCTCCTGGCGACAATCGTGATGATTGCAGTTAGACCAAAAGTACTTAGGGCTATAAATAGGAAATTAGTTATTAAGGGATCTATTCTAGGTTCGCTCCTTGGTTTGGCTTATGTAACTCAAACCCTAGGGTTGGAGCTTTCAACCGCGGCAATTACTGGATTTCTAACAGGTCTGTATGTCGTTGTAACGCCAATCATGGTTTGGTTGATTTTTAAGAAACCGGTGGCAAAAAAGGTGATCGTCGGAGTGGTGTTAGCTTTTACCGCGCTGATGTTGATCTCGTTCAACGGACTGAGCGTTGAGCCGGGCCAGCTTTGGTTGATTGCCTGCGCGGTACTTTTTGCTGCCCACATAACCGGATTAAGTGCCTGGAGCTCCGCCAAGGACTCTTACGCGCTAACCGTTGTTCAACTGGCGACTGCCTCGGTGATTTGTTGGGCCGGGGCTTTATCTGATGGTTACCAAGCGCCGCCAAATGGCTTTGTCTGGTTGGTGGTTTTCTTTACGGCAGTAGTTGCAACGGCATTCGCCTTCCTGATCCAAACCTGGGCACAGTCGATAATGGATGCCTCCAGGGTCGCAATTCTGCTAACCGCTGAGGTTATCTTCGCCGCTCTGATTTCGGTTGCGGTTGGGCAAGAGGAGCTGGCTCTTAGAACCATAATCGGTGGCACCCTCATGGTGGTTGCAATGCTGGTGGTTGAGTGGCCTGAGCGCAAAGAGCGAAGTCCTCTGGAACAAACCCACTTCACTT
>JBJTOG010000147.1:0-5353 GCA_046074425.1 Actinomycetota bacterium
CCTTAGCTAAATCTCTAAAGCTCTCAACAAGCTTGTCCATGTCTTTTTGGGTGTGCGCAAAGGAAACTAGCCATTGCTCATCTAACCCCGGAGGGGTGATGATGCCACGGTTAATTCCCCACAACCAGCTCAGCTCAGCAATTTCAAAGTCGGTTTGCTTGAAATCGCGATAGTTGCGAATCGGAGTTGGCGACCAAATTACTGCACCCTTAACTCCAAAGCCAATGGTGTGAGCGGGGAGAGCATACTCATCGATGATGGCATCCATCTTCTCTAAGGTTGCAAAATTGATAGCCTCGGCTTTGGCAAGTGCCTCCTCGGTGGCAATTTCGTCAACGGCCAACACAGCTGCCATAACCAGTGGGTTACCGTTATAGGTTCCGAAGTGAGCCATGCGACCATCGACCACAGCCTTCATGTACTCCTTCTTGCCGCCAAAGGCTGCAACCGGAAGTCCACCACCGATGCTCTTGGCCAAAGTAATCAAGTCCGGCTTTACGCCAACTCGCTTTGCCGCACCAGCAACTCCAGCCGTCAAACCGGTTTTGACCTCATCAAAGATCAAAGCGACTCCGTACTTGTCACAAAGTGCCCGAACACCTTTGAGGTAACCCTCATCTGGCAAGATGATGGAAAGGTTTTCAACAATTGGCTCAACCATGAAAGCGGCAATCTTTTTGCCGTGCTTTTTGAAAGTGTCTTCTAAGTATTCAAGGTTGTTATACGGAACGACAAAGACCTCGCCAGCCTCAACCTCGGTTGGAACGAAAGGCTTTGGCTTCGAATCTGGCCCTATGTCCTTCAAGGCAGGCTTTACCGAAACCTGAAGAGGGTCATATCCACCGTGGTAGCCACCCTCGATCTTGACGATTCCCTTTTTCCCAGTTACCGCCCTGGCAACTCGAATCGCGTACATCGTAGATTCGGTTCCAGAGTTAGTAAAGCGCAGCATGTCTAGATCGAAGCGAGCCTTGAATCTCTCGGCTGCCTCGGTGGCGATGCTACTTGGAGTCACAAAGAGGGTTCCTGTGGATCGGATTGCCTTCTTGACGGCCTTCATAATTTGAGGGTTCAGGTGTCCAACCAGCATCGCTCCAAAGCCCATCGACAGATCGAGTAGTTTTCGACCATCAACGTCTTTTAGGTATGCTCCCTTTCCGGAAACAATGGTGAGGGGGTATGGGTCCCAGTGCTGGAAACTCGAGGTAACTCCTAGCGGCAAAACTTTGGCTGCTCGCTTGTTGTGAGACCCTGAATTTTGAGTTGTGGAACGGAAAGTTTCCCATTCCTGAGTCATTAATTTCTTTACTTTTGCTTTTGGAAGCGGTGTGTACTTTTCTGGTGTTCTTCGTCTTCCGGCAGAATCGTGTTTTAGGTTTAAAACTTTAGACACGTCTATCACTCCTTCGTGTCCTTCTATTCTCCCCTATGCCTTCAATAAACGCCAATCCGTGTCACTATTGGGAAGGCGGACCGATTTTTTTACAAAATTTTCAACAATTTCAAAATATATATTGACTTTTTGATTTTTTGAAAGTTTTCATCAAAACTGATGAATTTTTGACAACTAAGCTTTATGAAATGAAAGCGGATTTGCTTGCAATTGCGGCGATTGTTCTTTGGGCATCGCTTGCAACCCTGGCAATATCATTAACCGAAATTCCACCATTTCTATTAACTGGGATTGGACTGATTGTTGGTTCACTAATTTCAATTCCTCTAAGCGGATTCAAACTCAGTTCTTGGAAGCTACCTGCAAAAACTTTGCTGGTTGGTGTCTATGGTCTTTTTGGTTATCACCTGATGCTATTTATTGCCCTAAAAACCGCTCCTGCGGTTGAGGCTAATCTGGTGAACTACCTCTGGCCGCTATTGATTGTGGTTTTGGCTCCGCTCTTTTCGAAATCACACCGCCTTGGACCAAGACACATCCTGGCAGCACTACTTGGATTTTCTGGTGCGGCAACTGCCATATTGAGCTCGGGTGGTTCAAGTTCAAGTGGCTTTGAGTTTGGCTACCTCTTCGCCCTCGGTGCGGCAGTTATATGGTCCAGCTATTCGCTAATGACCACCAAACTGCCCGCTTTCCCAACTTCGGGTATCGGGGCTTTTGCTTTCATTTCTGGCCTTCTAGCTATAGGAGTGCACTTGTTATTTGAAGAGCAAGTAACCATCTCGGGAGGTCAGTGGTGGCTACTGATTCTTTTGGGCCTTGGTCCTCTAGGCGGGGCATTTTATTTCTGGGATGCGGCTTTGAAAATTGGTGATCCGCGACGAATTGGATTGCTAGCTTTTGCAACACCACTTCTTTCCACACTGCTACTGCTTTTGGTCACAGGACGACCACTTAGTTGGCAATTACTTGTTGCAACCGCGCTGATTGTTGGCGGAGCAGTTTTAGGCTCCAATCGAATTAGCTCTTCCAAATAGCGCCCAAGAGCGAGAATAGAGCAATGGAAAAAGAAAAGAATTCTGATGCCCAAAATCCTGTCCTGGGATTTTTTGGAAATCTAATTCGCGGATTCCTGATCGGGACTGCAGAAATAATTCCAGGAATTTCCGGTGGAACGATTGCTCTAATAACCGGCGTTTACGACCGAGTTATTAATTCAGCAGCCGAAGGCTTCAAGGCATTTATACTTCTATTCTCTTTTTCTAAAAACAAATGGCTTCAAGCAGCAGCAAGGTTTCGCACCATCTCTTGGTTACTCCTAATCCCTCTACTTATTGGAATGATCACAGCGATTTTCCTGGCAGCGGGATTTATCGAAGGAATGTTGTCTGACTACCCTTCAATAACTAGAGCATTCTTTGCCGGTCTGATAATCGCATCTTTGGCTGTTCCGATTCGACTAAGCGGTGGAAAATGGGGCTTTAGAGAATATTTGATAGCAGCAGCTTCAGCACTTGTTGCCCTCTTGCTAACTTCGCTTCCAAAAGCGGCAGATGTAAATCCTAGTTTCTGGGTGATTCTTGGATCGGCAGCTGTGGCGGTATGTGCATTGGTATTACCGGGCATCTCCGGTTCATACCTGCTTTTAGCACTAGGGATGTATGCTCCGACTTTGCAAGCTGTAAACGACAGAGATTTTGCTTACTTGGGAACATTCATCCTTGGCGCCTTGATTGGGCTTGGTTCCTTTGTTTCACTGCTTGAGTGGCTACTGGAGAATGCTCGAAGAACCACTCTGGTAGTTATGACTGGACTTATGGTTGGATCGCTTAGGGCGCTTTGGCCTTGGCAAGGTTCAGCTGGTGAAATTCAAATCCCGACCAGCGGTGTTATTTTGGAGATTCTGATGGTTGCTGCAGGTGCGACGATGGTAGTTGCTATTTCTTACCTCGCAAAAAGGTTTGAGCACTCAAACTAAAAGTGCCAAACACTCTCTTGGTTTACTGATTACTTAGTTCTGACCGTGACGCTATTAGATGGACTTGAAGTTCCAGCAGCGTTTACAGCACTGACCCGGAAAGTGTAGTTCGTAAGTGACTTGAGATTTGTCACGTTTACGCTTGTTGAGGTCCAAGTACTGCTAATAGTCCGATAGGCGCCACCGTTGGTACTCATCTCGATTATGTATCTAGTGACTGTTGGAGAAGGTGAGTTCCATGTCAAGGAAACGGAAGTCTTTGTAGAGCTTGTTGCTCCAAATACTGGGGGTGCTGAAACTGTTGGTCCTGAAATTGTTATCCAAGGGCCGTTGCCTGAAGTGTTTCTGGCCGCTACCCGAATGAAATAGTTGGTCCCGTCAGTAAGGCCAGAAATAACCAAAGTAGTTCCCGAAGCCACTGTTGTTTTAGTGGGGCTGGCAAAATCTGCGCTTAGAGACCTTTCTACCTGATAGTCGATTACTGAACTGGTTCCTGTGTAGGTTGGTGCAATCCATGACACAGTCATGCCGTTGGTACTCTGCGCTGAGAGCCTCAGGCCCGAAACAGCACCTGGCTCAGGGGTAGAAGTAACGGTGATGCCATTTGGATTTGTAAACAGGAAAATGTTTGGAGTGCCATTCAGGTTTCCTCCAATAACGTTTGGTGTTCCTTGAGTTCTCAACTGAGAATCGACTTCCGACGGGGTTTTTCCCGCTCCGGGTTGCAAAATCAATGCCACAGCTCCAGCAACGTGGGGGCTGGCCATTGAAGTTCCGCTGATTGTGTTTGTTGCCGTCGTTGACGAAGGCCAAGCGCTTGTGATGCTTACGCCCGGAGCAATAATGTCCACACAATTTCCAAAATTGCTAAAAGTAGCGAGTGTGTCCGTGCGATCGCTCGCCGCCACTGTAATTGCAGCGGAAGCTCTAGCTGGAGAAGCAGTACAGGCGTCAGCTGTCGAGTTTCCAGCTGCTACAACGGTTGTAACGCCTTTGGTAACCAGGCGATTCACTGCATCATCTACTGCTTGGCTGGCACCTCCACCCAGACTCATGTTTACAACTGATTTATTTGGGGCGGTTGCGTTTGCAACGACCCAATCCATTCCGGCAATAACACCAGAGTTTGTTCCTGATCCCTGACAATTCAAAACTCTAACTGGAACCAATGTCACGCTTTTGGCTACACCGTAAGTTTTGCCCCCGATTGTTCCAGCAACGTGAGTTCCGTGCCCATTGCAATCAGTGGTTCCTCTGCCATCAGTAATAGCGGTGTACCCGGAAATTACCCGCCCTTCGAATTCGGAATGAGACGCAAGAATTCCAGTATCAATTACATAAGCCTTAACACCGCTCCCTGTAGAGGTGTAGTCATAGGTCGTGCTTAAACCCGTAGTCTGGTCAATCCTGTCTATACCCCAAGTTGCAGTATTCTGTGTGGCATCTATGCTCACAACCTGATCAGCTTCGATAAGCCGAACCTGCGGGTTCTTAGAAAGAGCATTCAACTGGGCAGAATTCATTTCTGCTGTAAGACCTTTGAAAATGTTTTCGTACCTTCTACCTACAGCGATTCCGGCAGCATTTAGCTTGCTGGTCTCGGTCGCCAAGTTGGCAGAGTCCTTGAAAATCACTATGTAATTCGCAACAGTGCTCGAGTTCGAGGTGGCGGCAAACCTTGCCTCGCCAACTAGCGGGGATGCTGAAGCCGAGATTGGGTTTACCAACCCCACAGCTACCAGACCCAAAACTGCAATTTGCGCGAACCTGTTGGAAATCAAGGAATTTTTCATAGTGATACAAATATACCAGAGTCGCCATTTCTGGCTAGCCAGCAATAAGGGATGGGGCAGAATTGAAACATCCCGAGCAACCAATAGTCAGGACCTAAATGAGCGCCGCAGCCAAACCCTGGCTCCTGAAATACCTAATCTCTGGCCTTATTTGGGGCGGATCATTCCTTTTTATAGCCCTAGCACTCA